>CAMVQZ010000001.1 GCA_947169745.1 uncultured Clostridia bacterium
CCAAATATTCAAATTATTATTACTACGAATACTATTCGACAGATAAGGATAAGGATAAGGAAAAGGAAAAAGAAAAGGATAAAGTCCAGCCAAAACAGCGGAAGTCGAAGAAAAACGACAGCTCGGATGATGATTTTATCGAAATATGATTATGCAGAAAGTCTGTTGATATAAAAGCTGAAAACGACCCGGGTCATTTCAATGCCTCGGGTCATTTTTTTACTGATATTTTTTTGATTCTTCAACTGCCATCCTGTCACATCTTTCGTTTTCCGGATGTCCGTTATGCCCCTTAATCCAGGTGAAGCGGACATTATGGATATCAAGAAGGGCAAGAAGCTCATCCCACAATTCAGGGTTTTTTGCCGGAGTTTTATCCGGCTTTTTCCATCCGTTATTTTTCCATTTTACAGCCCAGCCCTTTGTAATTCCGTTGCATACATACTGGGAGTCGGTAATAACAGATACTTCACAGGGTTCCTTCAGAGCTTTCAGTCCCTCGATAACAGCCGTAAGCTCCATTCTGTTATTCGTTGTAAGAGCCTCGCCTCCTGACAGTTCTTTTGTGTGTCCGTTATATCTGAGAATCGATCCCCAGCCACCGGGTCCAGGGTTTCCGCTGCAGGCGCCGTCTGTAAATAGTTCAATTTTCTTCATCAATAACCATCCTATGCTTTTTTTACATCATTATACATCACCGCACCATGAATTTCAACCACGGCAGCTTCGGTGCGTGCTCGCACTGAACGATTCGGCAGCGTCGACGCTGCACCCGTGTTCGCGTAGTCGCTCATTTCATTCGCTCGGTCGTGTGTACATATACTTTCGCGGCGCGGCATCCGGCGCTCACCGCCTCAGACAATGCTCTCACCCCTCGCCGCCGCAGCCCTCACAGGCAGCTATACGCGGCTGTCCCATTCCGACTTCCGGATTTTCATTCTCTCTGCACTGAGCGCCTGCTTTTGTAGTCTTTCTAATCGGTAGCCTATAGGAATATCCGTTACGCATAAGCTTACAATGAAAAGTAGCATAGTAACAACCGGAGTTTCCATTTTTAATTTTCTGTTCTCCGGCTTAATCGTAACAGCAAACAGTATAATGTTGCCCACTAACCGTATATCGGCCGTGAGCGAAATATATAAATAGGGGAGCCTAAGAAGCTTTTTCTATGTAGCTTAAAACTATTGACATAAACAGCAAGTAAGAGTAAAATACAAGTATAGTTATGTTCGGATAGTATGCATATAACAAAAAACAGACGTATAAGCCTTTAGTATCAGCAGCATTGAACGGGATTATTTTGCTGTTTTTTCTGTGGGGCTATCAAAGCCGTTTTTCATGTTCCGATAACAGACATGATGGCTTTGTCTGAACAAAATAAAAGGAGGTAATTAAGTGTTATCAGATTACAATAAAAAAGGTGCATCCAGAAACGGAAAGAATAAGAATTTAAAGGATGCAAATTATCGCAGGACTTCTTCGAAGATTCAGAAAAGGCGCACAACGAAAAATGATGCAGCCTTATTTGAAAGATATACACGTGATTCCAAGCTTTCAGATCAGCAGCTGAGGAGCGGAAAAAGCCTGTTTGCTGATACAAAGAGCACAAGAAAGGATTATCAGAGTGGAACTGCAGGGAAGATCAGCAGTGAATTCAAGCCGAGAAAGGCATATCTTCAGAAAAGTGAACCAACGGTAAAGATAACCTTCCTTGGCGGTCTCAATGAGATCGGCAAGAATATCACATTATTTGAATGTGAGGACGATATGTTCCTCCTTGACTGCGGAATGGCATTTCCGGATGGAGATATGCTGGGCGTTGACCTGGTCATTCCGGATTTTACTTATATCGAAAGGAACAAGGATAAAATAAAAGGAATTGTTCTGACTCACGGACACGAGGATCATATCGGAGCTATTCCTTATCTTCTGAAAAAAATGAATGTTCCTATATACGGAACAGCTCTTACTCTTGGCCTTGTAAGCAGTAAGCTTAAGGAACACGGCCTTCAGAGCAAGGCAAAGCTCAATGTGGTAAAAGCAGGACAGAGGATAAAGCTGGGCAGGATCGGTATTGAGTTTATTCACGTCAATCACTCCATACCGGATTCTGTAGGTGTTGCGATAAACACAAGCGCAGGAACAATAATCCATACAGGAGATTTCAAAATAGACTGTACTCCGACTACCGGCGAAATGATAGATCTTTCAAGATTTGCGGAGCTTGGAAAGCAGGGTGTGCTTGCGCTTATGGCTGATTCTACAAATGCCGAGCGCCGAGGATATACACTCACGGAGCAGAATATCGGACATACCTTTGATATGCTTTTCAAAGAAGCAGAAAATGACAGGATCATTATAGCCACTTTTGCATCTAATCTGGGAAGGATCCAGCAGATACTTGATTGTGCTCATAAATACGGAAGAAAAGTTGCTTTTTCCGGCAGAAGCATGATTAATAATATGACAATTGCCTCAGAACTGGGATACGTCAATGTTCCGGAGGGGCTTGTGATAGATATAGATATGCTGGGGCAGTATGCAAAGAATCAGGTCGTTCTTATAACCACCGGCAGCCAGGGCGAGCCCATGTCTGCACTTTCGAGGATGGCATACTCCGATCACAGAAAGGTAGAGGTTGGTCCGGATGATTATATTATAATCTCAGCAAATCCCATTCCAGGCAACGAGAAAATGGTCAGCTCTGTTGTTAATGAGCTTATGAAGCACGGCTGCAAGATCGCATCTGAATCAATGTATGAAGTCCATGTTTCAGGTCACGCTTGTCAGGAAGAGCTGAAAATAATCCAGGGACTGACGAAACCGAAGTATTTCATCCCTGTACACGGAGAGCAAAAGCATCTGGTCAAGCATGCAAACCTTGCGATGGATATGGGTATGCCCAGAAGTAATATTTTTATCGGTGATATAGGAAACGTGATAGAGCTCAGCAAGAGTTCAATGAAGCAGCTTCCAAGTGTTCCGTCAGGAAAAGTACTTGTCGATGGTCTCGGCGTAGGAGATGTCGGAAGCATTGTTCTGAGAGACAGAAAGCATCTGGGACAGGATGGTCTTATTGTTGTGGTTGTAACTCTGGAAAGAGGCACCGGAATGGTAGTAGCTGGTCCGGATGTTGTTTCGAGAGGCTTTGTATATGTCCGCGAGAGCGAGCCGCTTATGGAGGAAGCAAGAAATGCGGTAATGAGAGCTCTTGAGGATTGCGATAAGCAGGGCATTCACGAATGGAGTGTAATAAAGAATAATATCAGAGATGAGCTTTCAAAGGTTCTTTATGACAAGACCAGAAGAAGTCCGATGATATTGCCGATTATAATGGAGGTTTGATAGGATCAGCAGTCCCGGTTATTACAGAAATCTGATATGAAAGCTCAGGAGTTCGTATTTTTTGCCGGGGAGGTCTTTTAAATAAAACCATCGGACGATAATAATATCCTTGCCATCTGGCAGGAGGTGTAAATGATTGAAGATCAGTAACAAGTTTATTACTCCGTTGTTTCTTGCAATGTCTGTGACGATGTTTATAATGGCTTTTGTCTCATTCTGGTGGAACCATTATATTTTTGTTGCCGAACTTATTATTTCCCTTGCAGCTTTGTTTATTGTTGTATTCGAGATGATAAATTACCGGCGATATATAGCAACGGTCATTACAAAAACAGCGGCAGCGGTGGACGATTTCAGTGTTGAAAATATCAATAAGATATCCGTTCCTGTTGCTGTAATCGGAGAGCAGAATGAGATCATAACCGTAAATGATCTTTTTCGGAAAAAAATAGTATCAGACAGTTCTCAATTAGGGAGATCCATCGAGGATTATCTGACAAGCAAGGAGATCCACACAATATACAGTGACAACGGCACAGATACCTTCCTGAATGGTAACTGGTATATTGCATTCGGAGTCAAGGCTGAGAAGAGCTCCATTGTTTATTTTGTAGATGATAATAAATATAAGCTCAATTCTGATGAATTCCTGATGACGAAACCAGTTGTTGCTATAATTGCGTTTGATAACAAGGAAGAGGTCGAGAGAGAGAATGAGGAAGGGGAAGCCAGCCACATTACTCTTCTTGTTGAGAAAGCAATAGCACAGTGGATAGGCACGACCACCGGTTTCTATAAAAAAATGAGCGGCGGACGTTATATTGCATTTATTGATGAAAGAAATGTCAGAAAATTCATTGATGAAAAATTCAAGATACTTGAAGAAATAAGACAGATAAAGATCAAAGATATAAATGCAACAATATCTGTGGGTGTAGGCAGAGGCGGCTCAACTGTAAAGGAAAGTGAAAACTGGGCAAGACAGGCTCTTGATATGGCTCTTGGGCGCGGAGGCGATCAGGTAGCCGTTAAAAAGGGAGAGACATACCAGTTCTTCGGCGGCGTTTCCAAGGGCATAGAGAAGCGTGATAAGGTCAGGACAAGGGTTATAGCTGCAACACTTTCAAATCATATCAATAACAGCAGCAACGTCATTATTATGGGTCATCGTTTTTCCGACCTGGACAGTGTCGGCGCTTGTATCGGAATGTGGAGTGCTGTAGTCAAGGGGCTTCACCATAATGCATATATCTGTATAGACAGGCAGAAGACTCTTGCAAAGCCTCTGATAACAACCTTTGAGGAAGCAGGCTTTGAGAGCATATTCAAGACAGAAGAGGAAGCGCTTTCACTGATAGACGATCATACACTGCTGATAATTGTTGATACTCATTCTCCGAATTTTCTTGAATCGAAGGGCGTATATGAGCGATGCAATAGGGTAGTTGTTATCGACCACCACCGTATGATGGTCAATCATATCGACAATGCCGTAGTATTTCACCACGAGCCATACGCATCCTCTGCCTGTGAGATGACGTCAGAGCTAATACAGTATCTCGGGGATTATTCACTCAGCAGGCTTGAGAGCGAAGCGATGCTTTCAGGCATCATGCTGGATACAAAGAATTTTGTTCTGAGGACAGGTGTCAGAACCTTTGAGGCTGCAGCCTTTCTCAGGAGCCATGGTGCAGATACAGTTGAAGTCAAGAGACTGTTCTCCAATTCGATTGATACCTACAAGGTGAAATATAAGCTTATCAGCGAGGCGGAAATTTTTAATTGTTGTGCGATCGCCTGTGCAGACAGCACAACGCCTGATATCCGCATAGCATCCGCTCAGGCAGCAGATGAGCTTCTGGGTATAGAGAATGTGAAGGCTTCGTTTGTAATGTATAAGACTGCCAAGACAGTAAATATTTCAGCGAGGTCGCTGGGAGACCTCAATGTTCAGCTTATAATGGAGGCTCTCGGCGGAGGCGGACATCACACAATGGCTGCATGCCAGCTTGAGAACGTAAGCATAGCCGAGGCGAGGGAAAGACTGATATCCATAATCAGTGATCTTCAATTCAAGCCGGATAATAATTCAAAGACAAAAGAATAAGAAATGATAAAAAGGAGTAATTCTGAATGAAAGTAGTATTGTTACAGGATATAAAAGGTTCGGGTAAAAAAGGGGAGCTTATAAATGTATCTGATGGATATGCAAGGAACTTTCTTTTCCCGAGGAAGCTTGCGAAGCAGGCTGATGCCCAGGCTCTGAATGAACTGAAAAATGCAGCAGAGTCAAGGCAGTTTAAAATAGATACAGACACTGCAAAGGCAAAAGAAAACGCAGCAATGCTTGAGGGAAAGACCCTGAAGCTTACGGGTAAAGCCGGCAAAGGCGGAAAGCTTTTCGGTTCGGTCACAAGCAAGGAAATAGCTGCCGGTCTGAAGAAGGAATTCAATATCGATGTTGACAAAAGAAAGATCGTGCTCGAAACGGATATCAAATCCTTCGGAACCTTTAATGCGGAAGTAAAGCTTTATACCGGAATTTCCGCAAACGTCAAGGTTATGGTTCAGGAGGAAGGAAACTGATATCATCTGCAGATTTGAGTTTATGAGGCCTGGTGCCTTGTGACTCAAATCTTTTGATATTAAAGAAGAACAAAGCTGTCGGTTATAATTATACGATGGCCGACATCCTGTGAGGTGAAAAAATGAGTGACAATATTCCAATAGTATCCGTTGATGGCTTGAATATGCCCTATAGTGCAGAGGCAGAGCAGTCTGTGTTGGGATCAATATTGCTTGATTCCAATTGTCTTTCCACTGTAATGGAAATATTGCCGACAGCGGATTTCTTTTATTTGTCAAATCATAAAGCTATATATCAGGCTATGATAGATCTGTTTACTCTGAACAGATCCGTTGACTTTATTACTGTCCTTGAGCAGCTGAGAGCCACAAAAGGCTTTGAAGAGGGTAACATCAAGAATTATATGCTCCAGCTTGCGGATATAGTTCCTTCTCTTTCAAGGATCAATGAGTACTGTGGAATAGTCAGGGAAAAATACCTGGTAAGAAGTCTGATACTTTCTGCAAGAGAGATCATAGACGATGCTTCTTCTCCTAACGACAGCGTATCCAGACTGATAGATTCAGCTGAGCAAAGGATATTTGATATCCGGGGAGACCAGAGTGTAAAGGGACTGGAAAGGATCAATACTGTAATTCTCGAGACCTTTGACAGACTGGATCTGCTCAATTCTCCTGACAGTGACATTTATAAAGCTTTGTCTACCGGAATATCCACACTGGATAAGACAATAACAGGACTTAACCGCTCGGACCTGATACTTCTTGCGGCAAGACCGGGTATGGGAAAGACCAGCTTTGCTCTTAATATAGCCAAGCACGTTGCTGTAAAATCTAAAAAAAGGGTAGCGTTTTTTTCACTGGAAATGTCAAAGGAGCAGCTTGCTTCGAGACTTCTTTCCACAGAGGGACTGATAGAGGGAACAAAGCTCAGGACCGGAATGTTAAGTGAGGATGAATGGACGAGGCTTATTGAAGCAGGAGATATACTCAGTAAAACCGAATTATATCTTGATGATACTCCCGGCATAACAGTTCCGGAAATGAAAGCAAAGCTGAGAAGGCTGAGAAATGTGGATCTTGTTATAATAGATTATCTTCAGCTTATGCACTCATCAAGACGAATTGATAACCGTGTTCAGGAGATCTCAGAGATAACAAGAAATCTGAAGATAATGGCAAAGGAATTCAATATTCCGGTAATAACTCTTTCGCAGCTTTCCCGTGCAAGCGAAAAGAGAGAGGGACATGAGCCTCAGCTCTCAGATCTCAGAGATTCAGGATCAATTGAGCAGGATGCGGATATTGTTCTTTTTCTTTATCGAGAGGGATATTATGAAAGCACCAAAAACGGAGGAGTTCCATCTGAAGGCGTAGATATGAACAGCGGTCAATGCATAGTTGCAAAAAATCGTCACGGAGAGACGAGATCCGTACCCTTGCATTGGCAGGGAGAGTTTATGAGATTTACTACACAGGAGCTTCAACGTGGAGAATAAAGTTAACTTTACCGTAAAAAAATATAATATGCTGACTAAGGGCGATACGGTTGTTATCGGATTATCCGGAGGTGCAGATTCCTGTGCGCTTCTTCATTATCTTGTTTCTGTAAAGGAAAAATATAATCTGAAACTTATCGCATGTCATGTTAATCATATGATCAGAGGACAGGAAGCAGACAGAGATGAAGAATTCTGCAGAGCTTTGTGTTCAGAGCTTGGGATAGAATTCAGATCTATCCGCAGGAATATTATTGAGCTGTCAAAGTCCGCAGGAATCGGAACCGAGGAATGCGGCAGAAAGATCCGATATAATTTTTTTGAAGAAACTGCCTTACAGTCTGATGCCAGGATAGCGACTGCCCATAATGCTTCTGATAATGCAGAAACTGTTGTTTTCAATATCACAAGAGGCTGCGGTATAAAAGGTCTTTGCGGCATACCTCCTGTAAGGGGAAGAATAATTCGTCCATTGATAAATATACCAAGGTGCGAAATAGAAAGATATATGAAGGATAATAATTTTTCCTATGTCAGTGACAGTACCAATTTTACAAGAGAATATACAAGAAATAAAATCAGACTGGATGTTATCCCGACCCTCAAGGAAATAAACCCCGATTTTGATAACACGGTTTCAGAGATGTCGGATAGATTCAGATGTCAGGCGGATGAACTTTACATTAACGCAGAAAGCTTGTTGAAAAGCGCACTTGTTAATGATAATTACGGGATAAGATATAAAGCAGATATACTTTACAAATCAGACAGCGCTGTTTTTGCCCAGGCTGTTTCGATTCTTCTGTTGCCCTTTGATGCCTCGGCTGATTCTGCTCATATTTCACTTATACGGGATATATGCAAAAGGGGAGGCGCTACTCAGATAAAAAAAGACCTCTTCGTTGTTTCAAATCAGGGATACCTGAGAATAATAGATAAACAGGAGTCTTGCTATAATGAGAAGAAAGCCTGTGAGATATCTGCTTTCAGTGATTCGGCGATAGTTATTAACGATAAAAAAATAGATATTTCGGACATTAATATAGCCGAATTCAACAACGGTAAAAAAATTAACAAATTTTTGTTTAATAATTCGCTGGATTATGATACAATACCTTTGTCGGCTGTTTTCAGAACAAGGCGAAGCGGTGATTATTTCGCCCTTCCCGGAAGAAAGATAACAAAGACGCTGAAAAAGTATTTTATTGAACTCCGTATCCCTGCTGAAAAAAGGGACGGGATAATAGTATTGGCTGACGGTTCCCGGATACTCTGGATAGAGGGTATCGGTCCTGCACAGGGATGCTGTATTTCAGAGAAAACCAGACAAGTTTTTTATATTTCTGTGAATGAGCTGTAAAGAGGTGTTTGAAATGAGATCTGATATGGAGAGTATTCTTGCGGATGAAAGGGAGCTTTCTGATATTGTTTGTGATCTTGCAGAAAGAATCTGTTCTGATTATTCAGGGAAGGATCTGGTCATAATCGGTGTTCTCAAGGGGAGTTTTATTTTTCTTGCTGATCTTGTCCGCAGGATAGATCTGAGATGTACTCTTGATTTTCTGTCTGCCTCAAGCTATGGCGCCGGTACTGTTTCAACGGGATGCGTCAGGATTAAAAAAGATATTGACTGCAGCATAGAAGGCAGGGATGTTCTTCTGGTTGAGGACATTCTTGACAGCGGCAATACTCTTTTCAATGTCAGAAATTATCTTTTTGATAAATACAGACCAGCAAGCATCAGTATCTGTACTCTTTTTGATAAGCCCTCAAGAAGAACAGCTGACATATCTGCAGATTATGTAGGTATGACTGTTGATGACAGCTTTATTGTCGGGTACGGACTTGATTATGATGAAAAATACAGAAATCTTCCATACGTAGGTATCCTGAGACCGGAGATTTACACATAAGCGAAGAATAATTATAAAAAAAGGAGTGACGCACACTTGGAGAACAAGAAAACGATCAGGAATCTCGTGATATATCTTGGTATCCCGATTCTTCTGATAATAATTATCTCGGTATTTTTTTCAATGCAGCCTAAGGAAGACAAGGCAACCTCCGAGATTATTTATCTTTTCAAGGATAACAAGGTCAAGGAATATACTCTCGACTTTGGTTCCGGCGGACTGGAGATCATAAAGACCAACGACGAAAAAATAAACACCACAGTTGCGAGCGTATCTATTTTTCTCGAGCAGATCGATCCCTATGTACAGGAATATAACAAGAAAAATGATGAACCCATGACCTTTACCTGGAAGCAGGCAACTGATAATTCCTTCTGGTTCAATCTGCTTCCGGAGATCATACTGATAGTTATTTTTGTTGTGGTCTGGCTCTATTTTATGAGAAGACTATCCAGTGGAATGGGAGACGCAGGAAAATCCATGTCCTTCGGAAAGGCAAAGATAAAGAGTGTGACCGATGAAAAAAGGAAAACCACCTTTGCAGATGTTGCCGGAGCTGATGAGGAAAAGGAAGAGCTTCAGGAGATTGTTGAGTTTCTCAAGGATCCAAAGAAATATAACGAGCTGGGAGCAAGGATACCCAAAGGCGTATTGCTTGTAGGACCTCCCGGTACAGGTAAGACCCTTCTTGCAAGAGCTGTTGCAGGCGAGGCAGGGGTGCAGTTCTTCTCTATTTCCGGTTCTGACTTTGTAGAGATGTTTGTCGGTGTAGGTGCTTCAAGAGTAAGGGATCTTTTTGATCAGGCAAAGAAGAATTCACCCTGTATCATTTTCATCGACGAGATTGATGCAGTAGGCAGACAAAGAGGAGCAGGCCTCGGTGGAGGCCATGACGAAAGAGAGCAGACTCTTAATCAGCTTCTTGTTGAAATGGACGGCTTCGGTGCCAACGAAGGAGTTATCATGATAGCTGCTACCAACCGTCCTGACATTCTTGATCCTGCCCTTATGCGTCCCGGAAGATTTGACAGACAGGTCATTGTAGGAAGACCGGATATAAAGGGAAGAGAGGAGATCCTGAAGGTACACGCAAAGGGTAAGCCTCTTGCCCCTGATGTCAATCTGAGGACTATTGCCAAATCCACAGCCGGCTTTACAGGAGCCGATCTTGAAAACCTTCTCAATGAGGCTGCTCTTCTTGCAGCAAGGAAGGACAGAAAAGCCATTACTATGGAAGAGGTGGAGGAAGCAACTATCAAGGTTGTTGTAGGCACCGAGAAAAAATCACGGGTTATGTCAGATAAGGAAAAGAAGCTTACCGCTTATCACGAGGCTGGTCACGCTGTTGCAACCTATTTCTGCCCGACTCAGGATCCGGTTCACCAGATATCCATTATCCCCAGAGGTATGGCAGGCGGCTTTACGATGTCTCTTCCTTCAGAGGACAGAAGCTATCGTTCCCGCAATGAAATGCTGGAGGAAATTGTTGTTCTCCTGGGCGGACGAGTTGCCGAGGCAGTGATTCTCGGAGACATCTCTACCGGAGCTTCAAATGATATAGAAAGAGCTACAAATCTTGTTTTTTCAATGATAACCAAATACGGTATGAGCGAAAAGCTTGGTCCCATCACCTATGGTTCCAGCGACGGCGAGGTATTCCTTGGCAAGGAGTTTGGTCATAATAAGACTTATTCTGAGGAAACTGCTGCAAAGATAGACCAGGAGGTAAAGGAATATATCGGAGACGGCTATAAAAAGACAGAGAAGATACTCAGGGATCATACTTCAGAGCTTCATGTTGTTGCAAAGTTCCTTTTCGAGCACGAAAAGATGTCAGGCGAACAGTTTGTCTGTGCAATGGAGGGTAAGGAAATACCTGTTGACAGTGACGATGAAGAAGAGCTGGAAGAGGTTACCAGAGTTGTATCCGAGGATAAAACCGAAGAATAAAAGCTTAAAGGAGTGCTTAGATGCACTCCTTGTGTTTTAAGTAATTGGAGTTCTTCATAGGAGGAAAAAATGGCATTTAAGAAAATAATCGTAAAGGGAGCAAGGGAGCATAACCTTAAAAACATCAATGTCGAGATACCCCGGGATGAGCTTGTAGTTTTCACAGGACTATCCGGTTCGGGAAAATCGTCTCTCGCCTTTGATACTTTGTATGCCGAGGGACAGAGAAGATATGTTGAATCACTCTCTTCATATGCAAGGATGTTTCTGGGACAGATGGATAAGCCGGATGTAGACAGTATTGACGGTCTTTCTCCTTCAATATCCATAGATCAGAAAACAACATCCAAAAACCCCCGTTCAACTGTAGGAACTGTTACCGAGATATATGACTATCTCAGGCTAATGTATGCCAGGATAGGGATACCACACTGTCCTGTCTGCGGCAGAGAGATAAAGCAGCAGACAGTAGACCAGATCGTTGATAAGGTGATGGAGCTTCCGGAAAAGACCCGGATACAGATACTTGCCCCGGTGATCAGATCAAAGAAGGGACAGCATCAGAAGGAGTTGGAATCTGCATCCAAAAGCGGTTTTGTCAGAGTCAGGGTAGACGGTATCACATATGATCTTTCTGAGAATATTCCTATTGAAAAGAATAAAAAACACAACATAGATATTGTTGTGGACAGACTTGTAATCAAGCCTGAGATCAGAGCAAGGCTTTCGGATTCCATTGAAACAGCCTCAAAGCTTGCCGGAGGACTGACAATAGTTTCTGTCATCGGCGGGGAGGACACACTGTATTCTCAGAATTATGCTTGCCCGGAGCACGGTGTCAGCATAGACGAGCTGAGCCCACGGATGTTTTCCTTCAATAACCCGTTTGGTGCCTGCAAAAAATGCACGGGTCTGGGTGTTTTTATGAAGATCGATGTTTCAAGGATAATACCGGATGGTACCCGTTCTATACGCCAGGGAGCAATAAAAGGCAGCGGATGGGCAATGGAAGGCAGTTCCATCGCCTCAATGTATTTTGAAGCCCTTTCCGAGAAATACGGTTTTTCTCTTGATGCGCCTGTGAATTCCCTTCCGGAAGATGTTATAGATGTGATTCTCTACGGTACAAAGGGTGAAAAGATAACTGTTCACAGAAAAAGCGAATATGGCAGCGGCACCTACAAGACAGAATTTGAGGGGATAATCAATAACCTTGAAAGAAGATTCAGAGAGACCCAGAGCTCATGGGTCAAATCCGAAATAGAAAGTTATATGTCGGCAGTTCCTTGCGATGCCTGTAAAGGCAAAAGACTTTCTCCGGAAAGTCTTGCTGTGACCGTGGGGGGGCTTAATATAAGCGAGTTCTGCGATATGTCTGTTGGTGAAGCAATAAGGTTTGTAGATAATGCCAGCTTTTCAGAAAGAGACAGGATGATTGCAGGATCGTTAACAAAAGAGATAGACAGCAGACTTAGTTTTCTTAACAGCGTCGGACTTTCATACCTGACTCTTTCCCGGTCTGCAGGTACTCTTTCCGGCGGAGAGAGCCAGCGTATAAGGCTTGCTACCCAGATAGGTTCTTCTTTATCCGGGGTACTGTATATTCTTGACGAGCCAAGCATAGGCCTTCACCAGCGGGATAACGATAAGCTTATTGCAACCCTTAAAAATCTGAGGGATCTGGGAAATACAGTAATTGTTGTGGAGCATGACGAAGATACAATGTACGCCGCAGATCATATCATAGATATTGGTCCCGGTGCCGGAGTTCACGGTGGAGAGCTGGTATGTGCCGGTACAGTCGAAGAAATAAAGGCTTGTGAAAAAAGCATAACGGGACAGTATCTCAGCGGAAGGAAGTCCATTTCTGTTCCGGAAGCAAGAAGAAAGGGAACGGGAGCTAAGCTGAGTGTAAAGGGAGCTTACTGTCATAACCTGAAGAATATAGATGTAGATTTTCCTCTGGGGAAATTTATCTGTGTAACCGGAGTTTCCGGTTCGGGGAAGTCATCCCTTGTAAATGAGATACTTTATAAGCAGCTTGCTTCTGATCTGAATGGTGCAAGATCTGTTCCTGTATGCTGCAAAAAAGTAACTGGTACTGATATGCTTGATAAAGTAATAGATATCAATCAGTCTCCGATCGGACGTACTCCCCGATCAAATCCGGCAACATATACAGGGGTATTTACAGATATCCGTGAGCTATTTGCATCGACCAATGAAGCAAAAATGAGAGGCTACAAATCAAGCCGTTTTTCCTTTAATGTCAAGGGAGGCAGATGTGAGGCTTGTCAGGGAGACGGTATCCTGAAAATAGAGATGCATTTTCTGCCCGATGTATATGTTCCCTGCGAGGTGTGCGGAGGAAAGCGCTACAGCCGCGAGACTCTTGAGGTCAGGTATAAGGGAAAGTCAATATATGATGTTCTCGAAATGACTGTTGAGGAAGGCTGCGAATTCTTTGAAAACCAGCCGAGAATATTCAATAAGCTCCGGACGCTGAAGGATGTGGGACTTGGTTATATAAAGATCGGACAGCCTTCCACAACTCTTTCAGGAGGAGAGGCACAGAGGATAAAGCTTGCTTCAGAGCTGTCAAAGCGCTCCACAGGCAAGACCGTATATATTCTTGACGAGCCTACTACCGGTCTGCATATTGCTGATGTTCACAGGCTTATCGAAGTGCTCCACAAATTTGTTGACGGAGGAAATACAGTCATTGTAATAGAGCATAATCTTGATATGATTAAGACAGCGGATCATATTATTGATCTGGGACCTGAAGGAGGCGACGGGGGAGGATGCGTCATTGCCAGTGGAACCCCGGAAGAGATCGCAGAGATCCCTGATTCTTATACAGGACAATATCTCAGGAAATATCTTTGATTTTATTCAGAGGGTGAAATTTTGTGAGGTGATTTGATGTTCGGATATCTTCGTCCCTTCAAGGATGAAATGAAGATCAGGGAATATGACCTTTATAAAAGCGTTTACTGCGGACTATGTCGTTCAATGAAAAAGGATTACGGACTGAGATCAAGTCTGACGCTGAATTATGACTGCACAGTTCTTGCGATGCTTTATATGTCCCTTAATAATGATTCTTACTGTAAAGAAAAAGGGAGATGTACAGTAAATCCGCTGAAAAAATGCAGTATCTGCAGATCTGATTCAGAGGCATTTGCATTTGCCGGTGCGGTAAGCATAATAATGACCTATTATAAGCTTTTGGATACTATCAGAGACAGTGGTATATTAAAAAAGGCCGGCGCATTTTTTCTCAGATTGTTTTTCCGGCGAAGTTATAAGCGAGCCCGGAAGTCCTATCCTCTTATAGATCAGTATACAAGCGAAATGATGGCTTCTCAGTCGGAGGCCGAGGAGGGAAATGCAGGTATAGATAAAGCTGCAGATCCCACAGCCGGTCTTATATCCCGTATATGTCGGATGATCTGTCCTGCCGGTGCTTTTTCTGCTCCGGCAGAAAGCTTCGGATATTATGTGGGAAGATGGATATATCTTATGGATGCCTGTGATGATCTGGAAAAGGATATCAAAAAGAATAGTTTCAACCCTTTTTCCTCAGTATATGAGGGAGATATTGTAAAGACGATGGCATACTGCAATGAGGTCCTGAATATGACAGCTGCCCAGATCGTAATGTCATATGAGCTTTTTCCGGTTGGTCAATTCCGGGAAATACTTGACAATATCGTATATTATGGTTTATCATTTCAACAAAAGAAATATACTGAGGACAGATATGCAGATCGGGAGGCAGTTAAGTAAAAAATCTGTTTGACAGGGACGGAGTTTATCTGACAGGTCAAATCTGCAGTTTAAGGGTATATTAATACGATCCTGCAAATAAAATTATAAGGAATAAGAAATAAAAAGGATATGCTGTATTTTCTTATTGATCTTTCACGGAGGTAAATAATGAACGATCCATACAGAGTATTGAATATTTCAAGAAATGCAACAGATGATGAAATAAAAAAAGCATACAGGGAACAGGCAAAAAAATATCATCCGGACAGATATCAGAACAGTCCTCTTGCTGATGCAGCGTCTGAGAAAATGAAGGAAATAAATCAGGCTTATGACCAGATAATGAGTGAAAGAAAAAGTGGGGGCGGAGCGTCTGATGCGTATAATACGGATTACTACACATCAGATACATATGAAGGTTACAATGAATTCTATTCAGCGATAAGAAGGCTTATCAATTCAAATCAGTATGAGGAAGCTGAGCAAAGGCTGAATACTGTTCTGCCGAATGAGAGGAATGCGGAGTGGTATTATCTGAAGGCGGTTCTTTTTTATCGAAGGGGATGGCTGGAGGATGCTTACAATTATTCCGGGACAGCCTGCAAGTTGGATCCCAGGAATGTTGAATATAAATCATTTCACGAAAGAGTTACAACCCAGAGAAGCGGTGCAGCAGGAGGTTATCAGCCATCCTCATCATCCGGATGTTGTGACAGTTTCTGTGATTCCCTTGCGTGCCTGTTGTGCTGTGACTGCCTCGGAGATCTTATATGCAACCAATGAAAATGAGTATTTCATCAAAAACAGCTGTGGGAGGGCTTACTGCAGCCCTTGCATGTGCTGTTATGTTTTGCATAAATCTGATCCCGACAGTACAGTATACCCTGCCTGCCATTGCCGGAGGAATAATATACTGCTCGTCCTTTGTTTTGGGGAAAAGATGGGCATTTTACTCTTATATAGTCTGCGGTGTGATATCGTTTTTCATTTGCTCTGAGAAAGCATCATTTATTTCCTATGTTCTCATCTTCGGATACTATCCTTTACTAAGCCCGGAGATAGGGAAAATACGTTCACTGCCTTTTCGTCTGATACTAAAGCTGATGTATATAAATGCAGTAGCTGCGGCATATTATTATATTGCGCTGCTGGTATTCAATATAAAGGTGAATATGACAATATTCGGAGCAGAGTTATCTGTTGTTTTTCTGATACTCGTTAATATTGCTTTTTTTGTATATGACAGATTTATTCTGATTTTTACAAGACGATATAGGTTATTTATTGAGAAAATGATACATTCTGTATTTAAACGGTGAATTATTACAATTTGTTAAAAAACTATACAAATTATTTAAAAAAAAGGGGGAAGATGTCAGAATTGATATCTTCTTTTTTTATTGGTTTCACGATAATTCTTTGTAAAATCTGCTGTGAAAATAATTATGAGATTTAGTATATACATACAATTTACATATTTTTCATCCATTATTTATTGAAAATGATGGTTGCAAATCAGTTAAAAATAAGGTATAATCGTAACAATAACCATAATCAAACTGTGCGTTTCAAGTTACAATCTTGTAATTTTTTGTAAATATATAGAAAGGTCGTGTAACCGTTGTTCTCAAAAGCTAAACATGCAAGAAAAAACAATGTTACTGAAATATCAGGAAAAACCCACAAGCTCCGCAGGGTCTTTGCTGTAGTTTGTGCTGCTGCGGTGATAGGGACATCGATACCCCTCGTTTCAATCTCTGCCGGTGCTCAGACAGCTATTTATGCTTCAACGACTGCGTACCTCAACCTCAGAAAGGGTGCAGGGGAAAACAATGCCGTTGTAAAAGTTCTTGAAAAGAATGCGAAGGTAACTGTTCTTGAGAGATCAAATAAGGATTGGCTCAAGGTCAGGACATCTGATGGTACAGTTGGTTTCTGCAGCTCCGAATATCTTGATATCGTTACAGATGCCAAGGCTACTGACTATCTGAATGTGAGAAAGGGAGCAGGTACGGACAACGGTGTCATCAAAACAGTTGCGCCCGGAACCAAGCTTGATATAATCCGGTTCTACGGTAATTCATGGGCTCAGGTAAAGCTTCCTGACGGTACCAAGGGTTATGTGTGCACTGACTATGTTTCGTACATAAGCTCTAATGTCACAACTACTACTGTAAAGACTGACTCTGCAAAGGGCGAAGGCGCTGCATTCACAAATTCAGATCTCAAAAAGAAGGAAGAGTCGCAGAAGACCGATTCAAAGGTCAGTCTTACAAGCACAGAAAAATGGCTCAGCATCGGAAAGTCCTGTACTATTACAGCAGTTAATTCTTCAGGTGCAGAAGTTGTCTGGTCCAGCGAAAATGACAGCATAGCAACAGTTACTTCAAAGGGTGTTGTAACAGCTGTAAAGACAGGAACTGTCAGAATAGTTGCCAAGGACTCCAAGTCTGATAATAAAGCATACTGCACTATTAATGTAACCGGGGCAGTTATTGATTCTGTCAGACTCCAGGCTTCCTCCACACAGCTCAAGCCCGGCGGTACATACACATTGAAGCCCACAGTTGTTCCTTCAAATGCTACCGTGAAATACAAGACATCAAATTCAGCAGTTGCAACTGTCAGCGCCAAGGGCGAGATCAAGGCAGTAGGCGGCGGAACAGCTGATATCACAGCTTACGATCCTGCCGGTACAGCTTCTGCTGTAATCAAGGTAACTGTTAAGGTTAATGCGAAGATATCAATTTCTTCCTCATCCATGACAATAAAAAGAGGCACAAGCGGCAAGCTTACTGCCAAAATTTCTGACAATTCAGCTGTAAAGTGGACATCCTCCAATACAAATGTAGCAGCTGTAAACGGCGGTGTAGTCAGCGGTCTCAATTCAGGAACAGCAGTTATAACTGCAAGCGATTCCACCGGTAATGTCAAGGCTACCTGCAAGGTCACAGTAAACGGAGTATCCTCCAGCGGAGTTTCACTTTCCCGTTATTCAGCAAGCACTACAGCCGGAAAGACCATATATATCAAGGGCTACGGCGCAAACAATAAGTCATGGGGAACAAGCGATTCCAGTATTGCAACAGTCTGGGAGGGCTTTATCCTCACTAAGAAAGCAGGAAAGGTAGCTATAACCTATACAAATTCCAGCGGCAACAAAGCTATATGTGTTGTCACAGTTTATGAGTCAGCTCCTATCAAGTATACATATTCTTCGCCTAACTCTGCAGTTCTTAATCAGAATGTCACACTGACAGCTATTACTGACAAGACAAGAACGAATGTTCGTTTTGAAGTAGATGAAAACGGCAAGACTGTAACTGTAAACGCTGATAAGAAAGTTGCAGACGGTAATACTTACGTATGGACCGGAACATACAAGGCAACCAAGGCTGGCACCTTCAATTACAGAGCCTGTGGCTATAAAAACGGCAAATGGGTAACCTGTAACGACGGTAAGGCTGATATATATGTAACTACCAAGACTGATCATAAGACAACCTCACTTGATAAGCTTCGTGCAAGCGATGCTCTTATCAGGTTTATAGGTGAAAAAGAAGGATTTGTTTCAAAAATAACCTATGATACACTTGCAAACAATGTTCCTACTCTTGCACATGGTTATGTTGTATGGGAGGGAGATACCTTCTACAACGGACTGACAGCAAAAGAAGGATATGCACTTCTTGTATCAGCTATCAATAAAGAGGTATATGCATCCAGAGTAAATGAAATGCTGACCGGTAACAATATCAGATTCAATCAGCAGCAGTTCGATGCTCTTGTAACCTTCTCATATAATCTGGGAACAGGCTGGACATATTCCTCTGATCTCAAGGATATTCTTCTTAACTCCTACGGAACAGTTTCCTCCGGATCATCAATGACTGCTACAGTTAATTCCAGCGACGGACTGAATCTCAGATCCAGCTACACTACCAGCTCAAGCGTTCTTGAGGTTCTTGATAACGGGGAGAGGGTAACACTTCTCAGCACCCAGAAGTATAACAGCATCTGGTATAAGGTCAAGACCTCCAGCGGAAAGATCGGTTTCTGCAGCAGCTCGTATCTGAATGTTTCCAGCGGCGGTTCCAAGACAGGAAGAGATCTCAACTATGTAAACAAGAATGCTCTTATCAGAGAACTTCTTGCATATCACCACGCAGGCGGAGTCTGCTACTATGGTCTGCTCTATAGAAGAGTTGACGAGCTTGAAATGTTCCTTTACGGAGACTATGTATCCGACGGACGTTCAAATAAGCACAATTTCCCCAGCCCGTCCTGTCTTTCATTCTGATGTCAGAATAATATTCCGGAGCGATGATGATCGTCGCTCCGGTTTTTTGTACAGAAAAAAATTGCTGATACCTTGCATAAATAAAGAAAAAATAATTAATTATTTTTTCAGAACAGTTTTATTCGGCTGTTATCTATGGTACAATTAGTATATACAATTTTCTGAGTTTTCCGGGAATTGTAAAATAAATATATCCGGAATCTTTTTCCGGATAATTAAGAGGTGCTTAAAATGAACAAAAAGAAAGTCGGTTTTATAGGAGCCGGAAATATGGCAACAGCGATAGTCAATGGTATCATATCTGCAGAAGCCAAGTTACCTGAAGATATAAGGATATTTGATCTTGACAGCTCAAAGGTTGATCTGATGACTGCGAAGGGTGTAGTTTCCTGTGAAAACGGTGCGAAGCTTGTAGAGGAATCGGATATAATCGTTCTTGCTGTAAAGCCTCAGAATTATGATGAAGTACTTTCCGGTATCGCCTGTGCAGCGACTGATGACAAGGTCTTTGTTACAATAGCCGCAGGTATCTCCATAGAGTATGTAAGAAAGGGTCTTGGCAGAAGTTGTCCAATGGTCAGAGTAATGCCGAATACACCTTTGCTTCTCGGAAAGGGCGCAACCGCTGTTTGCCGTTCTGAAAACATAAGTGATGAGGATTTTTCGGAAGTTTATGAAATGTTTGCACTTTCAGGTGACGTAGTTATTCTTCCAGAATCCCAGATGAATGAAATAATTGCTGTCAACGGAAGCAGCCCTGCATATATTTACCTTTTTGCAAAGTCGATGGTAGATTATGCTGTTTCTGTAGGAATAGATGAAGCTACTGCTCTGAAGCTTGTATGTAAGACCTTTGAAGGATCTGCTGAAATGCTCAGATCCAGCGGTGATACTCCCGAAAAGCTTATCGAAAAAGTATGCTCCAAGGGCGGTACGACAATAGAGGCAATGAATGTACTCAAAGAGAGAAATGTTCCAGAGGCTATTATAGATGCTATGAAGGCTTGTACAAAAAGGGCAGAGGAGCTTGGTAAATAATTAACAAATTATCTATTCCTGCAGTCTGATTTGATATTAAAAAGACAAATTGGCAGAATAATCCTTGACGAGTGATTGATTTTGTCGTATAATCTATTCGTTGAGTTATGTTATATTTTTTCAGACGATGGTAACACCTGAAATGTCTGATATTAACAAGGAGGAAATTAGTTATGTTTTGTAGATCTTGTGGTTCAAAGATGGAAGACAGCTTTAATGTTTGCCAGAACTGCGGTACCAAAAAAGGTGTCGGAATAGCATTCTGCGAAAGCTGTGGAAGTGTAAGACAGGCTGGACTTGCATTCTGCCAGGATTGCGGAGCAAAGTTTGACGACCAGGCAGCTCAGCAGCAGGCTCCTGCTCAGAATGTACCCTACGCACAGCAGACTCCTTATCAGCAGATGACAAACGCATCTCAGGGAAATGCTCAGTATCTTCCCCCGAAGAAGTTCTGCCGTAACTGCGGCACTCAGGTAATGAACAATCAGGCAGTGTGCACAAACTGCGGCGTAAAAGTAGGCACTGGTTTTTCCTACTGCCCCCATTGCGCAGCTCCGGTTACAAATCCCCAGCAGGTTGTCTGCACAAGCTGCGGAATGAGTCTTAAGTCAAGCTTTGACGCTGGTTCATTTGTTTCAAAGACCATTGAGAATCTCACAGGCATTTTCAAGCTCAAGCCCATCGATCTTATTCTTGATTACGGTGCAAGCTTCCTCAGCTTCATCCTGTTTATTTTCAGCTTTATTCCTACCATATATGTTTATGCTGGCTCAGCATATTACGGTATCGGTGTTTCCGAGCACTATAATGCATTCAAAATCTCAGCCTTTGCAGGACTGCTTCTTATTCTTGCTTTCCTGTTCTCCGTTGCCCGTTTCATTCCCCCGATCTTTGATCTTGGTGAAAAGAACAAGGATCTCGGCAGCTGTGTAGTATTTGTAACACCTGCACTTTCAGTGATCTCAGCTGTTATCCTTATTATCAATGTTCTTGCCGGTTTCGGATATGCTAAGAGCGCTTCTTTTTCATATGGTATCACAGCAAGCTACGGATTTACATTCCTTGGTGTTATATTCCTCATTCTTGTATTTGTATCTGCTGTATCAGCGGTTCTTTCATTCCTTAAGAATAAGGGTATTATCAAGTTTTGATAATTGACAGTTGATCATTATGACCGCCGCAAAACGGCGGTCATTTTACGCATAACAGTAAAGGAGGGATTGTGTGACAAATGCTATCAAACCGGATAACAGAAAAAAGACTGCGGCAAAGGAATTGTTTGCGGTTTTCTTTGTTTTAGTGACGGCGTTTTTATCAATAACATTTCTGTCTAAATCCTCTCCATTATACCCCTTCAATGACTGGGATGATCCAAACTGCTTTTTCACAGTAGGCAAGGCAATGGCAAATGGTCAGGTGCTTTACAGAGATATCTTTGAGCAAAAGGGTCCTGTTCTTTATATGCTCCACAGCCTGGCATATTATATTTCTGAAACGACTTTTTTCGGTGTATATATTATCGAAGTTGCAGCAGCTTTTGCGTTTTTATATTTTGTATATAAGACACTAACGCTTTTTTGCCGGGGGAAGATACTCTTTGCCATTTTCCCTTTTGCAATGCTCACATACAGCTCGATGTCATTTTGCTGCGGAGACAGTGCGGAGGAATTATCCGTAGCATTTATCATGTATTGTCTTTATCTTGCGATAAGAGCTCTGAAAAAGAACAGCGACCTTCCCCTGAGGGATGCATTTATTATCGGAATTATGCTCTCCCTTGTACTCTGGATAAAATTTACGATGCTGGGATTTTTTATTGGATTTGTTGTGGCTTTTGCTGTTATGTATATCCGGGATAAAAAATTCATTCAGCTTCTGAGATCTGCGCTGTCTGTAATTGCAGGTATTGTAGTCGGATCATTACCCGTCCTGATTTATTTTCTTGCAAATAACGCATTCAAAGAGCTTTTTGAAGTATATTTCTATGATAACATTTTTCTTTACAGTGTTTCCGGGAATGATTCCTCATTTGTTACGGCTTTTTATAACCTGTTTTATGGACTGTTTTCATTTGCCGGATATAACACCTTTGCATTTGTATTCAGTGTACTCGGATACCTGACTATCAGGAAATACAGAAACAGAAATATGAAGATATTATATCTCTGCACATATATCTGTACATTTTTCTTTTCATATGTGGGAGGAAGATTCTATTCATACTATGCTTTTGTTATGATGGTATTTGCGCCTCTTGGCACTGTGGGAGTTTTTATTTATTTTAAGTCTGTGGTAAACAGAATAACGAAAAAGGCAGTGAAGTACGCCTTCCTGATCGGCTTCTGCATTTTCAGTGGATTTTATGCTGTTTTCATAAGCACTAATACATATCTGCTCAGATACGACCAGAGTGACCTTCCTCAATTCCGGTTTAATGAGACTATTTCAAAATCAGATTCCCCGACGCTTCTGAATTATGGATTCCTTGACGGCGGATTCTATACAGTCAGTGGTGTTACCCCTAACTGTAAATATTTCTGTAAACTCAATATGCCGTATGAGGAGATGGACAGAGTTCAGAGGGAATATATCAATAAAGGACTTGTGGAATTTGTTGTTACTAAAGACAGTAATCCGGATTTTGAATTATACGACTGTGTCGACCAGTGGGAATTTCATTACTGGTTCGACAAAAGCAACTATTTCCTGTATCGTTTAAAAAGCAAAAATATAAATTAAAAAACGGGATATACCAGTAAGTGTGAGGTATATCCCGTTTTATTTATACTGTCATCATTTTTTTGCAAGATATTTGAGAGGATGCAGGTGTACGGTAGACGCTGCTTGAAAGCGGTATTACAGAAATACTCTGGGGTTCAGTGCTTTGCACTGACAGATCTTTCATGTTTTAGTTGTCTGCATTCTATCTTAGAATAGTATCACATGACGAATCCGCCGTTTACTCCTATGACCTGACCTGTTATGAAGGAAGAATCCTCCTTTGCGAGAAACAGAGCTGTCCTTGCGATATCCTCAGGTGTTCCCAGCTTTCCCACAGGAGTCTCTTCTGCAAGCGCTTTCAGATCCTCTTCTGAATAACCCGAAAGCATATCAGTCCGGATTACTCCCGGTGCTATGCAGTTCACAGTTATACCGCTGAGCCCCTCTTCTGCTGCCAGCGCCTTTGTCAGTCCCATTACACCGGCCTTTGCCGCAGAATAGTGTACCTCGCAGGATCCTCCGACCTGTCCCCACATTGAAGAAATATTGATTATTCTTCCGTATTTCTGTCTTATCATATAGGGGAGAGCTTCCCTGCAGCAATAGAAAACGCTGCTGAGATCGCAGGCTAAGATTTTGTTCCAGTCATCATCTGTGATATCAGTAAAAAGCTTTGTCTGGGCGATACCTGCATTATTTACCAGGATATCTATTCCTCCGCAGCTTTCAGCTATTATACTGAACATCCTCTTGACCTCGTCCGGGTCAGAAACATCTGCCCGGATGGTCTGAGCCTTGTACCCGGAAGCTTTGATCTTTTCTGAAAGATTTTTTGCTGCATCGTCAGAACTGCGGTAATTGATAAAGACATTATATCCGGCTTCTGCAAAAAGCCGGGAGATACTTGCTCCGATACCTCTTGACGCTCCAGTAATAAGTGCATTTTTCATATCATTCTTTTACAAGCACAGAGACGATTTCACCGATAAACATCTCGTGCCAGTCGTTATCAGCATAGAATTTATCTGTGATCCCTTCGGCGATAACACAATCACTATTCATCTGCTGCTTGTAAAGTTTTTTGCAGACGAAAACAAGCTCAGCTTCCCCGAAATACGGAGCTTTATCATCAAATACAGGGGAGAGACCAGTTTCTTTGATTTTGTCCGTATCTCTTCCTGAATGGCTTCCGCAGAAGCCCAGCTCTTTCTTTTTATTACCTCCGAAAAATGACAGAGTGTAGTACTCGTTGTTATCAATAAACTCAAGGGTATACCTTGAATCCCTGATAAAAGCAAAGCTTACATTTTTGTTCCACATTATACCGAAGCCGCCCCAGCTTGCAGTCATAGTGTTGAATTTGTTTTCATTTCCTGCAGTGATCAGCATCCAGTCGTTATTAACGTCGTGAAAGAAATTATTTTTAAGCTCTGTAGGGTCGATAGTTTTAAATTCCATTGTAAAAACCTCCGTATAAAAAATATACTATATTATATCATATTTTTTCTGCTATAAAAACATTTTTTGTCTTAAAATAGCTTAAAATAAAAAAATATCCCAGGTAAAAAGATGATTTAGTTGTTATACTTTTTTAATGTTTTTATTACTACTCTTCCTTGCTCAACATATATTTCCTTCTGAATACTATTCATCATCCGAAAAGTGCGAAGAAGCTCCTCTTCCATATAAGAGTCTGAAGTTTCTTCAGATATGCTCAGAAGATAATCAACAGAAACGTTGAAATAGCATGCAATATTTGTGAGTGTTTTGAAATCCGGCTCCCTAACATTTTGAACATAGCTGCTGACAGTTGAGGGAGCTATATTTAATTCTGCGGCAAATTTCTTCTGAGTAAGATTGTTTTCCTCAAGCAGCTGTTTAAGTTTTTTCCCGAAGTCCATTCTACTTCACCTCATAAATATTGTAATGCTAAAAATATAATATTAAAAATAAATACACGAAACGAGTTGACAAATCACTAAGTGTGTACTATAATTATTACAAAATAAGATAAAAAATATGATTTATCTTATTTTTTCATATGCTCAGGTATTATAAGTGTACTAAGGAGGAGTAGTCGATTATGAAGGTACGTAATAGTTTTAAGGCTATATGTATAGCTTTGTTGGTTTCTTTTTCAGTGGCTGTTTCTGGATGTTCTGGAGGTAATAAAGAAGCAGACCAATTCAAGAGTATGCTTAAAAATGGAGATTATTTTGAAGCAATAGATTATTATTCGACAAATAAAGATGCTATAGGAGAAGAGAATACTGTTGCTATTCTGGATGAAATCCGAGAAGAAGTTGTCAGCTCGTATCGTTCCGGATCATTGACTGCGAGTACTGCCGAGAGCAATCTGTCCTCTCTTTTATCTATTGCCAATACTTCGAGTAAGGAGAAAATTAAAAAGTCAATCGAACTGATTAAATCAAATGAGATCTTTAAGACAGGAAGCGAATATTTTGAAAAGAAACAATATGAAAGTGCAAAGACTAAATTCGAGTCTGTGATCAAAGATGACGAAAATTATAAAACTGCTCAGGACAAGATAGCTGAATGTGATAAGGAAATTAAAAAAACATATATTGCTACTGCGGATGGTTATGCTAAAAACGGGAACTATAAAAGTGCGATTTCATATCTTGAATCTTATCTTGACAAATTTGATGATGTCAGCGACCTTAAAGCCAAGATCAAGGAATATTCGGATGCACAAATGGATGTTCTTCTTAAGGATACTTATACTTACATAAAGAATGGTGATTATTACAGCGCACTCGAAGAGATCGATAAATTATCAAAAGACTATGCTGACAGCGAAAAACTTAAAAAAGTTCAGAAGGAAACACAAGATAGCTATTTAAAAAAGCTTCTGCCTTTGATTGATGAATACGTAAAGGATAAAAAATATTCAGATGCATATTCGGTATGTAAGAATGCATTGGATCTTATTCCGGAGTCCAAAGAGTTGAAAACAAGGCTTGAAAAGATTGAGCCTTTAAAACCAGTTCTGCTTAGTGAAATGAAGATATCAGAATCAGAAGATTTTGAACAGCTTACAAATCACGGAGCAACCTATGAAGATGTTGTTGGCAATACTTATGAAGCAGGCAATCTTTTTAAATTGTCACTTTATCACGATGGATGGGGAAATGATGACGATGGATACGCTAAGGTGTTTCTTAATGCTCAGTACACGAAGCTTGAGGGTGTAATTGCAGTCAGCAATGACAGTGAAAAAGGAGATTTTATTGTAAAGGTGTTGTGTGATGACAAGGAATTATATTCAGGAACATTTAATCGTACTACTCCGCCCAAAAAAGTCTCAGTTAATGTAAAGGGCAGAAAATGGATGCAAGTGATGATATCATATGCTAATAAAGAAGAAAGCAAAAGCCATTGCTACGCTTTGCTGTCACAGTTTGGTTTTACAAAATAATGAATAGTAAAGGCTTATTCACATCGATCACTGATTCCGTAAAGCGGTACTCTTCTGATGGTGATAAATCACTGGAGTATATTGGCATTACGACTGATTTTGATGAATATACAGACCTGAAAGTGTACAGAAAAAAACCTCTGAACGAGATTTTGGCATCAGAACTTCCGGAATGTATCCAAAGCTTTATATCTAAAACTGAAACCGAAAATCCGGGACTGCGTTTTTTTGATTTTTCATCAAGAGGTGTACGCAAAGAAGAAAGGCTGTTTTCTGTATCATTTTTATTTAATCCGGTCAGTCTTGGACATACTTGTATTGATGATGAAGCAAGAATAATAATGCGTACATTTGAAAAAAGGAGAAATCCGACAATTCAGAAAGGGTTTCTGATTGATAATTCGGCTAATGTTCTTGAGGAGAAAATATACTATACGCTTAACAGTGATCAAAAGACATATACTTTTGAAAAGAGACATAACTTCATGATGGATAAGAGGAAACAGGTCATCGGGTATATGGTTCATACTTTGAACAACGCAGATAGTATTTTTACAGAGGAATTATTTGATTTATCCTTACAGCTTGGATACAGACTATTTATGACCGGATATAATATTTCAGGAACTAGTCGTTTTGGAAAGTTATATTTTGTATATGACAGTAAAAAGAATCGCGATACACAACTAAATAATTCCCTTGAATTATTTAAAAAAATTGGTGGCGGCGAATTTGCATCAGAACTTATAGGGTATTGTAATGCTTTAAAGTTACTTTTAAAAGGTTTCGCTTGTGAAAATAGAGATAAACCTTTATGGCGATTGTATTTTTCTGTCCCATACTGATTATTTCTATAATATTAATCAAAAAACTATCAGATCAGCAATGTATTACTTCCCGACCTTGGAAATATTTGAGGTCGGGATTATTTTTATACATAATTAATTGCATAAATGTATATTAATACATTGTTTTATAGCATATGTAAATTTTTATCAAGAAAAAAATTTCCGGTTTAGAAAAAAACTTCAGTAAAATCGACAAAATTATTAAAGTATTCGGCACCATGCAAGGAATAAACTATGCAAATAGCTGAAAAAATCCTTTCCTGAATAAATATTCACAAAATACTTGATTTATGCAAAAAAAGGTGTATAATAATATCGTAACATAAATAAACGGAGGTTGTTCACATGGGTGACATCAAAAAAGTAGTTCTTGCATATTCTGGCGGTCTTGACACATCTATAATCATTCCCTGGCTCAAGGAAAACTATGATAACTGTGAGGTTATCGCTGTTTCCGGAGACGTAGGACAGGACACAGAGCTTGAAGGACTTGAGGAAAAGGCAAAGAAAACAGGTGCATCAAAGCTTTACATTGAGGATCTCAATAAGGAATTCATCGAGGAGTATGTTTTCCCGACAATCAAGGCAGATGCTGTATATGAGAGCAAGTATCTTCTCGGTACTTCATTCGCAAGACCGATAATTGCCAAGAGAATTGTTGAGATAGCACTTGCAGAGGGTGCAGATGCTATCTGTCACGGATGCACAGGAAAGGGCAACGATCAGGTTCGTTTCGAGCTTGCTATCAAAGCTTTTGCTCCTGATATGAAGATAATTGCTCCCTGGAGAGAGTGGGATCTCAAATCCCGTGACGAAGAGATTGCCTATGCTGAGGCTCACAACATTCCTCTTAAGATAACAAGAGAAACAAATTATTCCAAGGATAAGAATATATGGCACATTTCACACGAGGGTCTTGATCTTGAGGATCCTGCAAATGAGCCCATGTATAATAAAGAAGGCTTCCTGGAGCTTGGCGTCAGCCCTGAGCAGGCTCCCGATAAGCCCACATATGTAACCATTTCCTTTGAAAAGGGTAATCCTGTTGCTATTGACGGCGAAAAGATGGATTCAGTAGAGCTTGTCAAGAAGCTTAACAAGCTTGGCGGTGAAAACGGTATCGGTATCGTTGATCTCGTAGAGAACAGACTGGTAGGAATGAAGTCCAGGGGTGTTTATGAGACTCCCGGCGGAACGATCCTTTATCACGCTCACAACAAGCTGGAGGAGATCACACTTGACAGGGACACATATCATTTCAAGCAGCAGGTAGGTCTGCGTTTTGCTGAGCTGGTATACTTTGGTCAGTGGTATACACCTCTCAGAAAGGCTCTTTCAGCATTTGTAGATTCAACACAGGAAACAGTTACAGGCGATGTAAAGCTGAAGCTCTACAAGGGCAACATTATTGATGCCGCTGTAACATCACCCTATTCACTTTATGATCCTGATATCGCAACCTTTGACGAGGATGAGGTATATGATCAGAAGGATAGTGCAGGCTTTATAAATCTTTTTGGTCTCCCCATCAAGGTTCAGGCTAAAAAGGGTCTTATCAAGGAGTAATTAATTATCCTGAATATAACACAATATGTCAGGGCGAATGGTGATCGTACCGTCCGCCCGACTTGTTGTTTTTAGAAAATGACGATTTTTGACCCGGTTGTAATGATTTCCGGATCAGAGATAAGGAGTGTAGTCGTAATGAAGCTGTGGGCAGGAAGGTTTTCCAAAGAAATAGATAAAAAGACAAATGATTTTAATTCATCCATATCCTTTGACAGCAGGATGTATAAAGAGGATATCGAAGGAAGCATCGCTCATGCTACAATGATCGGTGAATGCGGTATCATAGAGAAGAGCGAATCTGAAGCAATTATAAAAGGACTTGAAGGTATCCTTTCAGATATAGAAAGCGGTAAGCTTGAGATCGATCCCAATGCAGAGGATATCCATACCTTTATCGAAGGTGAGCTTACGCAGCGCCTCGGTCAGACCGGAAAAAGACTTCACACAGCAAGAAGCCGGAACGACCAGGTCGCTCTCGATATCAGGCTTTATCTGAAAAAGGAGATAAAGACCCTTAGATCCATGCTCATAGAGTTGGTGGGTGTTATCTGCAATAAGGCGGAAGAGAACAGTACTGCAGTAATGCCTGGTTATACACACCTTCAGAGAGCACAGCCAATAACCTTCGGACATCACCTCATGGCATATGCCGAGATGCTTCTCCGCGACATCGACAGACTCGATTGTGCATACAGACACACAGATAGCAATCCTCTAGGCAGCGGTGCACTTGCCACAACGACATATCCCATAGACAGAACGATTACAGCCAGACTTCTGGGCTTTGAAAACATCTGCCAGAACAGCCTTGACGGTGTATCGGACAGAGATTTCTGTATGGAGCTTGCATCTGTGCTTTCAATAATAATGGTTCATCTCTCAAGATTCTCAGAAGAGATAATCATGTGGTGCAGCTGGGAATTCAAATTTGTTGAGCTCGATGATGCCTTTTCCACAGGTTCGAGTATTATGCCCCAGAAGAAAAACCCCGATATAGCAGAGCTTGTAAGAGGAAAATCGGGAAGAGTTTTTGGAGACCTGATGACACTTCTGACTGTTATGAAGGGAATTGCTCTGGCATACAACAAGGATATGCAGGAGGATAAGGAAGCTATCTTTGATGCTGTAGATACTGTAAAAATGTGCCTTACAGCCTTTACTCCTATGATAGATACTATGAAGGTCATTCCCGAAAATATGAGAAGAGCAGCAGCCAACGGCTTTATAAATGCAACAGACTGTGCCGATTATCTCGTAAAGAAGGGACTTCCTTTCCGTGATGCTTATAAGGCAACAGGAACCCTTGTTGCGCTTTGTATAGAGAAAAAGACAACCTTAGAGGAACTGCCGATAGAGGAATACAAAAAAATATGCGATACCTTTGACGAAGGAGTATATGAAGCTATTTCTCTTGAGAATTGCGTAAATGACAGGAAAACTCTTGGCGGTCCGGCAAGTGAAAATGTCAAGGCGCAGGCCGGAAGAGTCAAAGAGCTTATCAGTAAGGGAAGCACTGAATAAATCCAGTGCCCCTATTGCGCCGTCAGATTGTATCAAATGAACGCCGTAAACCGACGGTTTTCAAGCGAATTTGGTTTAAGGTGACGGAAAAGATGCAAGCGAGAGTGGGGCTGAGCCGTAAGGCGTGATTTATTCAGTGATTCCGAAGCTTTGATGAAAAGAAAAAGAGGTAAGGAAAATGAAAATAAAAGCAGGAATTATCGGAGCAACAGGATATGCAGGCGCAGAGCTTGTACGTATTCTGCTGACTCACCCGGAGGCAGAGCTGACAGCAATAAGCTCTGTAAGCTTTGAAGGGAAAAAGCTCAGTGAGGTTTACCCTTCCTATAAGAGTCTCTGCGATATGGAATGTAAAAATCAGGACGAGGTTGTTGAGAAGAGCGATGTGATTTTTGCAGCGCTTCCTCACGGTCTTTCACAGGAGCTTGCCGCTCAGTGTGATAAAGCTGGAAAAGCCTTTATCGACCTTGGCGCTGATTTCCGCCTTGAGAGCGAGGAAGAATACAAGGAATGGTACGGCTGTGATTTTCTTGACCACGATCTTCATAAGCGTTCAGTCTACGGTCTGCCTGAGCTTTTCAGGGAGAATATTAAGGGCAAAAAAATAATTGCCAACCCAGGCTGCTATACAACAGGAGCACCGCTTGCGCTTGCACCGGTTGTAAAGGCTGGTCTTGTCAGCACTGAGGGGATCATTGTGGACTCCAAATCAGGCGTCACAGGCGCAGGAAGAAAGCCGAACCAGGGCAATCATTATCCTGAGCTTAATGAAGGCTTTCACGCATATAAGGTGGCAAATCACAGACATACGCCGGAGATCGAACAGACTCTTTCAAAGCTTTCCGGTAATAAGGTGACTATCACCTTTGTACCGCATCTTCTTCCTGTAAACAGAGGCATAATTTCCACTTGCTATGCCCGCATAAAAGATGGTGTGACCTTTGAACAGATCAGAAAAGAATATGAGAGCTTCTATAAGGATGAGTTTTTTGTAAGGCTTCTCCCTGATGGGGCAAATGCTGATATACATAATATCAAATATTCCAATTTCTGTGATATTTCTCTTCACCACGATAAGAGAACAAATACACTGGTTGCTATTTCTGCCATTGATAATATGGTGAAGGGTGCGGCAGGTCAGGCAATTCAGAATATGAATATAATCTTCGGACTTGATGAAAAAACAGGACTTGTGATAGTACCTCCTGCATTCTGATAAGTCTTATCATTACGGAGGGATTTACGAATGACATATAAATTTATTGATGGGTCGGTAACAGCGGCAAAGGGCTTCAAGGCCTCAGGTATACACTGCGGAATAAGAAAAAACCGTTCCAAGCGTGACATAGGCCTGATCTTTTGTGAAAACAAATGTACTGCTGCTTCCGTTTATACAAAAAACCTTGTGCAGAGCTCTCCCATAACAATAACCAGGCAGAATCTTGCAGACGGCTATGCTCAGGCTGTTATCGTAAACAGCGGGAATGCAAATACCTGTAATGCAGACGGTGATATCAAGGCAGCAAAAATGTGCCAGCTTGCCGCTGATGCACTGAATATAAATGCAGCAGATGTAATCGTTGCATCTACCGGCGTTATCGGCCAGCCTCTTCCCATAGAGCCGATAGCCGATGGAATGGAGCAGCTTGCGGCTGAACTCACAGCGGATTTGTCCGGGGGAAGCGATTGTGCAGAAGCAATAATGACCACTGATACAAAAAAGAAGGAATGTGCTGTTCAGACTGTTATCGGAGGCAAAACAGTTACTGTCGGAGGAATTTCAAAGGGCAGCGGAATGATCCATCCGAATATGGCAACAATGCTTTGTTTCGTTACTACAGACGCTGCTGTTTCATCCGAAATGATCCAGAAGGCTGTTTCCGCAGCTGCTGATGAAACCTTCAATATGATCAGCATAGACGGTGATACATCGACTAATGATATGCTTTCTGTAATGGCCTCCGGTCTTGCAGGAAATGAAGAGATCAAAGAGGAAAACGACGACTATAAGCTGTTTCTTGAAGCTCTTACAGCTGTGTGCAGAGAGCTTTCAAAGAAAATGGCCAAGGACGGCGAGGGAGCAACAAAGCTTCTCGTCTGCAAGGTAAGCGGCGCAAAGACTATGGAAGATGCAAAGGGAGTAGCCAAGTCAGTTATCTGCTCCAGTCTTTTAAAGGCTGCAATGTTCGGAGCAGATGCAAACTGGGGTCGTGTACTCTGTGCTATCGGATATTCAGGCTGTGATGTGGATGTTCATAAGGTTGATGTATCCTTTGCGTCTGATGCCGGAAAGATCGATGTTTGCAAAAATGGTTCAGGTATTGAATTTTCTGAAGAAGTCGCAAAAGAAATACTTGTCCGTGATGAGATAGATATCATAATCGGACTGGGAGACGGAGATTTTTGCGCAGAAGCATACGGCTGTGATCTTACATACGAATATGTAAAGATAAACGGCGATTACAGAACTTGATTCGGAGATGAGAACATTGAATAATAATATATCTGATAAGGATCGTGCCAATATTCTTATACAGGCTTTGCCTTACATTCAGAGATGGTCAGGTCAGACGATCGTAATTAAATACGGCGGAAATGCCATGATAAATGATGAATTAAAGGAAGCTGTAATGAGCGATATCGTTCTTCTCCAGCTTGTGGGAATAAACGTTGTTCTCGTTCACGGCGGCGGTCCGGAGATAAGTCAGATGCTTAAAAAGATCGGTAAAGAAAGCAAGTTTGTCAATGGTCTCAGGGTTACGGACAGAGAGACTATTGATGTTGTTCAGATGGTACTTGCCGGAAAGGTCAACAAGACTCTTGTGCAGCTTCTTGAGCAGCACAGCGGCAAAGCAATTGGTCTGTGCGGACTTGACGGAAGGATGATAATGGCTGAAAAGGTTATCGCAGCTGATGATCTGGGATTTGTTGGCGAGATCACTGAGGTCAATACCGGAGTAATCACAGACGCAACTGAAAACGGATATATTCCTATTATCTCAACAATAGCCGGAGGCTACAACGGAGCCGTATATAACATAAATGCAGATCTTGCCGCAGCGAGAATAGCTGCAGAGCTGAGAGCTGCAAAGCTTATCCTGATGACAGATATTCGCGGACTTCTCAAGGACAAGGATAACGAGGATACTCTTATCCCGGTAGTAAATGTCAGTGAGGTACCATCTCTCAAAAGGGAAGGCATTATATCAGGCGGTATGATACCAAAAATCGACTGCTGCGTGGAAGCAGTTAGACGAGGCGTCAAGAGAGCGCATATCATAGATGGAAGGATTGCTCATTCTATTCTTATTGAAATGTTCTCTGATGAAGGAATAGGTACAATGTTCTATTGATATTTTACCGGAGGATGATAAATGTTCGGTTCTTCAATAATGCTGATCGCTGCTGTTGTTCTTGCATCAGCCGGGATCCTGCTGTTTATTCTGTCTTTTATTCTTCGTTTTATAGAAAGAGAAAAAAACAGAACAAGTAAAATCTATGTCAGTGCCGTGGTTTCAGGCTATGAAACCAAAAGGCGGTTCGGAGCTGCGCCGGAAGCTCAGGTTCCTGTTTTTAAATACAGGATAGGGAATTCAGAATACCAGAAACCAGCAGATTTCAGCAATAAGCTTGTCTTTGCAAAAAAAGGAGATACCGTGACTCTTATGTGTGCTCCTTCTTATTTATTCTCTTATCAATTATCGTATTGATATTATACATTCTATGATGAAATGATAACACAGGAGGTGTTTTTATGACTTTGGAAGAAGTAAAGAATAAGGAACAAAAATATATGATGCATACCTACGGTCGTTTTGATGCAGCTCTTGTATCCGGAAAGGGTTCGGTAGCGTATGATGAAAGCGGAAAGGAATATGTAGATTTTACCAGTGGTATTGGCGTGAATTGCCTGGGCTATTGTGACGACGGCTGGGTAAAAGCAGTTTCTGATCAGGCGTCCACCCTCCAGCATATCTCAAATCTTTATTATTCTCCTCTCCAGGGTGAGGTGTCCGAAAAGCTTATCGGACTGACCGGGTTGTCAAAGGTTTTTCTCTGCAACAGCGGAGCAGAAGCCAATGAGTGTGCTATAAAGCTGGCAAGGAAGTACAGCTTTGATAAATATGGAAAGGGAAGGAATAAGATCCTGACTCTGGTAAACTCATTCCACGGCAGAACTGTCACTACTCTTGCGGCCACCGGACAGGATGTTTTCCATGACTTTTTCTTTCCCTTTACAGAAGGCTTTGATTATGTAGAGGCGAATAACACAGAGGATCTGAAAAACAAATTTACCGATGACGTTTGCGCTGTATTTATGGAGCTGATCCAGGGCGAGGGGGGAGTGATGCCCCTTACACAGGAATTTGTTAATACAGCAGAGGAGCTTTGCAAAGAGAAAGACGCTCTTCTTATGATAGACGAGGTACAGACAGGTGTCTCAAGAACAGGAAGCGTATATTGCTTTAGCCAGTTTGGTATCAGCCCGGATGTTGTTACCTCGGCAAAGGGGCTGGGAGGCGGTTTGCCTATCGGAGCCTGCATATGCGGAGAAAAGCTTTCGGATGTTCTCGGCCCCGGTACTCACGGTACGACCTTCGGAGGAAATCCCATAGCCTGTGCTGCTGCGAAGGAGGTTCTTTCCAGGGTCACCACACCGGAGTTTCTCAGCGAAGTTGCCCAGAAGGGAGAATATATCAGAGAGAAGCTTTCCGAAATGAAAAATGTCCGGGAGATAAGGGGAATGGGCATGATGATTGGCATTGTTACTGAAAAAGACAATGCAAAGCAGATCGCTGCAAAATGCGTAGAAAATGGTCTTTTGATTCTTACAGCGAAGAACCTGCTCCGACTTCTGCCTCCTCTTAATATCACTTATGATGAATTAGACAAGGGTCTTTCAATATTAAAAACTGTAATGGAGGAATAATAAAATGAAACATCTTCTCAAAATGCTGGATCTTTCTTCGGAAGAAGTAATAGAGATCCTGAACCTTGCTGATCAGCTCAAATATGAGCAGAAGCACGGCATACCGCATAAGCATCTCGAAGGAAAGTCACTGGGGCTTATCTTTGAGAAGGCATCCACAAGAACAAGGGTTTCCTTTGAGGTGGGAATGTATCAGCTGGGCGGACAGCCTATTTTCCTTTCATCAAAGGATATGCAGATAGGAAGGGGCGAGCCTGTACAGGATACTGCAAGAGTACTTTCACGCTATCTTGATGGAATAATGATCCGCACCTTTGAACAGAAGGAGGTCGAGGATCTGGCTTCCTATGGCTCAATTCCGATAATCAATGGTCTCACAGATTTTTGTCATCCCTGTCAGATACTTGCTGATCTTATGACTATACGTGAATACAAAGGAAAGCTTGACGGTCTTAAGATGGCATTTATCGGAGACGGAAACAATATGATGAATTCCCTTATTGTCGGCGCTCTCAAGACAGGAATGTCTATCTCAGTCGCTTGTCCGGAAGGCTATGAGCCTGATTCTCAGGTTCTTGATTTTGCAAGGGACTTCGGAGATAAATTCTCGATGTTCCGTACACCTGAGGAAGCTGTTGTTGATGCTGATGTTGTTATTACAGACGTATGGGCATCAATGGGTCAGGAAGGTGAATCTGAGAAGAGAAAGAAGGACTTTGACGGTTATCAGGTCAATGAAAAGCTTATGTCTCTTGCAAAGCCGGATGCAATGGTACAGCATTGTCTCCCGGCTCACAGGGGTGAGGAGATTACCGAGGAAGTATTTGAGGCTCATGCTGATGAAATATTCGAGGAGGCTGAAAACAGACTTCACGCTCAGAAGGCAGTTATGGTCAAATGCCTTGGTGACTGATAAAACGATATAATATAGCACCTGTGACATTAATGCATCAGCGTCACAGGTGCTTTAATTTATTCTGTGGTACATCCCGGGGATAGCTTTTGGTATTTTTTTAAGCCCGGTACTTGAAAATCATTGCCGTATAATGTAGTATATTAGGGAAGAGATTTTAGGGAGTGATAGTTTGGCAAGAAAAGTTACATATATGATGGCTCGTATCCTGAAAATGAATTATTTCAAGATGTTCAAGATAGCGGGAGCCGTTTCAAAAAAATGCGATAAGTCCTTTGTTGGTGTTGTCAAGGATATGGTGCATTGCGGAATGAAATATCAGGCAGGTTATTATGATTATCAGGAATTTGAATTCTATAATCTGGACGAGGAACAAAGAGCAACATTTCTTACAAGAGGAAAAAACAACGCAATAATAATCAGATATAATGATAAGGAGTATATGGATCTTTTTGATGATAAGATAGCTTTCAATAAAAAATTCGATAAGTTTCTTAATCGTGACTGGCTAGATCTGAAGGAAACAGATCAAAAATCCTTTTCTGCATTTATGAAAAAGCATCCCGTGATAATCGCAAAGCCTGCGGACGGCATCGGAGGCATAGGGGTGGATAAATATGATATAAAGGATTTCAAGACCTCTGTGGAGCTGTATAATGTCCTGAAAAAGAAAAAGCAGGATCTGATAGAGACCTTTATAACCCAGCATAAGGATATGAATATCCTTTATGACAAGTCTGTCAATACCATGAGGATGTTTACCTTCTGCAAGGATGGAAAGGGTCATTTCCTCCAGGCTATTCTTAAAATAGGCAACGGCGGTGTGGTAGATAATTTCTCCAGCGGCGGAATGTATACCTTTGTTGAGGATAACGGTGTTGTAGAGGTTCCTGCCATAGATAAAGAGGACAAGCAGTATGATAAGCATCCCGTTACTCAGACAGATATCATTGGTTTTAAGGTTCCGATGTTCAAAGAAGCTGTAGAACTTGTGGAAAGAGCTGCTGAGGTGGTCCCTCAGGTAGGTTATGTGGGCTGGGATGTAGCAATCAGCGAGGACGGCCCTGTAATTATCGAGGGCAATTCATTTCCCGGAGTATTCCAGAAGCGTGCAAGTCTTACCAAGGATAAAACAGGTATTATCCCCAAATACAGAAAATATATGGAAATATGATGTTTTCAGCAGGTCGGTCGGCCTGCTGTTTCTTTGTTTTGCAGATAAATAATACTTCGCCTGTTTTTGTGGTTGGAAGCATAATATCCTGTTAGTCTGTAATTATTTAGACTAATAGCAGGCGCATATTAAGGGTGAGTGTTGGTGATTACAGAATAAACAGGCTGACCGCGAAAAGCAACCTGCAAAAAATGTAAGAAAGGGCTTTACATTTCTCAATAAAGCTGTTAAAATAAAAACAAACAATGATAAAAAATTAACAAAGAATCGGGTCGATAAAAGCAAATGAATAAACATGGCAATATTTCATCTCAGGTAATAAAACGGCTGCCTCGTTACAGGCGTTTTCTGGGGGAGCTGATGGATAAGGGCGTTACAAGAATATCGTCAAGAGAGCTTTCGGATAAGATGGGGCTGACAGCCTCTCAGATACGACAGGATCTCAACTGCTTTGGCGGCTTTGGCCAGCAGGGCTATGGATATTCAGTAGAAGGTCTTTATCTTAAAATCGGACAGATACTTGGTCTTGAAAACAGCTATAAAGCGATACTTATAGGTGCAGGAAACCTGGGTAAGGCTGTGGCTGTTCATATGTCATTTGAAAAAAAGGGTTTTTCTCTTGTAGGTATTTTTGACAATGATCCTGCAAAAATTGGCTCAGAAATAAGAGATCTTAAAGTATGTTCCATGGATGAGCTGGAGCTATTTTGCAGTGAAAACCATGTAGATGTTGCGGTATTCTGTGTTCCCAAAACGGCTACAAAGCACATAGCTGAGAGACTTTATAAACTTGGAGTAAAGAATTACTGGAATTTCAGTCACTATGATCTGTCTTTAGATTATGATGATATCATTGTAGAAAATGTTCATATGAATGACAGTCTGATGATACTTTGCTACAGGATCAGCAACAAAGAGCCGGAGAAATAACAAGATGAAACATAAGAATGTATTGACGATTAATCTGAATGATAATTCTGATAAGAAAAAGCCTGCTACGCCCGTGGAACATATCAGGAATATCGGTGAACAGATAGTTTTTATCGTATGTGCAGTTATTATCGGATGTGTAACCGGAGCTGTATGTGCATTTTTCGGACGGGTTCTTCTAGAAGTCGGCGATATCAGAAGCAGTTATCCTGAGTATTTTATTCCTTTTTTGTGTATTGCCGGACTTGGTATCTGTTATTTGTATGAAACCTTCGGAAGAGATGTCAGAAGAGGGATGTCTCTCATGATAGAAAGGGCAAGAGGCAGCCGTAAAGGAATCAGGTTCCGGCTTATCCCTTTCATTATTGTATCCACATGGGTGACCCATCTTTTCGGAGGCAGCGCCGGAAGAGAGGGAGTAGCAGTACAGCTCGGAGGAACTATCGGCAGCTTTTTTGCCTCAAGAGTCAGACTCAGAAACCGTTCAAGGATAAGAATTTTTACAATAACCGGAATGGCTGCCGGCTTCGGAGGTCTTTTTCAGACACCGATAGCCGCAGTGTTTTTTTCAAATGAGCTTATCTGCGAGGAGGATTTTGAGGTATCTGCACTTCTGCCTGCACTGGTTGCGGCCTATTCGGCTTCAATGACGTCTTCCTTCTGCGGGCTTGAAAAATTCACAGTTCCGCTCGGAGAAAATGTAAATATGAATATTGATGTTCTGTTTGTCATTCTTCTGTGTGTTTCCGGATTATTATTCGGCTTGATGGGAACAGTTTTTTCCAGGCTTTTGTTATTCCTAAAAAACCTTTTTTCCTCTGTTATTTCCGATCCCTACAAGAGGATAGCAATAGTAGGAGCCGGTATCAGTGTTCTCTCCCTTCTTCTCTTCAGGGGCAGATATTCCGGTCTTGGAACAAATATCATAAGTGATGTTTTTAATGATGAAAAATTCTATTACTGGGATTTTGCTGTAAAAACGATACTTACCCTTCTTACTGTATCTGTCGGATTCCAGGGAGGAGAGGTCACTCCGCTTTTCGCTATCGGAGCATCTCTTGGAGCCTTATTTGCTCTTGTCTTTAATTTGCCGGTAATGCTTTTTGCAGCCCTGGGTTATGCAGCTGTTTTCGGTTCGGCGACAAACACTCTTTTTGCTCCGATGTTTATTGGTGCAGAGGTGTTCGGGTTTGATTATATGCCCTACTTCTTTGCTGTATGTGCAATAGCTTATTTTTGCAACGGCAATAAGAGCATATATAATTCTCCTGTCGTCAGAAAAGGTTCGCTGACTTTAGATCTTAATTCCGGAAAAAGAACAATATACAAATGAATATCACATTCCCCCGAGGCATAGATTAGTACCAAAGAATAAGCATCAGTGTTGTTCAATATGCCTTGAGGGAGTTTTTTATGCAAGAATATATTATTCCGATAGTATGTATTATTTCAGTGATTTCTCTTTTGGTAGTTCATATAATAATGGGCAGTAAAAGACCATTTATTTCTTCTATACTTTCGCTTTTGCCGGGAATTATTACATTAATTTTAATTAATCTGACCAGCGCATATACCGGAGTATATATACCTGTCAGTCCTCTGACTACAGGAATATCAGCATTATTCGGTATACCTGGAATAACATTTCTACTGATTATACCTGTAGTATTTTAAACAGGATGCTCCCCAACGGTCACAAAAAGCAGCCGGCGTGACGCTGAACCCGATTCGCTGGGTTCGCTCATTCCATTCGCTCTGTTGTGGTTATGGATAATCCTGTTCCACGGCGGAAAGAGGAATGGTATCCGCCCCATACAGAGCTGACAACCGCGCTACGAGAATATACTTAAACACAGTCGAGCGAGTGCAAACAAGCAATTACGCAAATCGCTCAGTGCGAGCACGCACTGGATGAAGTGTAAAATAATTATGGGAGAAAGCAGGCGCTTGCTGTCAGAAGATTGAAAAGCCAGAAGTCAGAATAAACCAGCCGCAAGAAGCAGCCTGTGAGGGCTGCGGCGGCAAGCGTGACGCTGGACCCGATTCCCGGGGTTCGCTCATTCCATTCGCTCTGTCGTGCGTGTGGGCACTTTTGTCCCGCGGCAAAAAGATGGTCGGTATCCTCTTTACACAGATCTGACAACCGCGCCACGAAAGTATATGTACGCACGACAGAGCGAGTGCAAACGAGCGATAACGCGAATCGCTCAGTGCGAGCACGCACCGCGAACACGGGTGCAGCGTCGACGCTGCCTGGATGCTGCCTGGATGAAGTTAGTGTAAAATAATTCTGGGAGAAAACAGGCGCTTGCTGTCAGAAGATTGAAAAGCCAGAAGTCAAAGTAAACAAGCCGCGAAAAGCAGCCTGTAAGGGGTGCGGCGGCGGAGGGTGGGAGCATTGTCTGAGGCGGTGAGCGCCGGAAGCCGCGGTACGAAAGTATATGTACGCACGACCGAGCGAGTGCAAACGAACGATAACGCGAACACGGGTGCAGCGTCGACGCTGCCGACGCTGCCTGGATGAAAAAAATCCTTGACAAATTGGTTAATGTGTGTTATTATATATAAGTCGTCAGGAGATGACAGTATATTAGCTGGTGTAGCTCAGTTGGTAGAGCAGCTGATTTGTAATCAGCAGGTCGGGAGTTCGAGTCTGTCCACCAGCTTATAAACAAGCCTGCTATGAGTTAATACTCAGTAGGCTTTATATCCGGGAGAGTTCCAGAGCGGTCAAATGGGGCAGACTGTAAATCTGTTGCTTCGGCTTCGGTGGTTCGAATCCGCCCTCTCCCACCAGATATTCCTCGTCTGTAACCCGACGAGGCTTTTTGATAATATGGGGGTATAGCTCAGCTGGGAGAGTGCTTGACTGGCAGTCAAGAGGTCACGGGTTCGAGCCCCGTTATCTCCACTTGAATACCGCTTTCTGATTGTTTTTCAGGAAGTGGTTTTTGTTTTATATATATATCTGTATTTGATTATTTTGTAAGATGTCATTTTAAATAATAGAACTGAATATCAAAATTTCCAAATATTATGAAATATTATTTTTGTGTCAAGCTGAAAAAAACGAGTTATCTTTGTGCTATCAATGTATGGAATTTAACCATTAATAATATTGAATTATTCAGAAAAAAATGATATCATATAATAATAATATATTAATGTGTATCAGTGTCAGGGCGGTGAGTAAATGAAAAAATGGTCTTTTTCAGAATTGGATAAAAACAAGGCAAAAAGCCTGGTGTCATTATATGATCTGCCTTCATTTACTGCCATGATACTCTCGATCAGAGGCATTACTGAAAAAAAGGATATAGAGAGGTTTTTTTCCCAGGAAACTTCCCTTTATGATCCTTTTTTAATCAAGGATATGGACAAGGCTGTGGATAAGATAAAAAAAGCAGTTATAAGATATGATAAAATATGTGTTTTCGGCGATTATGACTGCGACGGTGTTACTTCTACGGCAATTCTCTATTCTTATCTTCAGTCAGTTTTTGCTAATGTCATTTATTATATTCCGGACAGAAATGCCGAAGGCTACGGAATGAATAAAGCAGCCATAGATAAACTTCATGAAAAAAATGTCAGGCTGATAATTACTGTGGATAATGGTATTTCAGCTATAGATGAGATAGCATATGCCAATTCACTTGGTATTGATGTTGTTGTCACAGATCACCACAAGCCTCTGGATATCCTGCCGGAAGCAGTTGCTGTCGTTGATCCCCACAGAGTTGATGAAACCTGCAGCTTCCGGGATTATTCCGGAGCAGGGCTTGCATTAAAGCTCATCACCGCCCTTGAGGGTGATGATGCTATGATACTTGAGAACTATTCGGACCTTGCCGCTCTCGGGACAGTAGCAGATATTGTTTCCCTTTCTGGTGAAAACAGGGATATCGTTAAATCCGGAATAATAAACCTGACTAATACCGAGCGTCCCGGACTATCTGAGCTGATAGAGATAGCCGGCATTTCAGAGATCAATACAGGTGCTATCGGCTTTAAAATAGCGCCGAGGATTAACGCTGCAGGAAGGCTGGGAAGTCCATATGATGCGCTGGAATTGTTTTTGACCGAGGAGCCGGAGGTAGCATCAAAAAAAGCCGAAAAGCTTAACAGGCTGAATACAAAAAGACAGGAAATAGAGTCTGTAATAACAAAACAGATAATTGATGAGCTTACAAACAATCCTCATCTGACATCAGATAGAATAATTGTCGTTTCATCTGCCGGATGGAATGCGGGTGTTATCGGGATAGTATCCTCCAAGATAACAGAAAGATACGGAAAGCCTTCCATCATTATTTCAGAAGACGGAGAAATATGTAAAGCGTCCGGGAGAAGCGTTTCCGGGTTTTCGCTTGTAGATGCTGTATTTGCCTGTTCAGAGTATCTTGAAAAATACGGCGGTCATCCGATGGCTGTTGGCTTCAGCATCAAAAAAGAAAAAATAGATGATTTCAGAAAAGCAATAAATGAATATGCAAATAAAGAAGCCTATATGCCGCTTTATTCGATAAATGTTGACTGTAATCTTAATCCTGAGGTAATTGACATAGATATGGTACAGCAGCTGAAATACTTCGAGCCATTTGGATGTAATAATCCTAAGCCTGTTCTTGGCCTTACAAGGATGCACCTTGACAGGGTCAGTGCTGTGGGAGGAGGAAAACATCTGAAGCTTTCAGCATCAAGGGGAAAAGCACGCCTCAATCTTATGCTTTTTTCTACCACTATAGAAGAATTTCCCTATACAGAGGGAGATATGCTTGATTTTGCGGTTAATATGGACATAAATGAATATCAGGGGAAAACCGGAATATCATTTATCGTTAAAGATATCCATATAACTGATTTTGACATAAATACTGTTATGCTCCATGTTCAGGATTACGAATTGTTTCTGAATGGAGTTTTGTCAGATACGGCAAAGAATAATTATCCAACACGGGATGACTTTGCTGCAGTATACAGATATTTAAAAAGTGATCCAAGAAAAGTGTATTATATTGATTCACTTCTGTACAGAGTAAGGAAAACGTTTACCAGTGCTTTCAAGCTTATGATCATACTTCAGGCAATGAAAGAGATTTATCTGATTGATTACACCAGGGATGCTGATAAGCTCTATATCAGTGTGAGAAATGTAAACGGAAAGACTTTTTTAAGAGGATCACCAATTTACAGAAAATTAGAGGAGGATATAAGACATGCCAGATAAACCGAAGTATTATCAGGATTATAATGAATTGATCGATCTGATGAAAAAAAGCGATCGAAACTATAACTATGATCTGATAGACAAAGCATATACTCTTGCAGAAAAAATGCATGGCGATCAGCGCAGAGCCTCAGGTATCCCTTATATCCTGCACCCGACTACCGTTGCATGTATTCTGGCTGAGCTGGGTATGGACTCAGAATCAATTGCCGCTGCGCTGCTCCATGATGTAGTTGAGGATACTCCTATAACATTACAAGAGGTAACAAAGATGTTCGGATCAGAGATCGCAAATCTGATCGACGGAGTTACTAAACTGGGCAAGATCCCGTATTCATCGAGAGAAGAGCAGCAGGCTGAAAATATAAGAAAAATGCTTATTGCAATGTCAAATGATATCAGGGTCATTATCATCAAGCTTGCAGACCGCCTTCATAATATGAGAACAATAGAGTGTATGAAGGAACAGCACAGAAGAGATAAAGCTCTTGAGGTTATGGAGGTATATGCTCCGATAGCACACAGACTTGGTATCCGCGCGATAAAGGAGGAACTGGAAGATCTTTCTATAAGATATCTGGATCCTATCGGATATTCAGAAATCGAAAAGCAGTTGGAAAACAAGAGCAAGGACAGACAGGACTTTGTTCAGGATATAAAGCAGCAGCTTTATGACAGACTCAAGGATGAGATCAGCAATGTCTATATCGAAGGTCGTGTAAAGAGTATACACGGAATATATAAAAAGACCTTTATGAAGGGTCGGACAATGGATCAGATATATGATATATTTGCTGTAAGAGTTATAGTTGATACTGTTGCTGACTGTTATAATGTTCTTGGTGTTGTTCACGATGTTTTCAAGCCTCTCCCGAACAGATTCAAGGACTATATTTCAACCCCCAAGCCTAATATGTACCAGTCACTCCATACCACCGTTATTGGAAAAGAGGGTATTCCCTTTGAGATACAGATCAGAACCTGGGAGATGCATTATACGGCAGAATACGGAATTGCAGCCCACTGGAAGTATAAAGAAGGAATCACAAAGAAAAACTCTCTGGATGAAAGACTGATATGGATCAGAAAAATGCTTGAAAACCAGAGTGACAATGATTCTACCGATATAGTAACAACTATTAAGACAGATCTTGTGCCGGAGGAAGTCTTTGTTTTCACACCTAAGGGTGATGTTCTCAGTCTGCCAATGGGTGCTACAGTTATTGACGTTGCCTATGCTATTCACAGCGAGGTAGGAAACAGAATGATAGGCGCTAAGGTTGATAAAAGAATTGTTCCCATTGACTATAAAGTAGCTACAGGAGAGATAGTTGAGATCATAACAACCAAGGACGAAAACAGCGGTCCTAAACGAGATTGGCTCAATATAGTAAGGACAAGTGAAGCAAGAAGCAAGATAAGGCTCTGGTTTAAAAGAGAGAAAAGAGAAGAAAATATTGCCGAGGGTAAGATTCAGCTTGAAAACGAATTCAAGCGTCTCAATATCCATGTGCCGGAGGAGGATCTGGAATCCTTCCTTTCGGATATAATCCGTAGACAGAACTGCAATTCACTTGATGATTTCTATGGATCAATAGGTTACGGAGGAATCCAGCTTTGGAGGATACTCCCGAGGCTCAAGGAAGAGTATTTCAAGAGGTACACTACAACATCTGATACTCCTGTTGTAGTAATAAAAGAGCCTATTCCGAGAAAAAAAGTCAGCAATGGCGTCAATATTGAGGGGGTAGAGGATTGTCTTGTCAAATACTCAAAATGCTGTAATCCTCTTCCGGGAGATGAAATAATCGGTTTTATCACAAGAGGCTACGGAGTATCTATCCACAAACGCTCCTGCTCCAATGTACCCGAGGATATTTCCAAATATCCGGAGCCTGAGAGATGGGTAAAGGCAGAATGGACAGAGAATATAGAAAACGAGACATTTAAGGCTACGCTTCAGATAACCGCAACAGACCGTACCGGACTTCTTGCTGATGTTACAAACCAGCTTTCTGCTATGCATATTTTTATTCACAATCTTAATTCCAGAGAAACAAAAAATGGTATGGCAATGATCGAAGTAAGCGTTACAGTCAATGGTATCAAGCACCTTAAAATGGTCATAAGCAAGCTTAGTGCGATCAGCGGTATCGTAGCTATAGGCAGAAATTGAGGAAAGTTACATATGAAAGCAGTTATTCAACGAGTATCCCGCTGCAGCGTCACGGTCGATTCTGAGGAGATCGGATCCATAGGCAAGGGTTTTCTGATTCTCCTTGGCGTTGAGGCAGGTGATACTGAAAAAGAAGCAGAAAAACTCGCATCAAAGCTATCAGGGCTGAGAGTTTTTACAGATGAAAACGATAAGATGAATCTGTCACTTAACGATATAGACGGTGGTGCCATAGTGGTATCAAATTTTACACTATGCGCTGACTGCCGCAAGGGAAGGAGACCAAGCTTCGATAAGGCCGCAAGACCTGAAACAGCGGAACCTCTTTATGAATACTTTTGTGACTGTATGAAAGAAAAAGGGGTAAAAACCGTTGAAAAGGGCAGCTTTGGTGCTGATATGAAGGTCAGTCTCCTGAATGACGGACCGGTTACAATTATTGTAGATTCAAAGGATCTGACATAACGGAGGAATTATATGCTCAGAATAGAATGTTATCCCCTTGGCGAATTAGCAGCAAACTGCTATTTTGCCTATGATGAGGAAGCCGGCGTGTCTTTTATTGTCGATATGGGGGCGCCGTCAGATAAAGTCATAAGCAGAATAAATGAGTTCGGAAAGGAAAGGCTTAAGTATATTCTCTTGACTCATGGTCACTTTGATCATATAGGCAATACAGCTGAGCTGAAAAAAAAATATCCTGAGGCAAAAATAGTGATCGGAGAAAAAGACAGTGACTTTACAGAGAAAGACAGTCTTAATCTTTCAATGTTTTTCGGCCTGAAAAATGAGAGCTTCAAAGCTGATATCACTGTCAATGACGGAGACAAGCTGCCCTTAGGCAGCGATAATATTGAGGTGCTTTCCACACCCGGACATACAGCAGGCGGAGTCTGCTATAAGATCGGAAATTGTCTTTTTACCGGGGATACAATTATGAAATGCACAACCGGAAGAATGGACTTTCCCACCGGAAATATGGAAGAGATGTTAAGCTCCGCAAAAAAAATTGCCGCTCTTGATGGAGACCTGATACTCCTCTGCGGTCACGGAGAAAAGTCCACACTTGAATATGAACGAATGAATAATATTGCAATGAGGAGTCGGGGATATGACGATCTATACTGAGAATCATCCGTATCACTACGAAATGGAAAACCTGGTACGGTTGTTTTTTCCTAATGAAAAAATAACTGTTACAGGCGAAAGCAACGAGATCAATGATACCCGCTATATCATTACTGCATTGAAGGAAAACGGTGAAAAGCTGAATATTTCAGCAGAATTACATCTTGACGATTATATAAGCAGCAACTCTGTTGATATAACCCCATCGGAAAATGATAGGGAAAAAGAAGCTGAGAGGGAAATGGCAGTGGTTCTTTATAAGCTTCTTTCTGAATATACAGGGAAGATCCAACCGTGGGGAATACTTACAGGCGTGCGTCCTATAAAACTATTCAGGAGTCTCTGTGAGAAAAACGGCAAAGAATATGCCGAAGAATACTTTATGGAAAAACTCCTCGTTTCAAAAGAAAAGACATTGCTCAGCAGTGTCACAGAACAGTATGAGAGAAAGATCTTATCATATAGCAGAAACGATTCCTTCAGTCTGTATATTTCCATCCCTTTCTGCCCTAGCAGGTGTTCATATTGCTCATTTGTATCCCAGACAATTGAAAAAGCCCAGAAGCTTGTGCAGCCGTATTTTGAATTGCTTTGCAGGGAGATAGAATATACCGGAAGAATTGTAAAGGAGTTGGGCTTACATCTGGAAAGTGTCTATATCGGCGGAGGTACACCGACAACGCTTTCGGCTTTACAACTATCAGAACTTATAGAGAAGCTCCGATCTTGTTTTGATATCTCTGAGTGCAGAGAATTTACTGTAGAAGCGGGGAGACCGGATACTATAGATGAAGAAAAGCTGCTGGCTATCCGCAATGGCGGGGTAGACAGAATAAGCATAAATCCACAGACACTGAACGACAGCGTGCTTGAGGTTATCGGAAGAAAACACAACTCCTCACAGATCCTGCAGGCATACAGCCTTGCCAGGGATATTGGTTTTACACATATCAATATGGATCTTATCGCCGGTTTACCTACCGATACTGTCGATAGCTTCAGATCAACAATTGACCGTATCTGTGAGCTTTACCCTGAAAGCATTACTGTTCATACTCTTGCTCTGAAAAGATCATCAAGAATGACTCTTCAGGGGAAAAATGTTGATGCTGACAACGAAAATTGCAGTGCTGCAGCAATGCTGAGATATGGAGAAAAGAAGCTTACGGAATGCGGATATCATCCTTATTATCTTTACAGGCAAAGCCGTATGGAGGGCAACCTTGAGAATGTAGGCTGGTCCAGAGACGGCTTTGACGGAATATACAATGTATTTGTTATGGATGAGACCCATACTATTATTGGCTGCGGTGCAGGTGCTGTTACAAAGCTGAAGGTACCCGGCAGCACCTCTCTGTCGAGAATATTCAATTACAAATACCCATATGAATATATCAATGGCTTTGATGAAATGCTGAAACGGAAAGATCAGGTGAAACAGTTCTATGATGAATTATCTTAACACATACCGAAGATACGCCTGTGATATAGGTCGTATCAATTCTGAAGCAGAGCATGATCCCCGGAGTTTTATTGAAATGACAGAAAGAGTTTTTACGCTGGATCTGGAATATATTGTCGAACAGATACTTGCATCCAAAGGAAACCGCCGTGTAATTCTGCTTTCAGGACCGTCAAGCAGCGGTAAAACTACTGCTTCAAAAAAGCTTATCGACCTTTTCAGGAATCACGGGATCGAAGCGAGCCTTATCTCCATGGATGATTTTTATCTGGGCATAGACCATGTCCGTATCCTTGAGGACGGTAAGCCTGATTTTGAATCAATTGAAGCCCTTGATATCCCCTTGATAAAGAATACTATTGAAAAGCTTTCCACAACAGGAGAGTGTGTTATACCCAGATATGACTTTACTAAAAGCAGGAGATCAGATAAGACCAGAGAAATCAGGCTTTCCTCAAACTCTGTAATTATTATGGAGGGTATTCATGCACTTAACCCTGTTTTCAGTGATGGTATGTCAAAAGAAAAGGTAATGAAAATATATATAAGCGTAAAACAGGGTATCAAGGATAATGAAGACTATGTCCTGACGAACAGGGAGATACGTTTCATCAGAAGATTTGTAAGAGATTATCAGTTCAGGCATATTGATCCGCAGATAATGCTTTCTATGTGGGATAATGTTGTTAAGGGAGAAGTAAAGTATATCCGGCCATATCGCTATACAAGTGACTTTACCATCAATTCCATACACATATATGAGCCCTGCATAATGAAAGAAATAGCACTCGGACTTCTTGATATGATACCGGAATCCAATGAAAATTTTCAGTTTATCCAACACCTGTCCGGAAGCCTGAAGCGGTTTTCGGCTATAGATCCCGGACTGATACCGGAGGATTCTCTTCTCCGGGAGTTTATCGGAAATGGCTGTTACACATACTAATGACTGATGTTATGGCATAAAACATGAACAAATGCACAAGATACTACGTGTAGCATTCTTTAAAGACTATATAATAAGTGTAAATATTAGCAATAATGGTCAAAATACAGAAAAAATCCTTGAAGAATGGCATTAAAGGTGGTATAATCATTACACTGTATATTATCTGAAAGGGAGATTTATTATGAGTATTATAGAAGATGTTTTACTTAATGCAAGATCAGCTGTTGATACTGTAGGAAAAAAAGCCGGCAAGGTTATTGATGTATCCAAGCTTAAGTTTGCAGCTATTGACCTTAAGAATGATATTTCACATAAATACCAGGTTCTGGGTCGTATCGCGTTTGAGGAAGCAACTATCGGAGGAGATTATGCCGATACAAAAGAAGAGCTTATTGACAATATTGTTGAACTCAAAGCTCAGCTTGATACAGTAAACGAGATGCTCCAGAAGTCAAAACAGAAAATAAAGTGCGGTTCCTGCGGCTCCTATAATTCAAAGGGCGCTGTGTTCTGCAATAAGTGCGGTGAGAGACTTTCCTCCGGCTCAGAGGATGATCAGATGTCTCCTGATGAAGTAATTGATTTTACCGAGGATAATTTCGAGGATGACGATCTTCTCTGATAATTCCTTGTTTTTTCATTTTCCTTTCCGAAAGGATGTGCTCCAGTGTTGAAAAAGAAAAAGGAAAAGGAAGTAAGGGGACAGTCATTCCTGAAAGGCGCTATGGTACTGGGATCAAGCATGATCATTGTCAAACTGATGGGTATGGTTTACAAGATCCTGCTTTCCAATATGTACGGAGGCGTAGGCACAGGACTCTTCAATGCCGCTTATGCCCTGTACAACCCGCTGTTTATGCTTTCGACAGCTGGATTTCCGATAGCGATCTCCAGAATGGTTTCTGAGAGTATAACGAAAAAAAGATACAGGGATGTAAAACAGATACATAGACTATCCGTGCCGATTTTCGTTTTTGCCGGATTGGCGTGTTTTCTGATAATGATACTCGGAAGCTTTGTCTATGTTAAGGCGATCAAGGCTGAAAACACTATTTTTGCTTTGCTGTGTCTTTCTCCGACTATTTTCTTTGGATGCCTGATGTCCATTTACAGAGGATATTTTGAAGGCATGCGTAATATGGTTCCGACAGCAATTTCGGAGATCATAGAAGCAACTTGCAAGCTTTTTCTTGGTTTTACTGCTTCATTTTTAACAATGAAGATATGTATGAATAAGTATTACTCTACCGGATACGTTCTTGGTATGAAATACAACAGTGAAGCAGAAGCTCATGCAGCTGTGGTACCTCTTGCAATAGGTGCAGCTATCACAGGCATTTCCCTTGGTTCTCTTTTTGGCTTCTTGTTCTTATTTATCAAGTATAAAAGGAGCGGTGACGGGATCAGGGCTAAAGAGCTTCGCGAATCGCCTCCGCCCAGATCTAACGGAACAATCGTAAGAACTATGGTCAGGACGGCTATTCCTATTGGCCTTGGTTCAATAATAATGAGTCTTGCTGATATGATAGATTCTACTCTTGTTCAGAGAAGAATTTACAATATAATGGAAACAAATCCGGATGCATTGCTTAATGTATACGGTTCACTTATCCCCGATGAGGTATTGTATTCCAATACTACCCATATTTATCTGTATGGATGCTATGGAATTGCGCTGACCCTCATGATGCTTGTAACTGCGCTGACCCAGGTTTTCGGTACGACAGCACTTCCGTCTGTTACTGCTGCCTGGACCAGCGGAGATAAAGATAAAATGAAGCAGAGCATGGAAACAGTTCTCAGAGTAACCGTTCTCGTGACTTTGCCATCCGGAATCGGAATGTCTGTTCTTGCAGAGCCGCTGCTTTCGCTTATATACAGCGGAGCTTCAGTAGCAAATGAGGTTGAGATCGGTTCCAGAGTTCTGGCAGTTATGGGAATATCGGTAATATTCATCGCAACAAGTACTCCTCTTTGCAGTATGCTTCAGGCGGTAGGGCGTATGGATGTTCCTCTCAAGCTTTTTACAATAGGTATGGTTATCAAAATCGTTGTTAATTATATTCTTGTTGGTATACCTGAGATAAATATCCAGGGAGCAAACGTTGGTTCCATAGTATGCTATGGCTTTGTAACCGTTACTGCAATGCTTATTCTTTGCAGGGAAACGGGTATAACGCCGAATTTTGTTTCAATATTGATTAAACCGCTTATCGCTGCTATTATCTGCGGCGTTACAAGTTACTTTGCTGAGATATTCTTCGATCTTTTCCTTGTACAGAGATTAGCGACTATTGTAGCGGTTGTGACTGCAATAATAGTATATTTTGTTGCACTCCTTCTGATAAAGGCGATAAAGAAAGAAGATATCGTTCAGATGCCGAAGGGATACAAAATTGTAAGAATACTTGAAAAACGCGGTCTTATAAGGTAGAATAGCATTGGTCGCTTTTTGTCAAAGGAGAGATACTCTTTGGAGTTTGAGTTTAAAGACAAATACACAACAGAAGATCTTGTGCAAATAGTCAGGATTCTCCGTTCGCCGGAGGGCTGCCCATGGGACAAGGTACAGACTCACAGGTCTATCAGAAAGGATTTTATCGAGGAAGTATACGAGGCTATTGACGCGATAGATGCTGATGATAAGGAACACCTCAGAGAAGAATTAGGAGATGTTCTTTTACAGGTTGTTTTTCATTGTGTGCTTGCCGAAGAGGAAAAAAATTTTGACCTTGATGATGTGGCAGATGAGATCTGCAAAAAGATGATTATACGTCATCCTCATGTTTTTGGTGATGTTAACGCCGAAACGACCGATGAGGTTCTTAAAAATTGGGATGAGATCAAAATGAAAACTCATTCCCAGAAAAAAACATCTGAGGCTATGGATAGTGTTTCAAAAACTCTTCCGTCTCTTATGAGAGCAGGAAAGCTTCAAAAGAAAGCCAGAAGATGTGGTGTTGGTCCGGTTGATACTGATGCAGCTCTTGAAAATGTAAGGAATGCTTTCAATGAGTTTGAGAAATCTGTTTCTTCTGAGAATAAGGAAGAAAAAAGTATTGCAATGGGGAAACTTCTGTTTTCCATTGTAAATTTGTCGGAGTTTACCGGAACCGATTGTGAAGAATCGCTGTATAATACCTGTGAGGAATTCACGGAGCAATTCAAGGCCTTTGAAAAGGCTACTGCTCAGGAGGGTATTGATATACAGGATCCGGATACGAAAGTAACGGATCAGCTATGGATTAATATTACAAAAGAAAAATTGGAGGAATCGTAAATGAACAAAACAGAACTTATTGAAGCAGTTTCAAAAAAGGCTGAAATTTCCAAAAAGGACGCTGAAAAGGCTGTTGCTGCTGTAATTGATGTTATCGTAGAGCAGGTTTCAGAGGGTAACGATATCCGTATCGTAGGCTTTGGTACATTTGAGCGTCGTGAAAGAAAAGAAAGAACAGGATGCGATCCGCGTACTAATGCCAAGATTACTATTCCTGCTTCCAAGGTTCCTGCATTCAAGGCAGGCAAGGCATTCAAGGATGCTGTTGACAAGAAATAATTAACGAAACCGGTCTGAGTGACCGGTTTTACTTTTATTATTTTCTTTGTACTGAATGTTTAGTTGTCTATATTTTATATGAGAATAATATTAGGTAAAAAAAGGGAGAGAAAAAATGAGACTTGATAAGTATTTAAAGATCAGCAGAATAATAAAAAGAAGAACAATAGCAAATGAAGCCTGTGACGCAGGAAGAGTATTTGTAAACGGAAAACAGGCACGTGCATCATATGATGTGAAAATAGGGGATATCATTGAGATATCTCTTGGCAATCATCCGGTCAGAGCCGAGGTGCTGAATATCAATGAATATGCAAAAAAAGACGAGGCCGGTATGATGTACCGGATCATAGAGTAATATTTTTCATTTCGGAATCATATTATTTATTGTCTGTATGATAATGCTTTACCTGGAACAGATATTAATTACGCTCCGGGTGACCTTATGTTTTTTAAAAAATTGTACAGATGCCAGTTCTCCCATCTTATACTGACCGGAGGGATAGTATGGATTCATCAGAAAATAATATTTCGCTTAAGAAACACAGTATAATTCTTGAAAACAGGAAAAATCTGAATGCAACAGGAGTATATGATGTAATAGGATTTGATAATCAGCAGATAACACTAAAAACTGAGCTTGGCGAAATGATGATCGGCGGAAATGATCTTAAAATCAACCGATTTAGTCAGGAAAACGGAGAACTTGATATTAATGGCGAAATAAACTCCATTATTTATTCTGAAGACAGAGACAACCGGGATGGCTTTTTTTCAAAGCTTTTCAGATAGGGTGATTTTTTGGGAGCTACCACAGATCAGCAGACCGCAGCATTTCTCTACGCTTTCGTCTTTGGTATTTTGTTTGAAGCAGTGTACATTTTGATTTCATCATTACTGATTGTTTTTAATACAGATAAAAAATTCTATTTTATTCCCGATATAATTATTTCTTTTTTATTCGTGATGATAAACTATATTTACGCCATCAGTATGACAGAGGGAAGGATAAGGCTGTTCGTTTTGATAGCCGAAGCTATTGGAATTATCTGTCTGCATCTGCTGATAGGAAAACAGCTCCGGAAAGCTGTTATGTTTATATCAAAGATTGTAAAAATGATGATATTAAAAGAAAAAGTCATTATTTTTAAACTATTATCTGTATTTTATGGCATTATTGAGATAATTTTACCGAAAACAAATCTCTTTAAATCAAAAAAAAGCAAAAAGAATGTCGATTTATCTTGCAAAGATATGGTAAAATAGTGTATAATATCATTGTAAATCGTTTATAGTTCAATCGGTAGGTGAAATTAATGCAGGCAAAGATTGCAGGCAGAAAAAGACGGTCGCGCAAGAAAAGCAAAAGCAGAAATATTTTGCTGTATGTTATTCTTGTTGTAGTGACACTTTATGTTTTGTTTCTGATAGTTGATCAACAGATAAAAATTAATAATGCCAGATCAGAGCTTAACCAGCTTGATGATAAGATATTCAATCAAGAACAAACCAATGCGGAGTTGAAAAAGGTTTCAGACGCTGTTCAGAAAAATGACGAAAAAGCGTTTGAGAACTACGTTGAAAGAATAGCAAGAGAAGATCTGGATTATGTAAAAAACGGTGAAGTTGTATTTGTTAACATTGCCGGTGACTGAGAGGAGAAAGCAATTTTAGTATGGATCTTGAAGTTGGAATGATTGTAGAAGGTAAAGTAACGGGTATTACAAAATTCGGTGCGTTCGTGGATATCGAAGGCGGAAAGACCGGTATGGTGCATATATCAGAGGTTGCACCCACATATGTGAATGATATTAAGGATTTTCTTAGTGAGGGTCAGACTGTAAAAGTCAAGATTCTGACCATCGGAGAAGACGGCAAAATCAGCTTGTCTATCAAAAAAGCTGCTCCTCAGCAAAGAAGGAATAGTGCTCAGCCTGGTAATGATACCAGGAATTCGTCACCGAGACAGCCAGCAAGACCTGGTAATTATGAATGGCAGTCCTCTAAGAAAACTGAACCGTCAAGCTTTGAAGATATGCTTTCCAGATTCAAGCAGGCAAGTGATGAGAAAATGTCTGATCTGAAAAGAAACGAAAATAAGCGCGGCGGCTATTCCAGAAGAGGAAATTCTCAAAAACAGTAAAGTTATATCGGAGAGTTGCAAAACTCTCCTTTATTTTTGAAAGGAAAAAATATGCTTATTATAAATGCTGAAATTCATACTCTTGATAAGAATGACAGAATAATAGAAAATGGTTTTCTGGAAATAGAAAATGATAAGATTGTCTCTGTCAAAAATATGTCTGAGTTTGACAAAAATATTGATAATGCGATAGATGTAAAAGGGAAAAGCATTTATCCCGGCTTCATTGATGCCCATACACATATCGGTGTATTTGAGGATTCCATATCCTTCGAAGGCAGCGACGGTAATGAAGATACAGATCCGGTTACTCCAAATCTCAGAGTTGTGGATGGTATAAACAGCTTTGACGGTTATTTTAATGATGCGGTTATGGCCGGTGTTACGACTGTAATAGTCAGCCCGGGAAGTACAAATGTAATAGGGGGCAATATTACTGCGCTGAAAACCGTCGGGAAGCAGATAGATAAAATGATCCTTAAAGATCCTGTCGCAATAAAATTTGCTCTTGGAGAAAACCCGAAATCTACATATAATGACAGAGAGCAGACTCCTGTCACAAGAATGGCCATAGCAGCTCTGATAAGAGAAAATCTGAACAGAGCCAGGAGGTATCTTGAGAATAAAGAGAATGAAGAAAACTACAGCGAATATGATCCAAAATGTGAGGCTCTGATCCCTCTTTTAGAAAAGAAAATACCTGCTCATTTTCACGTTCACAGAGCAGATGATATTTTTACTGCTATCAGAATCTGCAAGGAATTTGATCTGGATTATGTTCTGGTTCATGCTACAGACGCTCATTTAATTACGGATGAATTAAAAGAAGAAAACGCAGCTGTTCTTTCCGGTCCCTTCCTGACTGACAGGAGTAAACCCGAGCTGAAAAATCTTTCGCCGTCTGCTCCGGGTATTCTGTCCTCGGGTGGTATAAAGACCGCTATCATAACCGATCATCCTGAAATACCAATATCATTTCTGAATGTCTGTGCAGCTATTGCTGTTCGTGAAGGAATGGCTCACAGCGATGCAATTAAAGCTCTGACAATAAACGCTGCTGAAATATGTGGTATCTCCCACAGAGTAGGTTCTCTCGAAGAAGGGAAGGATGCTGATCTGTTCGTAATAGACGGAGATCCTATAAATATAATGAATAAACCTGATATGGTCATTGTTAATGGTAAGATTGCCTTTAATGCTCACAAATAATCCGTTAATATCTTTTGCCATTGTTTGTTGTAAATATATCTAAATCTGATTCATAAACTTTTAACATATTTTTAATCAAACCCCTTTATTTTTTTAGTGATTAGTGTTATAATAGTTATAATCTCAGATAGAGATAATTTACTCCAAGGAGGCATGGCTATGAAGTATAACATTGTCGGCAGAAAAGTTAACCTGAGAGATAATTTTAAGGAGCGTGTTTACAAAAAACTTGGTAAATTTGAAAAGATTTTTTCTGAGGATGCAGAAGCAACCGTAACCGTTACACTTGAAAAAAATCGTCAGACTGTCGAAGTTACAATATTTGATAACGGAATGATGTATCGTGCTGAGAGTACTTCTCTTGAAATGAATGATTCTCTTGACACTGTAGTTGATATTCTGGGAGGTCAGATCAGGAAAAACAAGACAAAGCTTAGCAAAAAGATCAAGCCTGAATCCATGGATCAGTTCTTTATGGATGAGGATTCTGAAGAGGATGCTATGTCCGAGGATGATGATTACGAAGTTGTCAGAAAAAAGACATTTTCTGTTAAGCCTTTAAGTACAGAGGAAGCTATTCTTCAGATGAATATGATCGGTCACGAGTTCTTTATGTTCCGGAATGCAAATACGAACGAGATCAATGTGGTTTACAGACGCAAGGATGGAAAATACGGTTTGCTCGAACCCGAGGATTAATATATACCGCACAGCGCAGACGATAGAGTGCCGGACTGATATTCAATGGTGTTGGTGATAATTTGAATTGTCCGTGTCTGAAAACAGAAAATAATAAACTCCTGCATCTTTGTGGTGCAGGAGTATTTTATTATATATATTTTTTCGTATAAGCAAGCTCGATCTCATACCTGTATCCGTCATGATCCCAATGAATAATTTTATAGCAATCACCATTTTCCGACAAGTAATTTCTTGCATTGCTATCAAGGCAACATTCAAGTACCCCTTTGATCTTCTTGATCGAAGGAACAAAAACTTTATTGCTTTTATCATTAATAAGTGCAAGTCTTACAAAAAATTCTTTGATTTCTGATGGGGTAAATGGATCGACGCCATAATAGGAAAATACTTCTATAGAGCTTTTGATAAGACTAAAGCTCTGCATTTTGCTGTAATCCACGAGAGAATGAGGGTTTTTGTAAATGAATTCTACCTCGCGAAAATTAATATCATTTAGGCTTTTTTTCATTTTCAAGTTCCTTTAGTGTCTGAGTAATTATATCATAATCCCCCAATGAAGCTGCAAGTACCACAGAATAAAACTTTTCCGGATCACTATGAAATCTTCTTTTGACAGCATTGGCGTCGGATCTGTCCGGGACGAACAGAGATATTTCCATCAGGTCTCTTATCCCATCAGTTATACGAAGATCAACTTTATATCCGCCGTCTTTTATCTTCGTAATCGAAACCGGATTTTCTTTTTCTATCTTTCGTCTTTCAGAGAGCTTCATTGTCGCAGTTACAGCCTTATGTCTTACAGACATAGAAAGTTCACTGCTGAGCTGTTGAGATATAAGTATACCGTTTGAAGTAATCTCTATTAGCTCCGGATTATCATCGTTGTTTTTTATGTTGCCGCATTTAATAAGCTCAGACAGAGCAGAATTTGTTTCAAAATAGTTTGCAATGCCGTTTTCCTGAATGATCTCTATCAGGTCTTCCTGGGGAAAAGGACGGGAGATATTAGTCAGCATATAACAAATAAGAATACCAATATCTCTGGTATTTCTTAATCCGCCAGGCTCAATGCCTTCGGAAAAAGCGTCAAAATCCATATTATATCACCTCTTGATCGGATTTCTTTCTTTAATTATAACATATTCATTTTATTTTAAAAGGGGTTTATTGATTTTTTCTGGCTTTGCGGATAAAAAATTAAATTCATTTATTAACATATGTATCAGTGAAAAGATTAGGAGGTCTTAATATTACTTCTGCAAAAAGTTGCACATACGGATTGAGGTTCAAGAGGCAATTAATACCATTTGTGGCATATGCTGTTGTTATTATCTTAAAAATATATCAATGATTTTTAATTTGTTACTAAAATCAGTTGTAAATTTTTTATTAACAAACCTATCATTATTGAAAATAACACTTCGGAATGATATAATATAATAAAAAATATTATTATATGTTGGAGTATTGTTGTTAATTATTAACATATAAAAGGAGGGTGATCGGTATGATTAAAAAGACATTAGTTCGATTTACTGCCGTGATAATGGTTTGTATGATGATGTTGTTTGTGATCGTACCGGAGAACGGTCTGGTAACTGACGCAGCGAGTATAAAGATCAATGCTTCGTTATCAATGACGTCATCAGAAACAGGCGGCAAGATTACTGTCAAAGCCACTGGTTCGTCAGGAGTGTCCCCGTATCAGTATAAATTCCAGTATAAGATAAACAGCGGAAGCTGGAAGGTTGTAAAGAATTTCAGTACATCAAATACAGCTTCATTTACAACCACCTCTGCAGGTACTTATACTATACGCTCGTATGTTAAGGATAAGAATAATCTGCAGATATACTGTGACATCACGACAACAGTCAAAGCTAAGGCAACACCTCTTGTAAACAGTTCAACGATTAATAAGACCTCCCTCGCCCTTGGAAACAGCGTTGTGATATCCGCAAAAGCGTCAGGGGGAACGGCGCCCTATACCTTTGCATATAATTACAAAATTCAGGACGGAGCGGCAAAGACCTTCAAGAGTTTTTCTACCACTAAATCCGCAACAATAAAGCTTCCTTCGGCTGGTTATTATACAGTTCAGTGTATTGTCAAGGATAAAAACGGAAAACAGGTTACAAAGAGCTTCAATGTGACAGTAAAAAAGACTTCCAATACAAAGCTTGTCAATAATACCACATTATCGGCAAATGTTATGACATTGGGCTCGGTTCTGAAAATTTATGGAAAGGGATCTGGAGGGTCCCAGCCTTATGTTTACTCTTACTTATACTCTCTGAACGGCGGCGTCTATAAAAAAATTATTGAGAGACAAAAGAGTTCTTTCGGATCTATAAAGCTTCCGTCTGTCGGATTTTACAAGATCAAAACGGTTGTAAATGACATAAGCGGTAAGATCAGCATAAAGGTAATTAATTTCACCGTTAAGCAATCCACAGGAAAGGCTCTTACCAATAATTCAAAGATCGATACATCGGATATGGTTGAACGTTATGGAACAGTCAACCTGACCGGAAATGCCAGCGGAGGATCCGAACCGTATCTCTTTGCGTATTCTTATCGTATCGGAGACGGGTCATGGAATAAGATCAAAGATTACTCTGCGGCAAAGACAGCTAGTCTTAAGTTGTCAGAGATAAATAAGTATACCTTCAGAGTTTCTGTAAGAGATGCAGATTATAAGGTGCGGGAGAAGTTTTTCGTTGTTTATTCTATAGCAAAGATCTCACCTTCAAAAACTGTAGATTCTGTGTATGGTCATCTGGAGGCTGTCAATATTGCAGATAAGGGCAGCGGTGCGGAATATGCGGTATATTATAAGAAAACCTCAGATTATGCCTGGAATCTTTTAAGAACATATAGTACTGATAAAACTGTCCAGATAAGGCCAAGAAATGTAGGGACTTATAATATTCTTCTGTGCTATCGTGTTTCGGGAAAGGTTACGAAGATCTGTTATAATATCAGAACATATATACCAACAGATGTCTATAAAGAACTTCAGCTCGTTAATAATGAAAGGGTGAAGTGCGGAGTTCCAAAGGTTAACTTAGATACGGATCTCGTTTATGCTGCTCAGATCAGGGCAGAAGAGCTTAAGAGAAAATATTCACATAGCAGACCTGATGGAAAGAGTTGTTTTACTGTATTGAAAGAAAATGGTATATATAATTATTCATATACCGGTGAAAATATTGCCTGGGGTTATCCCTCCGTCGAAACGGTAATGACAGGCTGGATTAATTCCAAGGGACACCATGACAATATTGTTGATTCTGAATTCAAAAAAATAGGTTTCGGAATCAACGGAAATTACTGGACTCAGATTTTTACCGATTAAAAAATATCATTATAAGGAACCAGATCATTAGGTCTGGTTCTTTTTTTTACATAATTCAGAAGATCAGCGAGATACTAAATATTATTAAACTTTTATATCAAGACAACCAGCAGAATTGTATTTCGGATATATTAAAATAATTAGATAATTGATCCGCTTTGTGGAGGGAATAAATGGAAGAAATAATCAGACTTGAAAACATCGAAAAAGAATACTATTGTATCGGCGAAACAATAAAAGCTTTAAAAAATATAGATCTGAAAATAAACAGAGGAGACTTCATTTCTATAGTCGGCAGATCCGGTTCCGGGAAATCTACACTTATGAATATTATAGGCTTCCTGGATTTTCCCACCCGGGGGAATTATTATCTGAATGGGTATAATATGATAAATATCAGAAGAAAAAATCTTAATCAGATAAGGAGTAAGAAGATCGGGTTTATATTTCAGGGCTTCAATCTGATACCGACTCTCAGTGCTGTCGAAAATGTTGAGCTTCCGATGATCTATCAGGGCAGACCAAAAAATGAAAGAATACTTGTATCCAGAAACGCTCTCGAAAAAGTTGGTCTTGGAAATCGGTTTGAGCACAGACCTGCTGAACTTTCCGGAGGCCAGCAACAAAGAGTAGCAATTGCAAGAGCTATAGCAGCGTCACCGGATATTCTTCTCGCTGACGAGCCGACCGGAAGTCTTGATGTTAAATCCGGTCAGGAGATCATTTCAATAATGAAGGAGCTTAACAGATCGGGTATGACAGTTATAATGATCACCCATGATAACACAATTGCAAAAGAAGCCAAAAGATCAATACAAATTTGCGACGGAAGAATTATTTCTTAAAAAACTATTAACGGTTATTTATACTATACAAAATTCAACTTGTAAATTGCTGCTATTTCAACAAAAAAATTCTTTATTTTTTTTGAAAATGAATTGACAACAAAAATATATATGCTATAATAAACTCAGACAGGCAAAAGAGCCTGTAAATTAAAGGAGGTTATATTTATGGCAGCAATTGAATTACATGATGTAGAAGTCCAGGCTTTCCTTGCAGAGATCGATAAATGTGAGGGCGATGTATTCCTCGTAACAGATGAGGGAGATCGTCTTAATCTTAAGAGTAAACTTTGTCAGCTCATTGGTCTTACACAGCTTATAGAAGGCGGTAAGATCAGCAATGCTCATCTTGAATGCCAGAAGCCTGAGGACGAATCAAAGCTTTTCCGCTTCAATATATTTGGTGCATCCGCAGAGAAAGTAACTGAAGAAGTTAAAGAAGAAGCTAAAGAAGCAGAGGATGAGAAAAAGTCCGAAGACGAGGATAAATAATTCTATATCTATCAATCAAGACCCACACTGTATTCCGGTGTGGGTCTTATCATTTGAATTTTTTACTATTATTTCCAGACTTTTTCTAAATAATAATTTTAAATCTGATAATAATATTTATACAACCAATTAAAACGATATTAACATCGTCAGGTTGTATAAATTTATAAGGGAGATAACTATTATGTCAAATAATTCTAATTCAATCAATGTTCCTGAAGCAAAGCAGGCAATGGATGCATTTAAGATGGAATGCGCAAATGAAGTCGGAGTAAACCTCAAGCAGGGCTATAACGGCGATCTTACTTCTCGTCAGGCAGGTTCTGTAGGCGGACAGATGGTCAAAAAGATGATCGAGGCCTACGAAAGAAGTATGTAATAAACAATAATCTCTGTTTTCCGTCCGTAAAGGTTTTTTACGGGCGGTTTTTTATATATATCCTTGAACATAAGTATTGTATATGTTATAATGTATAAAAATATTGTTATCGGAGGTACATATTATGCCAAAGTGGTTAAATGATGCTGTTTTTTATGAGATATACCCTCAGACATTTTGCGACAGTAACGGAGACGGCATAGGGGACATCGGAGGTATCCGGTCTAAGCTTGATTATGTCAAAAGCCTTGGCTGTAATGCGATATGGCTCAATCCTGTTTATGATTCTCCTTTTATGGATGCCGGATATGACGTAAGGGACTATTATAAAGTTGCAGAAAGATATGGCACTAATGAAGATCTGAAGGCATTATTTGAAGAAGCCCATGAAAGAGGGATCAGAATACTGCTGGATCTTGTTCCCGGACATACATCCGATCAGAATAAATGGTTCCTGGAAAGCAAAAAGCACGAAAGGAATGAATACAGCGGCAGATATATCTGGACAGACAGCGTATGGGAAGCACCGCCTCAGTACAGACTTCTTTGCGGAATATCAGAGCGTGACGGAAACTATCTTGTAAACTTCTTTAGTTCTCAGCCTGCTTTGAATTATGGCTTTAATAACATTTCTCATCCCGCATGGCAGAAGGCTCCGTCTGATCCCGATTGTCAGGCTACTGTAGAAGCTCTGAAAAGCATTATGAGATTCTGGCTCGATATGGGATGCGACGGGTTCCGTGTTGATATGGCGGATTCTCTTGTTAAAAACGAGGACGGTGATAAACCGGAAACCTGCAAGATCTGGAGAAGTATAAGAGAAATGCTGGATAAAGATTATCCCGAGGCTGCATTAGTATCCGAGTGGTGTAATCCCCGTGTTGCTATCGGGGCTGGTTTTCACTGTGATTTCTATCTTGACCATGATAACAATGGCTACAGGATCCTGTTCAGAGAAAAGGATCAGAGTACAGGTGAATGTAATGCAGTATTCGCAAAAAACAGCAAGGGCGATATAACAAAGTTTCTTGATGAATACCTAGAAGATCTTAAAGACACAAAAGAAAAGGGTTATATAAGCTTTATTACCTGTAATCACGATACTCCGAGAATGACCAGACTCTTTACTCCTCTTGAAGCAAAAATTGCATATTCTTTTATTTTCCTTATGCCGGGTGTCCCGTTCCTTTATTACGGAGACGAGATCGGAATGAGCTTTATGGAAGGGCTTCCCAGCAAAGAGGGTGGTTTCAGCCGTACCGGTACCAGAACTCCGATGCAATGGGATAGCAGCGTAAACTGTGGTTTTTCAAATGCTCCTGCAGAAAAGCTGTATCTTCCGGTTGACACGTCGGATTCCGCCGTTACAGTTGAAAAGGCTGAAAAAGACCCTGATTCTATTCTTAATACACTCAGGAAGGTTATCACTATCAGGCATGAGAATCCATCGCTAAGATCCGACGGTGATTTTGAGGTTATTTACGCTGTAAAAGAAAAGTATCCCTTTATTTTCAAAAGAGGTGACTTTATTATTGCTGTAAACCCGACGGATATAGTTCAGAAGGCTCCCTTTGCTTTTGACGGTAATACCGTTTTTGAGATAGGAAATCATTCAAAAGAGGGTAATTATCTCATAATGGCTCCTCAGACACTACTCCTCCTGAAAATATAAAAAAGCCAGACACAGACAACCAATTCCGGACGTCCATATGCGATGTCCGGTTTTTGTTTTTTGGGGTGACAACAGCATTAACACACTTTTTAGTTATTATTCGACGTTTTCTATTGACACTTTATTGTCATAGATTATATAATGATACTGTCTTATATGATTATTTTATAAACAAAAAATGATTAATGGAGAAAAAAATGAAACAGAAAAAACAAGAATATGTTGATATGTCTCAATGTAAAAGAATAGAAACATCTCCTGAAACCGGCCTTTCTAAGGATCAGGCAAAGGAAAGAATGTCACAGGGCTTTTACAACAAAAACACACAGCCAAAGGGTAAAAGTGTCAAAAGGATATTTTATGATAATATCGTCACGTTGTTCAACATACTTAATATCTTTCTGGGGCTTGCTGTATTTCTCGTTGGGTCATATAGAAATATGCTTTTCCTGGGTGTTATGTTTTTCAATACTACAATTGGTATTGTCCAGGAGATTCGTGCTAAGAGGGCAATAGATAAGCTTTCTATCGTTTCCGCTGCAAAGGCGACTGTAATCCGTGACGGCGAAAAGCACAGCGTCAGTACAGAGGAGGTTGTCCTGGATGATATCATTTTATTCTCACAAGGAAACCAGATACCAGTGGATTCAAAGATTATTTCAGGTGAGTGCGAGGTCAATGAGTCACTACTGACAGGCGAATCTGATGCGGTCAGAAAGCAGGCAGGGGACATGGTTCTGTCTGGAAGTTTTCTTGTCAGCGGTAAATGTGTTGCAAGAGTCGAACACGTTGCCCAGGATAATTATGCTTCGAAGATCTCCGCAGAAGCAAAATATATCAAGAAAGTCAATTCGGAAATAATGATCACTCTGAAAAAGATCATAAAGTTTCTTACATTTGTTATTCTTCCGTTGTCAGCACTTTTATTTATCAGACAATACTTTGTACCCTTCGATCCTGATATCTACGTACCCACAATATACGGACAGGTTTCCGAACACCTGAAGGATGTTGTAATTGGTGCCGTCGCTTCAATGACAAGCATTATCCCGGAGGGATTGATGCTATTGACAAGTACAGTCCTTGCGGTAAGTGTCATAAGGCTCACCCAAAGCAAGGTGCTTGTTCAGGAGCTTTATTGTATAGAGACTCTTGCAAGGGTAGACGTGCTCTGTCTTGATAAAACCGGAACCATTACAGAAGGTGTTATGGAGGTTGCCGATATTGTTGAATACAAAACAAGCGAAAGAGAAATACTGGAGGATATTCTTTGCAGGATATCTTCCTCTCTTGAAGATACAAATGCTACTTTTATGGCCATCCATGAGAAATACGGGAACAGATCCACAGATAAGGCTGATAAAATAATTCCTTTTTCTTCAGAAAAGAAATGGTCGGGAGCACATTACCCTGATTTCGGATCATGTATCATGGGAGCTGCAGAATTCATCTTCAGTGAGGTTCCGGCTGATCTCAGGGAAATGCTTGATAAATACGCTAAAAACTACAGAGTGATTGTAGTTGCACATTCCGTTAATGAATTCAAAGGCAACGATCTGCCTGATGACATCAAGGTAGTCGGAGTAGCCCTTCTGAATGACAAGATAAGACCAGAAGCGCCTCAGACGCTCAGGTATTTTGCAGATCAGAATGTTACTGTAAAAATCATTTCCGGTGATAATCCTATGACCGTAGCCGATGTTGCAAGACGTGCCGAAGTACGTAATTACGACAAATTTATTGATGCCTCTACTCTGAAAACCGACGAAGAAATAGCGGATGCTATTGAAAACTATACAGTTTTTGGCAGAGTGACTCCTGATCAGAAGAAAAAATTTGTAGTTGCCCTTAAACAGCAAGGGCATACAGTTGCAATGACAGGTGACGGCGTAAACGATGTTCTTGCGCTTAAAGAAGCAGACTGCAGTATTGCAATGGCTGCCGGAAGTGACGCCGCAAGAAGTATTTCTCAGCTGGTTCTTCTTAATTCTAATTTTTCATCTATGCCTAAGGTAGTGGCAGAGGGAAGAAGGTCTATTAACAATATCCAGCGTTCCGCAACTTTGTTTATTGTAAAAACTATTTTTTCTATTCTTCTTGCTCTTCTTTTTATTTTTATTTCAACCCCTTATCCCTTTGCTCCGATACAATTTACTCTCGTCAATGCATTTACAATCGGCATTCCATCGCTTATCCTTGCTCTTGAACCTAACAAGGACCGCATAAAAGGTGTTTTTCTGTTCAATATTTTACGGAATGCTATTCCGGGAGGCCTGACCATAGTTGTCAGTGTTGTTTTATGCGTTATCGCAAAGGCGGTATTCGGACTTCCTGTAAATGAATATTCAACACTCAGCGTTTGTGCGTTGACAGCGGCGTCTATGATGGTTCTATTCAAAATATCTATGCCCTTCAATATCCTGCGGATAGCATTGTTCTGTACAATGAATATTGGTATTACCTTAGGAATCCTCTGTTTCCGTAATTTTATGGGTATAAATGTATTTGAGTTCTCGGAAATATCACTCAATTTTCTTGCGATTTTCGGAGTTATCTTCGCAGTTTCCCTTGCGCTTTTTATTATCCTTTCTATATATATCGCGAAGGTATTCCCCAGGATTGAAAAAAAATTATTGGACAAAAGAAAAGCAAAAATTTAAATTAAGTAACAATAAATCATCTCCCGGCATATTATGTAGTAATACTATGTCGGGAGGTTTTTTATGAGCTGCTGCAGAATAGCTGCGCTTAAAAGGAAAGAGGTAGTAAACAGTAAAAACGGCTGCAGACTCGGCTGTGTAGACGATGTGGAAATAGATACAATAAACGCAAGACTTATTTCGATAATCATTTACGGGAGACCCAGATTCTTCGGATTGTTTGGAAGAAGGGATGACATGGTGATCAGTTGGAACGATATAGAGCTTGTAGGGGAGGATACGATACTTGTCAGTAACTGCCCTCCGCCCAAAAGAGTCAGCGGGATCTTCAGTATACCATTTTTCAGATAGAAGTTCTGAAGTATTCAGTACAAATTATAATGTTATCACTTAATTACAATCTGTTCCCGTAATAATAAACGTAAAAATAAATTTAAAGAATAATCAAAAAACTATTGACAACATCGCAATTATATGTTATTATAACAAAGCCGTCGGAAATACGGCGGCAGGATAACGCTGGTGTAGCTCAGTTGGTAGAGCAGCTGATTTGTAATCAGCAGGTCGGGAGTTCGAGTCTGTCCACCAGCTTATAAACAAGCCTGCTATGAGTTAATACTCAGTAGGCTTTATATCCGGGAGAGTTCCAGAGCGGTCAAATGGGGCAGACTGTAAATCTGTTGCTTCGGCTTCGGTGGTTCGAATCCGCCCTCTCCCATTTTCCTTGTACATAATCGTACAAGGTTTTTTTATTCTGATTATTATAAATTATATATAAAAAATAAGCCGTTCTTCACTATAGCAGGGAAGAGCGGCTTTAGTTTTATTCGTAGAATTCTGATTTAATGCTTCTGAGAAACAGACCGGAAAGACCTTCTTTCGCTGTCAGTCTTCCTTCGATAACATCATTTACTGTATTGCATATCGGAAGATCTACATTATATTTCTTGCCAAGTAAGACAAGAGCTTTAGTAGTATCAACTCCCTCAGCGAGCAGAGTATATTTCTCTCCTTTGACAAGAGTTTCTCCAAAACATCTGTTATGACTGTATTTTGAGAAAAGGGTTGCCTCGTAATCTCCGAGATGGCAAAGACCGTATGCAGAAAGTTCATTTCCACCCATTGCTTTTATAAGTCTTGCAATCTCTCTGGTTCCTCGGGACATCAATGCTCCCTTAAGAGAGGAGAGGTTGAGCCCGTCCAGCATACCGGCTGCAATTCCGATTGTATTTTTTGCAGCTGCGCCAATTTCGCTCCCGATAAGATCCTGACCCACGTAGAATCTGATCAACTCGCTGGAAAAGTTTGCGATAAGGAAACTCTTTAATTCCTCATGCCTTGAATCAACAACCATACAATTTGGTATACCATTACTGAAATCCTGAGGATGTCCCGGCCCCACCCAGACAGCGACAGGCGTTTCGCTGCCGTCTATGTATTCTTCGACTATCTGAGTCAGACGTTTTCCTGTTCCGACTTCGATGCCCTTCATACACAAAACCAGCTTTTTACCCTTAAGATCAAGTTTTATAAGTGACTGTAAAAATGATCTCAGAGCCTGAGAGCTGATAGAAATAATCATAACCTCGGCGCTTTTTACTGCCTCGGCAAGATCATCAGTAACCTTTATTGACTCTCTGAATTCCAGCATATTGTTTTTTCTTGTATCTCTTATTTCGATAAACTGAGGAGCATCTGACAATCCCCAGATAGTGACATCATGGCCGATTTTATCAAGATACCATGCTATAAACGACCCCCATCTTCCGCAGCCTAAGAGTGTGATTTTCATTTAAATACCTCCTATATAGGTTCATATAATAATAATATCATACAATACCAATAAAATCTATATTGAAAACTATTTTTTTGTGTTGTTGTTCAACCTGTTCCTCCTGAAGCTTTCTATCTCTCTGAAAAAACAGTAGGAAACAATTGCAGTTATAGTTCCGAATAAAATACCAAAAAAAACATCAGTTGGGAAATGCACATATAGATACAGTCTGGACGCCGCTACAATAAATGCGAGGGCATACATCAAAATACCTAATTTTTTGTTATATATGAAGCAAGTAGTAGCACAGCTGAAGGCAAAAAAAGAATGTCCGGACGGAAAGGAACTGTCGATTTCCGGTCTGACGATAAGGCTGATATATGAATTTAATTCATAAGGTCTTATCCGTGAGACTATTGGTTTCAGAATAACCGTACATATCAGCAGTGACAGTGCAAAATTACACAGCATCATAAGCCCCAACCTGCGATGTTTCGGGATAAAAAAGGTAATGATCATCAATACTACCCAGACAGCACCGAGCTGGGTAATAGTCGAAATAACGGGCATAAGCTTGTCAAGAAAATCATTCCGGTAATTATTCTGTATGTAATTCAGTATATAGAATTCCCAGTCCACGGCAACCTCCTGTCAGATCACTTTGCTCAGTCTGATAAAGACGTAGTTTCAAGCTCTTATAACACTAATAGTATATCATACTCAGATCAAAAATAATAGTATTTTATTCGGAAAAATAATTCTATAATAATATAATATTTGTAAATGATAGTTGAAATTTGTTTACTTTATGATCTTTTTGATATATAATATAATAAGGTTTTAATATCTAAGAATCAATCTATGCATATTGCAGAGAAAGGATAACCGGAATGGCCATAGATGAAAAGTATCCTCTTGCGTTGAAACCCAGAACTATTCTTGCAGGTCGTTACATAATAGAACAGGTTCTTGGTCAGGGTGGATTTGGAATAACATACCGGGCAAGCGATCACAAGACTTCAAAGAAGATCGCTATAAAAGAATATTTCCCCGACAGTCTCGCATACAGAAATGGGTTGAAAGTTATCTCGTTTACGGGCGACAGACTTGAAAATTTTGAATACGGAAAAGAGAACTTTCTTCGTGAAGCTAAGACTCTTGCTGAGTTTATCGGTAACCCGAATATAGTCCGTGTCCATAGCTATTTTGAGGAAAACAATACTGCATATTTTGTGATGGACTATGTAGAGGGAAAATGTCTGTCTGACTATATCAAGGAAAGAGACGGCAGAATAAGCTATGATGAAGCAGAAACGATTCTCATCCCGATTATGGATGCGCTTGCTTCTGTACACAGCAAGGGGATAATTCACAGAGACGTAACTCCTGATAATATATTTATACGCAATGACGGAAAATCCATACTTATTGATTTCGGAGCAGCGAGATACAGTCTGGGCGATAAGTCAAAAAGCCTTGATGTCATTCTCAAACATGGCTTTGCGCCGATGGAGCAGTATACAAGAAGGGGCAGACAGGGCGCATTTACGGACATATATTCACTCGCTGCAACATTTTACTATTGCATAGTCGGAACCAGACCGCCTGATTCTATAGAGCGGATCGTTGATGATGAGTTAGTGCTTCCTAGCTCTGCAGGAGTGGATATTCCGAAAGGCTCTGAAGCAGTTATTCTTAAGGCTATGTCAGTTCGTTCGTTTGAAAGATATCAGACAATGGATGAATTCCGGAAAGAGCTGGAAAAGTATTCAAGAAAAAAAGCACAGCCCTTGCCGGGGAAAAAGCCGCAGGCTGAGAAGAAACCTCCGGTAATGCAGCCGCCGCAGGTTAAGCAGGGATCACCGACCACTCAGCAGCCGGTAAAGCTGCGTTCTCAGGAAATCAATAGACCGGTAAAACAACAAGCACCTATAATCCGGGAGTCGTTAAAGAATTTATCACCGGAACCCACAATACCAGAAACCACTGTTCCGCAGAATACTATTCAACAGAATACAAATGACGGAACAACAGAAACCGGATCGGATATTAAAAAAACCTTTAAACCTGATATCCTGGACAATGATAAACTACATCCAGAAATCGAGCAGACGTATTCTTCTGGAACAGTTCCGGAACACGATAACAGTTCAAGTCCTGTTTTTGCTACCCGGAAAACAGCATCATCTGATGATTATGTTGTATATAATGCAAAAGATTATTCTGCCAAAGCTTCTCCTCCGGATAAGCGGCCTCTTCAGCAGAACACTTCCAAAAACACAAAAAGACTAATCGGAATAGTTGTTGCTGTATCAACCACTATCGTAATTATTACCGCTGCATTATTGATCGCAAACACCAGAAACGATTATGCTATCTCTACAAAAGCAGATGATTTTTCTTCGGAAGAATCTGATTATTCCGTAACCGTTCCGGCGGGGATATCTCATACACCGTCTCTCCCTTTAGAATCCCCTGCTTATTCTAAGCCGGATTCATCAGTTCAGTCTGTTGAAGCTTCGGAATCATCCCCTGAGAGCTCTATAAGCAGTTCAAAGGCTCCGGTGGAAAAATCAAAAAAACCGGAGGAATCCTCGAAACGTGTGAAAGAAACGTCCAAGGGAAAAAGTGAGTCCTCAAGAGAAGCCTCTGAGGTATCAAAAAATGAATCATCTGAAGACAGCCCTGTATCATCGGAGCCTGTTTCTTCTGAAGTAATAAGCATCGAGATAGAATCATCTGATGAGCCTGACAGCAATTATTCTTTAGACGGCAATACGCTGACTATAAGCTCTGACAGTTATTTTGTCAGCGATTATAAACAGTTTCAGTACTCTGACAATATACGAAAAATAGTGATAGAAAACGGAGTTACAAAAATTCGGTCAAAATCCTTCATAAGCTGCAGCAGTTTAACAGAAGTCAGCATACCTGACAGCGTAACGAGCATTGGTTCATATGCGTTCAATAATTGTACCAGCCTGTCGGATATAATTATCCCGGGCGGCGTTTCAAGCATAGGGAACTGGGCTTTTGCAGATTGTTCCGGTATGTCTGAGGTTATCATTTCTGATAACCTGCAAAGCATCGGAAGCGCTGCATTCAATAACTGTTATTCTGTAAAAAGGATCACTATACCCGGAAGTGTAACGTCTATCGGAAAGAGCGCATTCACCGGATGGTCACCGGATCAGACAATAATAGTTAACGGACGCACCGAAGCCCCCGGTGGATGGGATGACAATTGGGATAAATACTGCGACGCAATAATTCAATGGAATGCTTAAACAGAAAGGACAGATCATTATGCCAGATAACGAAAAATATCCACTTGCGTTGAAATCAGGCACTATACTTGCAGGACGATACATCATAGACGGTGTTCTTGGTCAGGGAGGATTCGGTATCACATATAAGGCTACAGATCACCAGAACTCACAGAGTGTTGCAATAAAGGAATATTTTCCTGATAGTCTTGCGCACAGAGAAAGTACAAATGTTTTTTCATATACCGGAGATAAACAGACCGATTTTGAATACGGAAAAGAAAACTTTCTTCGTGAAGCAAAGACTCTTGCAGAATTTATCGGAAATCCTAATATTGTAAGAGTTTATAGTTATTTTGAAGAAAATAACACCGCGTATTTTGTTATGGATTATGTTGAGGGCAAAAGCTTTTCGGCATATCTGAAAGAAAACGGCGGCAGAATATCCTTTGAAGAAACTAAAAGGATCCTTTTGCCAATTATGTCTGCTCTGTCTGCTGTTCACGCAAAAGGCATAATCCACAGAGACATAAGTCCTGATAATATCATCATCACAAACGATGGTATACCTAAGCTTCTTGACTTCGGTGCAGCCAGATACAGCCTCGGAGACAAGAGCAAAAGCCTGGATGTTATCCTTAAGCACGGCTTTGCTCCTAAGGAGCAGTATACAAGAAGGGGGAGACAGGGACCTTATACCGATGTCTATTCGCTGGGCGTAACCTTTTACAAGGCAATAACAGGCAGGATACCTCCGGATTCTATTGATCGTATGGAAGAGGATGACATAATCAATCCCACATCCCTGGGCGCGAATATCTCGCCCCAGGCAGAAGAGGTTCTGATGAAGGCTATGGCCGTCCAGACGTCTGATCGTTATCAGTCTATGGATGAATTCCGCAGAGAGCTTGAGTTGGCTTCAGGACAGTCAGCAGCCACAAGCTCAAATGTAATTGAATTTGCCCCACCGGTACAGCAGAATACATCACAGACATTCCCTCAGACCTCGTACACTCCTCAGACCTCATATACGCCTCCTGCAGATCCCAATTCGTTCAATCCGTCAACATCATATACATCTCAGACTCCCTCAACCTCCTACACTCCCTCAACATCATATATGCCGTCTACATCGTACACACCAACAGGCAGCTACACCGGGACGACCGGCAATGAAACAGGTGTTGACCCTGTAACAGGCTATCAGATCCCGGCTCCGTCATCTAAGAAGAAACAGTCCACAGCGGCTATTGTTGTGTTATTGTCCTCTGTTGCTGTATTGGCAATAATTGTGGTTCTTGTCATCATTCTATTAAATAATAAGAAGGATGATATCATCTCAACAAATACCAACACTACAACTTCGTCTACAGAATCTGCAAATCAGCAAACGCCTTCAGTGGTACTTCCCGGCGGAACCTCGGAGGCTGCATCTGAAGTAAGCACAGCATCCGAAACAGAAAGCTCAGATGAATCATCAGTTTCTGAGAGCAAAGATTCCGGCTCTAACTATTCATTTGCAGACGGAACACTGACGATCTATTCTGATGATTTCTTCACCAGTGACTGTGAGGCATTTCTGAAAGATAACCGTTATAGTCTTAAGCGCGCAGTTATAAAGGAAGGAGTTACAGTGATAGGAGATAAAGCATTCTACCTCTGCAGAAACCTTGAATCAGTATCCATACCCGAAGGTATATTAAGTGTCGGAGAAAACGCCTTTAATAATTGTTCAAATCTGTCAGAATTAACTTTCCCGAATACAGTAACGCAAATTGAAAGATTTGCTCTCTGGGAATGTACTGGAATCAAGAGCTTCACTATTCCTGAAAGTGTAGCAACTATGGGACAGTCTGTATTCTATAATTGGACCTCTGACCAGACGATCTATATCAAAGGCAGGAAATCTGCGCCCGGCGGATGGCATACTTACTGGATGGGTACAGAGTGCAAAGCCAATATCAAATGGGATTCACAGGGATTCTCAGGCGAGACCTCTGCCGCCGAGAGCTCTGCTGATTCCGGATCTGATTCTGAAAATACATACTCATACAGTAACGGAACCCTTACAATCAATTCGGATAAATTTTTTGATGGTGATAGCACGAATTTTTCTAACAAGTATCAGTATGATGTTAAGTCTGTTGTAATTAAAAACGGTGTTACCAAGATCGGTAATAAAGCATTCTATTTTTACAAAAGTCTCAGCAATATAAAGATCCCTGACAGCGTTAAGACAATAGGCGAAAATGCATTCACGCGCACCAGCCTTACAAGCATTGATATTCCGGAAGGAGTAACAAAAATAGATAGATTTGCTTTCTGGGAGTGCACAACTTTAAAGAGCATTACTATTCCGAAAAGTCTTTCAGTTATGGGTCTGTCTGTCTTTTACGGATGGAAGTCTGATCAGACAATATATGTAAAGGGCAAGAAATCAGCGCCGTCCGGCTGGTCGAATATGTGGAAGGGTTCAAGCTGTGATGCAACAGTAAAATGGGATTCAGAAGGCTCCTCCGGAGATACTTCCGAAGCTTCTGATTCCGGATCTGATTCTGGCGACACTTATTCATTTGACGGAAGTACCCTCGTCATTAAATCAGACAGCTTCTACACAAAAGACTGGAAGGCATTCTCCGACAGCCACAAAACCGAAGTTACTGCTGTTGAAATTAAAAAGGGTGTAACCAAAATATGTGATAAGGCATTTTATTTCTATAAACAGTTGACAAAGATAACTATACCTGAAGGAGTCAAAACGATTGGAGAAAATGCATTTACACGCACAAACCTTACGAGCATAAACATTCCGGACGGAGTTACATCAATAGATCAGTTTGCTTTCTGGGAATGCACAACTATAAAGAGTATAACAATTCCCAAGAGTGTTACAAGTATTGGTCTGTCTGTATTCTACGGCTGGACTTCTGATCAGACGATTTATGTCAAGGGCAGATCCTCGGCACCTTCCGGATGGTCAAATCACTGGAGAAGTGTTTATGAATCTGAGTGCAAGGCCGTCGTAAAATGGAACGCATAAGCCGGTTATTCCTGATTAAATATCATTTCTATTCAGTGGGGGATCATATCTCCCACTGAAATATTTTTAATTTATTTTTGAAAGGAAATCATTACTGATCGATTTTTCGGTCTCTCGTAAATACAAAATTTTTATTTTCGTAAATACAAAATTTTTATTTTTCTATTGCATTTTTTTTTTATATATGCTATAATTTTATACGCAAATCGCACGTCGGAGAAATTCATTAGGTGCGCATATCAATGTGTTACTTATCCCGGCGGAGGAAAAACCTAAGGAGGAAAATTTTTATGGCATCAGTAGTATCAATGAAGCAGCTTTTGGAGGCAGGCGTTCACTTCGGTCACCAGACAAGAAGATGGAACCCTAAAATGGCACCGTATATTTTCACAGAGAGAAACGGTATCTATATCATAGATCTCCAGAAGACAGTAAAAAAGTTAGAGGAAGCTTATAACTTTATCCGTGACATCTCAACAGAGGGTAAGTCTGTTCTTTTCGTCGGAACAAAGAAGCAGGCTCAGGATTCTGTTAAGGAAGAAGCTCTCAGAGCAGGTGCTTACTATGTAAATGCAAGATGGCTTGGCGGTATGCTTACAAACTTCACAACTATCCGTCGCAGAATTGAGAGACTCAATCAGCTCCGCACAATGGAGTCAGATGGTACATTTGATCTCCTTCCCAAGAAGGAAGTAATCAAGCTTAATCTTGAGATTGAAAAGCTTGAGAAGTTTATGGGCGGTATCAAGGATATGAAAGAGATCCCCGGTGCTCTCTTTATCGTAGATCCCCGTAAGGAAAGGATTGCAGTTGCAGAGGCAAAGAAGCTCGGTATTCCGATCGTTGCTATTGTTGATACAAACTGTGACCCCGATGAGATCGACTACGTTATCCCCGGCAATGATGATGCTATCCGTGCAGTAAAGCTTATCTCCGGTGCAATGGCTAATGCTATCATCGAAGGCAACGAAGGCAAGATGGGCGCAGCTGCAGCTGAGGCAGAAGAAGAGGACTCTCAGGAGTAATCAATAAATAATATAATAGCCGCAAATTACTTTTTTGCGGCTATTTTTTAAACCAGCGCATAGCTGAATAAATAATATAATTTTCGGAGGTTTTTGATATGGCTTTTACAGCACAGGACGTAAAAACATTAAGAGAAAAAACAGGCTGCGGTATGATGGACTGTAAAAAGGCTCTTACCGAAGCAGACGGTGATATGGAAAAGGCAATTGACGTTCTCAGAGAGCAGGGGCTTGCCAAGGCTGCAAAGAAAGCATCAAGAATTGCCGCTGAAGGCGTTGCTTTTGCTTGCACAAATGAAGACAGCACAATGGGTGTTGCTCTTGAAGTAAATGCTGAAACAGATTTCGTTGCAAAGAATGCTGAATTCCAGGCATTTGTAAAGACTGTTGCAGATACAGTTATGGCAGAGAATCCTGCTGACGTTGAGGATCTCCTCAAAAAGACAGCAGCAGGTACTTCTGTTACAGTTGCAGATCTTCTTCAGGAGAAGATCCAGACCATCGGCGAGAATATCATCATTCGTCGTTTCAAGCTTTTCACAGGTGCTGTTTCTGCTTACATCCATGCTGGCGGTAAGATCGCAGTTCTCGTTCGCTTTGATACAGACGTTGCTGATAAGGATGGCTTTGCAGCATATGCAAAGGATATCGCTATGCAGGTTGCAGCAGTTAATCCTTCATATCTTGACAAGAAGGATGTTCCCGCTGAAGTACTTGATCACGAGAAGGAGATCATGATCGCTCAGATGAAGCAGGATCCCAAGATGGCTAATAAGCCGGATCAGGTTCTTGATAAGATCGTTATGGGTAAGGTCGGCAAATACTATGAGGAAAACTGCCTCAACAAGCAGACCTTTATCAAGGATAACAAGGCTACTGTTGAGCAGTATACCGCTCAGACAGCTAAATCACTTGGCGGAAACATCTCTGTTGCAGAGTTTGTTCGTTTTGAAAAGGGAGAAGGTCTCGAGAAGAGAAACGATGATTTTGCTGCCGAGGTTGCAAGCATGGTAAAATAATCAATAAAATATAACGTGTCAGTTTTCCTGTTATTCAATACAAGATCTGTTATCTGACCGGTATTTAATTGGTTTTCGTTAGTTTTTCTTATATATTTAAGATACGGATTAAGGGCAAGACGTCAGATAGAAATTTTCCATCACAGACGACTTGCTCTTTTCATATATTTGTATGTGTATTATTAATGAAAAACAGGTAAAAGATTTACCGAAATTAACAAATTTATACTTTACAATATGGAGTCGTTATAGTAAAATATAAGATATAGAGAAATATCATTATAGGGGTGTTGCAATAATGGAGCCTAAATACAAAAGAGTTCTTTTGAAGCTTAGTGGAGAATCCCTGGCAGGTAAAGAGAAGCATGGTATTGATTTCGATACGGTTCTCAGATTCTGCCAGCCGATCAAAAAGCTTAATGATATGGGCGTTGAAGTTGCTATTGTTGTCGGCGGAGGCAATTTCTGGAGAGGCAGATCCAGCGGAAATATGGACAGAACAAGAGCTGATCATATGGGTATGCTTGCAACTGTCATTAATGCGCTCGGTGTATGTGATGCACTTGAGCAGCTTGACCTTGAGGTCAGAGTTCAGACAGCTATTTCTATGCAGCAGGTAGCTGAACCTTATATCAGAAACAGAGCGATCCGTCATCTTGAAAAGGGAAGGATACTTGTATTTGGTTGCGGAACAGGTAACCCATTCTTCTCAACAGATACGGCAGCTTCTCTCAGAGCTGCTGAGATCGAAGCAGATATTATACTTAAAGCAACTATGGTTGATGGTGTGTATGATTCAGATCCGAAAAAGAATCCTGATGCGAAAAAATACGATCAGATTTCATTCCATGACGTTCTTAATAAGGATCTGGCAGTTATGGACAGTACTGCTGCTGCGATCTGTAAGGATAATAATATTCCTATAATAGTATTCAGCCTTGACAATCCTGATAATATTGTAGCCGCTGTCTGCGGAGAAAATGTAGGAACACTGGTTGAATAATTATCCACAATACTATGCGGAGGTTTTATTATGAATACTGTAATCAAAAATACAGATGAAAAAATGGACAAATCGGTCAGCCATCTTGAAACAGAATTTGCAGAGATCAGAGCAGGTCGGGCAAACCCTGCAGTTCTTGACAAAATCAGAATAGATTATTACGGATCTCCCACACCTGTAAATCAGGTTGCAGCTGTTTCAGTTACAGAGGCAAGAACTCTTACTATACAGCCCTGGGATACGACTCTTCTTAAAGCAATCGAGAAAGCTATCCAGACATCTGATATAGGAATAAATCCTCAGAACGACGGAAAAATTATCCGTATGATGTTCCCGCCCCTCACCGAGGACAGAAGAAAAGAGATCGTAAAAGATATCGCAAAGATGGGTGAGGACGCTAAGGTTGCTGTCCGCGCTGCAAGGCGTGATGCTATGGATAAACTCAAGTCCATGAAGAAGAAAAGTGAGATCACCGAGGACGACCAGAAACACGGCGAAAAGAAGATCCAGGATATAACAGATAAACATATAAAGTCTATAGACAGTATGACTGAAAAAAAACAAAAACAAATAATGGAAATCTAAGGTCAGAAAATGAAATATCTCGGCATGAATTCCATTCTTGCCGGGATATTTTAATTAAAAACTTAGAGCAAATAATGATGTTTGTTGTAAGCTTTTAATTGAAATTCTTATGTGAGGTATTATTATGAGTGATCCAAAATTAGATGGTTTAGTCATTCCGAAACATGTTGGTATTATCATGGACGGGAATGGCAGATGGGCAAAAAAACGCGCGTTGCCAAGATCAGTCGGGCACAGATTCGGCGCTCAGAATTTTCGTAAAATCACCAGATATATAAGTAATGTGGGCGTTGAAGTTCTGACCTTGTATGCTTTTTCTACTGAAAACTGGAAAAGACCCAAGGAAGAGGTCGGCGCTCTGATGAAGCTTTTCCATCAGTATCTTAAGGATTCCCTCAAAGACTTCCGTGATGATGATATCAAGGTTGTTTTTATCGGAGATAAATCTGCATTTGATCCTCAGCTTGTAAAACTCATCCAGGAAACTGAGGAAGTTGCAAAAGACAGAAAAGGTATGCAGCTTAATATCGCTATGAACTACGGTTCAAGGGCAGAAATAGTAAGAGCTGTGAAAAGCATCTGCAAGGATGTTGCCGAAAACAATAAGGATATAGATTCAATAACGGAGGCTGATATTTCAGACCGCCTCTATACGGGTGGACTTCCTGATCCGGATCTGATAATAAGAACGGGCGGAGAATTCAGATTAAGCAATTTCCTTCTTTATCAGTCTGCATATTCTGAATTTTATTCCACAGATGTTTTGTGGCCGGATTTTAATGATCTGGAATTCAATAAGGCTGTAATAGAATATAATCGCAGAAACAGACGCTTCGGAGGTGTGTAAATGCGAAAAAGAATTGTTTCCGCTATTGCAGTCATTGCGGTAGTCGGGGTTGTTACTTTTCTGAGTCTGAGGTGGCCTGTCAGTATAGATTTTTTTGTTGCAGTCATTTGCGCTGTATCTGTTTTTGAATTCACAAAAGCTGTCAGGACGATAAGCCTCTATCAGATCAGTATTCTGAGCATAGCTTTTGCTTTGCTGTTTCCGGTCCTTCTTTCCTTCGGGCTTGGATTCATAGTATGCTATGTTTATACTGCGCTGATGCTCGCAATGATCATTTTCTTTCATACAAAAATATCATTCAAGGATTTTGCATACACATATAGTATGACTATTATCATAACACTGTCGCTTTCAATGCTGGTTATGATAAGAAATACCGAGCCTCTTCATTCCACCTTGTATTTTCTTATGTCTCTTGGTATTCCATGGCTTGCAGATGCGGCAGCATATTTTACAGGTGTATTTTTTGGAAAACATAAGCTTTGTCCAAAGATCAGCCCGAAAAAGACTATTGAAGGCGCTGTAGGCGGCATAATACTTTGTACAACGCTATCATGTGTTCTTATTGTTGTTTTTGGAAAAATAATTTATTATGAGATAGATGTCAATATTGTTAGTGTGGCAATAATAAGCTGTTGCGGGTCACTTTTATCAATACTCGGAGATCTGAGCTTTTCAGTCATAAAGCGATCTTACAGCGTCAAGGATTACGGAGATGTTATCCCAGGACACGGCGGTATCCTTGATAGATTCGACAGTGTTATTCCTTTTGTTCCGTTTTTATATTTTATGATTTCTAATTTGCCTGTTGTAAATCTGCAATAAGGAGTGATTATAATGACGTCAAAGATTTCAGTACTTGGTTCCACCGGATCAATCGGGACACAGACTCTTGATGTTGCCCGTATGCATGGATTAAAGGTTACTGCACTATCTGCAAATCATAATATAGAGCTGATCGAAAAACAAGCACGAGAATTCCATCCCCGGATGGTATCTGTTCTTGATCTTGGCGCAGCTGCGCAGCTAAAAATGGCATTAAGAGATACTGATATTGACGTTTTTTGCGGAGAAGAAGGCATTTTGCAGGCTGCCCAGGAAGAGAGCTGTGATACTGTTGTGAATTCGATTGTAGGCGTTGCAGGTCTGTTGCCGACGCTTGCAGCAATTAATGCAGGAAAAAATATTGCTCTTGCCAACAAAGAGACTCTTGTTGCAGGCGGAGCAATTGTTATGAAAGCGGTAAAGGATAAAAGAGTCAGACTTTACCCTGTTGACAGCGAACATTCTGCTATTTTTCAGTGCCTGCAGGGTTGTCCTGAAAATGCTCTGAAAAAAATAATACTTACAGCTTCCGGAGGTTCATTTTTTGGGAAAACAAGAGATGAACTTATCAATGTTTCAGTTGATCAGGCACTTAATCACCCGAACTGGGATATGGGGGCAAAAATTACTATTGATTCCGCAACTATGATGAATAAGGGGCTTGAAGTCATTGAAGCATCTTGGCTGTTTAACTGCCGTGATGAGGATATTGATGTACTTATTCACCGAGAGAGTATCATTCACTCAATGATACAACTGAAGGACAATGCAGTCATCGCTCAACTGGGCGTTCCGGATATGAGGATACCTATACAGTATGCTCTCACATATCCTGAGAGAATGCCTTCACCTACAGAAGAGCTAGATCTTTCTGACATAGGTTCCATGACATTTTACAAGCCTGACTATGAAACCTTTGTTTGTCTTGCGGTGTGCAGAAATGCTCTTCGCCGCGGCGGACTGTACCCGACTGTAGCAAATGCAGCAAACGAAGTCGCTGTTTCCCTGTTTCTCAGACACCAGATAAGATTTTTGGATATCGGAGATATTGTAGGAGAAGCAGTTTCAGCTTTCAGTGATAATAAATCAGACTTTACACTTGAGGATATTCTGGAAGCAGACAAGGCAACGAGAATAAGAATAAAAGAAAAATATTAAGGAAATCAGCTGTACAAAGCGGCTTATATGAATACGGAGATGATCAACATAGATATTGCATTACTCATTATAATAGGAATATTGCTGTTTGAACTTATAATATTTCTTCACGAGGGAGGACATTTTGTAGCAGCCAAGCTTTCCGGTGTGAAGGTCAATGAATTTGCACTTGGAATGGGGCCGAAGCTGATTAAATTCAAAAAAGGCGAGACCCTTTACAGTCTCAGGCTTTTTCCGATAGGCGGTTTTTGTGCGATGGAAGGAGAAGACGGAGACAGTGATGATGACAGGGCTTTTGGAAATAAAGCAGTCTGGAAAAGAATGATAATAGTTCTTGCTGGTGCATTTATGAATATAGTTTTAGGCCTTGTCCTTATGATGATAACACTGGCTCCCTCTGAACGCTTTGCTTCCTCTACTGTTGCAGAGTTTACCGAAAATGCAACTTCCTCCCAACAGCTCAAGGTAGGAGACACTATCAAGAAGATTAACGGCTATGGTATTCTTACTTCAACGGATCTCAGCTTTGCTTTTGCCACGGCGGAATCAAATGAGCTGAATATGACGGTAGAGAGAAACGGGCAGACCGTATACCTTGACAAAGTTGTTTTGCCAAAAACAAAAAACAGCGATGGAAAAGAGATACTTCAGCTGGATTTCAGGGTTTATGGTATCGAAAATAATTTCGGTAATCTTTTGTCGCAGACGTTTTTGTCTACAGTTTCTACCGTAAAGGTGGTATGGGCAAGTCTTGCGGGGCTTGTCACCGGTAAATTCAGTTTTAATGAGGTTGCCGGACCTGTGGGAATGACTTCTACAATAAGTCAGGCAACTGCCCAGGGGCTTGAACGAAGCTTTATGGACGGCCTGATGAATCTGATCTATGTTATGACAATAATCACCATCAATCTTGGTGTAGTAAACCTTTTGCCTCTTCCAGCTCTTGACGGAGGAAGGTTTGTATTCCTGGTTGTCGAAGCAATAAGACGAAAAAAGATCAACCAGACTGTGGAAGGATACATCCACGCTGCCGGAATGATACTTCTCCTCCTGTTTATGGCTGCGATTACAGTAAAGGATATTATTCAGCTTATTTTTTAGCGGAGTGATTTAATATGGAAAGAAGAAAAACAAGACAGGTAGTTCTCGGAAATGTGAAAATAGGCGGTAATGCCGATATTTCTGTTCAATCTATGCTGAATATACCGGCATCGGATACAGAAGGAAGTGTCAGGCAGTCAATTGAGCTTGAAAAAGCCGGATGCGACATTATCCGTATTGCTATACCGGATGAAGAAGCTATCAGGCTTATACCAGCGATAAAAAAAGAGGTCAGCTGTCCGATAGTTGCGGATATACATTTCGATTATAAGCTTGCCCTCGAAGCCGCGGCTGCCGGGATTGATAAGATCAGGATAAATCCCGGTAACATCGGAGATGACAGTAGGGTAAAGCAAGTGGCTGATGAATGCAGACGTCGCAATATTCCTATCAGGATCGGCGTGAATTCAGGTTCACTTGAAAAACATATCCTTGCAAAATATGGCAGACCCACGCCTCAGGCATTATGTGATAGTGCACTTTATCACGCATCACTTCTGGAGAAATTTGATTTTGACAATATTGTTCTCTCCATGAAGTCCTCTGATGTAGATTTTATGGTACAGGCTTACGAGCTTGCAAGTAATCAGTGCGATTATCCGCTTCACCTCGGTGTAACAGAAGCAGGCACAGAAAGAATGGGGTTAATAAAATCCTCAATTGGTATAGGATCACTTTTGCTTCAGGGTATTGGTGATACTATCAGGGTGTCTCTTACAGATGATCCGGTGAAAGAGGTATATGCTGCAAAAGATATTCTGAGAGCCTTGAGTCTGAATAAGGACGGTATCAGGTTTATTTCATGTCCCACCTGCGGAAGAACCCAGATAGATCTTATCGGTCTTGCTAAGCGGGCAGAGGAAATGCTCAGAGATTGCAAAAAAAGTATTACCGTCGCTATTATGGGGTGTGCAGTTAACGGACCTGGTGAGGCGAGAGAAGCAGATATTGGAATAGCAGGCGGAAATAACTGCGGCCTTATCTTCAAAAAAGGCGAAATAATCAAAAAGGTCAAGGAAGAAGAATTGCTTTCTGAATTGTTAAAGGAAATTGAAAAAATGTAGTTTTCCGGTTGGTATACCAGCTTTATCACTTTTTGATAGTGCTGATATATCAACTGTTCTGCAATAAATGATTTTAAAATGAGGAGATAATTTGAAAAAATTTTACGAGTTCTTTGAAAAATATCTGGATATAAAGAGTATTTCCCAGGATATAAATAATTGCGTTATAATTAACGCTGCAATAGTGAACTCTGAGGAACGTTCAATGGAGATCACTATTTCAAGTGATACTCTTTTAGACAGAAAATCAATTTTTGAGGCTGAAAGAATAATAGAAGGCAGTGTTCTTTCTCTGACAAAATGCGTTATTTCTCCTCGATATGATAGTACGCTGTTTGATATAGATTATTATAATCAGCTTGTGCTTGAACTGAAAAGAAGAAATGCCTCTCTTAACGGAACACTCAATGATTCTGTTGCTGATATCAGGGACAAGACCCTCTCTGTTGAATTAAAGCATGGCGGAAAAGAATTTCTTCTGAATCAGCAATTTGATAAGAATCTTAGTGCACTTATCAAAAATGAATTCGGGATTGATCTGAAAGTCAAGCTTACAGGTACAACTGATATCGATAGCGAAAGTGCTTCATACATACAAAAGCAGATTACAAATGAAGAAAAGATACTAAGAGAAGCCCAGATATCTAAAATCAATGAGTATGAATCCATGATGAATACAGCAAATGAAAGGAAAGCTTCCTTTGAAAAGAAGGAGATCAAACAAGCAATTCCTGTTTCTTCCGCTGAGATAGAAATAAGAACAGAGAAGAATATTACCCCAAGTTATATTCCTGAAAGCGCAAACCCTATATATGGCGGTCCTGTTCATGGAGATGTTACCTCTCTTGATATGCTCACTCAGGAATCGGGAAGAGTTATAATCTGGGGTCAGATATTTGCTATAGACGTCAGAGATACAAAGGATAATAAAAAGAAGATAATATCCATAAGTATTACCGATTTCAAAGGCTCGTGTACCATAAAAATTATTGATACCAATGAGAAATGTGCTCCTGTTCTTGATTTGAAAAAAGGAATGTGTATTCTGGTCAGAGGCGAAGCTCAGTATGATAAATATGATCACGATATTGCAGTAATGACAAGAGCGATCACTCTTGTCTCTATACCGAAGGTCGTAGATAAAGCTCCCGAAAAGAGGGTAGAACTGCATCTGCATACAAATATGTCTGCAATGGATGCCGTTTCAAGTGCCGGCGATCTTGTCAAAAGAGCATACGAATGGGGGATGCCTGCTATTGCAATAACAGACCACGGTGTTGCACAGGCATATCCTGACGCTATGAATGCTTGCGATGCCATCCGGAAAAAGGGTGGGGATATAAAGATAATATATGGTGTTGAAGCCTATTTTATAAATGACAAATCAGTGGACGCTGTTGTAGGGAAAAGTGATATTTCCCTTGAAGATGAGTTTGTCGTTTTCGATATCGAGACCACGGGTCTCAGTCCTGCAAGAGAAAGGATTACTGAAATAGGCGCGGTAAAGGTAATCAACGGTGAAATAAAAGATAAATTTTCTACTTTTGTTAATCCTGAAAAGCCCATCAGTGCATCTATTACCGAGATTACAGGTATTACTGATGAAATGGTAAAAGATGCTCCCTCAGAAGCGGAAGCCGTAAAGAGTTTTCTTGATTTCTGCGGAAAAAATGCAGTAGTTGTCGCTCATAATGCGGGTTTTGATACATCATTTATCAAGATAGCGTCCGAGCGTAATAAACTCGAATACACTCTCACTCATATAGACACGCTTTCTGTTTCCAGAGGAATATTCTCGCAGCTGAAAAACCATAAGCTTGATACTATCGCAAAGTTTCTCAAGCTTGGAGATTTTAATCATCACAGGGCATATGATGACGCATTTATGCTCGCAAAGATATTCCAGGTAATGCTGCAAAAGCTTTCTGAGGAGTATAATGTCAAGGTTATTTCTCAGATAAACAATGCCATACCGAAGCCTGATTTTAAAAAGAACAAGTCATATCATCAGATTATCCTTGCAAAAAATCAGGTAGGTCTTAAAAACCTTTATAAGCTTATTTCAAAAGCACATATTGATTATTTCTACAGAAAACCCCTGATTCCCAGATCAGAACTGACAAAGCATCGCAGCGGGCTCATAATCGGAAGCGCTTGCGAGGCTGGTGAGCTTTTCCGGGCTATTGTTGATGGCAAGCCCTGGGAAGAATTAAAAGAAATAGCTTCGTTTTACGATTATCTTGAGATACAGCCTCTTGGAAATAATATGTATCTTCTCAGAAATGGTACTGTCAGCTCTGTTGAAGAGCTCAAGGAATTTAACAGAACTGTTGTCAGGCTTGGTCAGGAGCTGAATATCCCTGTTGTTGCAACCTGTGATGTTCACTTTATGGATCCTTATCAGAGCGAATACAGAAAGGTTCTTATGACTGCTCAGGGGTTCTCAGATGCCGCAGAACAGGCTCCGCTGTATTTCAGAAACACAGCAGAAATGCTTAAGGAATTTGATTACCTTGGAGCAGAAAAGGCATATGAGGTCGTTGTTAAAAATACCAATAAGATCGCTGACATGGTCGAACGAATCCGTGCTGTTCCTAAAGGAAACTTTCCTCCCTTTATCAAGGGCGCAGAAGAAGAGCTTTCCTATCTGACATGGAAAAAAGCCAGGGATGTTTACGGAGACCCTTTGCCTGAGATAGTTAAGGCAAGAATAGACAAAGAACTTAATTCTATTATTAAAAATGGATTTTCAGTGCTGTATATAACTGCTCAAAAACTTGTTGCAAATTCCAATGAACACGGTTATCTTGTGGGATCAAGAGGTTCTGTCGGATCATCCTTTGTTGCCACTATGTCTGGTATTTCTGAGGTCAATCCTCTTTGTCCTCATTATGTATGTCCAAAATGCCAGAACAGTGAATTCTTCAACGACGGAAGTGTAGGCTCAGGCTTTGATCTTCCGGAAAAAAAGTGTCCCAACTGCGGCGCTGATTACATACGGGATGGTCATGATATTCCATTTGAAACATTCCTTGGCTTCAAGGGAGATAAAACTCCGGATATTGACCTGAATTTCGCAGGAGAATACCAGACCGATTCCCACAGATTCACGGAAATATTATTCGGTAAGGAAAACGTATTTAAAGCCGGAACAATTGCTACAGTAGCTGAGAAAACAGCTATTGGTTATGTAAGAAAATATGCCGAAGAAACCGGTGTAACTCTCAGCAAGGCTGAGGAACTCAGACTCGCCGCCGGATGTACCGGTGTAAGAAGAACGACAGGACAACACCCTGCCGGAATGGTTGTAGTTCCGAGGATGAATGATATTTACGAATTTTGTCCCATACAGCGACCTGCAAATGATCAGAAAACAGATATTATTACAACACATTTCGATTTCCATTCTATTCATGATACCGTTTGCAAGCTTGATGAGCTTGGCCACGATGTTCCGACGATATATCACTACCTTGAAGAGTATACCGGAATAAGTGTTATGGATGTTTCAATGAGTGATCCCGATGTAATGTCTTTGTTTACATCTACAAAGGCTATCGGAGTTGAACCAGACGATATAGACTCTTTGACGGGCACATTTTCTCTTCCCGAAGTAGGTACAAAATTTGTCCGTAATATGCTTATTGATACACAGCCAAAAACCTTTTCTGACCTTCTTCAGGTTTCTGGTCTTTCTCATGGTACCGATGTTTGGATAAACAATGCGTCTGACCTTATCGAAAAAAAGATATGTACCATTTCCGAGGTTATCGGTACACGAGATAATATCATGGTTTATCTTATGCACAAAGGGCTTGAGCCTGATATGGCATTCAAGATAATGGAAATAGTCCGTAAGGGTAATGCGACTAAGCTGCTGACAGAAGAACACATCAATGCAATGAAAGAACATGGTGTTCCGGACTGGTATATCGATTCTTGTATGAAGATCAAATATATGTTCCCGAAAGCTCATGCTGCAGCTTATATGATCGCGACTCTCCGACTTGGCTGGTACAAGGTTCACAGACCTAAAGAATATTATGCAGCATATTTCACTGTTCGTAACGATGATTTTGATGGAGTTCTTGTGTGTAAGGGAAGAGAAGCTGTACGCAACAGATTGCAGGAAATAAATCTTAAAATACAGAAAAAGGAAGCTACTCCCAAAGAAGAATCCTCTGTTGCAACTCTTCAGATCATCAATGAGATGCTGGCAAGAAATATCCAGGTATTACCTGTGGATATATATAAATCAGATGCAAAAAGATTTCTTGTTGAGGGAGATAAGATACGCCTTCCGTTTGCCGCATTATCCGGTGTCGGTGAAGCTGCCGCAAGGTCGCTGGCCGAAGCGAGGAAAGATGGTGAATTTATTTCCATTGAAGATTTTCAGCAAAGAGCGAAGGTCTCAAAATCTGTTATTGAATTATTGCGGGACATCGGAACCTTCAAATCCCTTCCCGAAAGCAGCCAGCTGACTTTATTTATGTAGCATAAAGATCTTATTAGTCGTCAGCTGTAAGGCTGTTGATTGAATTTGTGATATAGGAGGATATGATGGATAAAGAAAAAATAACGAATGAAAATACTACCGAATATGACCCCACTAGTATTTCTATTGAAATAAAAAGAAATATTCCAGTTTTACCACTGAGAGGTCTTGTTATTTTTCCTGGCTCAGTTCTTCATTTTGATGTTGCGAGAGATAAATCTGTCAACGCTTTGACTGATGCAATGAAAAATGAACAGGAGGTTTTTATTACAGCCCAGTCAGATATTACAGACAATGAGCCGAAGTCTGATAATCTCTTTGATTTCGGTGTGTATGCAAAAATAATACAGATCACAAGAATAACCGATAATTACTACAGAGTAATAATACGCGGAATTTCCAGAGCCAAGGCGATTCTTTTCCATGGCGGAGATGATTTTATTCTTTCTGATATTATCAACTGTGAATCGCTTCCGGCTGATAAAAATAACCGTATCGAAGCAACTGTTAATATGCTCAAGGATTCACTTCACGAGTATGCGTCTATCAGTAATCATATCCCGTCTGATATCATAATCACTGCTGAGGATATAGAGGACCCTGGAAAGATGTGCGACTATGTTGCTGATAATTTCCTGAGAGATTATAAAAATAAGCAGGAAATACTGGAGACTCTCAATGAAGAGGAAAGACTTGATAAGACCCTGAATATGATGCTTCATGAGCTTTCTATTCTTGAGATCGAAGCAGAGTTAAATGAAAAAACTAAAGAAAATATAGATAACAGCCAGCGTGAGTATTATCTCAGAGAACGACTCAAAGCGATACAGGATGAACTAGGTGAAAGTGAAGACACCATTTCGGAATCACTGGAATATAACCAGAAGATATCCGAGCTTAAAACAACGGATGAAAACAAGGAAAAGCTTTTTAAAGAAGTGAAAAAGCTGGAAAAAATGATGTCCGGATCTGCAGAAGCAAATGTGGTAAGAAATTATCTGGATGCCTGTATCGAGCTTCCCTGGAATAAGTTTACCAATGATAAAATAGATATCAAAAGGATCTCAAAGCATCTGGAAAAAAATCATTATGGCCTGACAAAGGTTAAAGAAACTATTATCGAGTATCTTGCTGTGCGAAAGCTTAATCCGGAGCTTAATGGTCAGATAATCTGTCTTGCAGGTCCTCCCGGGGTAGGTAAGACTTCCATTGCCAGATCAATTGCGGATGGTACCGGAAGGAACTATCAGCGTATTGCTCTCGGAGGAATACACGATGAAGCGGAGATTCGTGGACACAGAAGGACATATATCGGAGCAATGATGGGACGAATAATGAGCGCCATTAATCAGGCTGGTTCTGCAAATCCCCTTCTGCTGCTTGACGAAATAGATAAACTGGGAAATGATTACCACGGTGATCCTACATCTGCACTTCTTGAAGTTCTTGACGGAGAACAGAATTCTACTTTTTACGATCATTACATTGATCTTCCTTTTGATCTGAGCAAGGTTATGTTTATTACCACTGCCAATGATTATACTGCCATCCCGGATGCACTTCGGGACAGAATGGATATAATCCATGTAGACAGCTATACAAGAGAAGAAAAATTCCAGATAGCAAAGATTCATCTTATTTCAAAGCAGCTTAAAAAACACGGTCTTACTGCACGCAATTTCAAAATATCCGATGATGCAATATATGACATCATTGACAGCTATACAAGAGAATCAGGTGTGAGAAATCTTGAAAGACTGATCTCAAAGCTTATGAATAAAACCGCTGTGAAAATTGTAAGCGGCAGCTGTAAAAGCATTAAGATAACAAAGGAAGATCTTGAGGCTTTTCTCGGTTCCAGAAAATATAAGAACGACGAATTGAACAAAGCTGATGAGATAGGCCTTGCAACCGGTCTCGCATGGACTGCTGTCGGCGGAGAGACTCTGCCGATTGAAGTTGCTGTTATGAACGGAACCGGAAAAATTGAGCTTACCGGTTCTCTTGGAGATATAATGAAGGAATCAGCTCGTACAGCTCTGACTTGTATTCGTAAAATGTCTGATGAGTTAAATATCGACAGTAATTTTTACAAGGAGAAGGATATACATATTCATGTTCCGGATGGTGCTGTTCCGAAGGATGGACCATCTGCCGGTATCACTATGGCCACAGCCATAACCTCTGCACTTACAGAACGATGTGTCCGGCATGATGTTGCTATGACCGGAGAGATTACTATTCGCGGAAAAGTTCTCCCTATTGGCGGACTGAAAGAAAAAACCATGGCTGCATACAGACTTGGTATCAAAAAAATTATTATCCCAAAGGATAATAAGGCAGATCTTGATGAGGTAGATGACGTTGTTAAAAATTCCATAGAATTCGTTTATGCCGATAACATAAGAACTGTTCTTGATACCGCTCTTTTGTGAGAAAGGGGGAAGAGGCTTGAATTTTCATATCGTAGAGTTTGAAGCATCCTATGGAAAATCATCCCAGATACCATCATCCGATATTCCGGAGATTGTTTTTTCTGGTAAATCAAATGTCGGAAAGTCATCTTTGATAAACAAACTTCTTTATCGTAAATCTATTGCAAAGGTCAGCGCAACTCCCGGAAAAACGACCACTGTAAATTTTTTCCGTCTTTCAGATGTAAGATTTGCAGATCTTCCGGGATATGGATATGCAAAGGTCTCTAAAAGCGAAAAAGACAGATGGGCTGAGCTTGTTGAAGGATATTTTTCACAAAACAGAAACATATCGCTTATTATACAGATATGTGATATCCGGCATAGTCCTACAAAGGACGATATGGCAATGATAGATTTTTTGTATTCCACCGGTTATAATTTCATTATTGCTTTGACAAAGCTTGATAAGCTTAAGAAATCACAGATTCAAACGAGAATAAACGATCTCAGAAATGAATTATCAGAATACAAAGATATAAAGCTTTATCCGTGTTCTTCTCAGACAGGAGAGGGAACTGACGAGATCAGAAAAGCTATCGAAGATAGTATTTCCGACAAATCTGAATAAAAACAGGCTCCCGATCAAGGGAGCCTTATTCATTACTGTCGTTTTCAAGACAATTTCCGGTTATACATATGATATTTTCAAATTTTATATCAATTATGCCTTTATCTTCTGACAGTGTTATTTTTCTTTCAAATGTATCTATCGTTATAAGTTTACCGGTTTCAATTAAGTATTTTCCTCCGGCTTTTAATATATCAGGACAAAACCTTGTTACAGAAATTGTGGGTTCATATCCATCCATCAAAAGCTGAGCCAGCCTTCCCATATTGTAATCCAGTATATCTAACTGATATTCTGAAAGCTCAGCTTTATCTTCTGTAATTCTCCCTTCTTCGTTTACCATATCTTCAAATCCGGATAAAGCCTTAAATGATGAAAATTGTGCAGCACGGTCGTAGAGAGACATCCGTTTTTTTCTCTTTGAGCCATAGTAGGGAAGAGTGATAATATCATAATAGAAGTCTGCATTATTTTTATCATCCATTACGCTTTATGGCCCCCTATCTGTTCATTTCGTTCTATAGTTGTTCCTCCTTCTATAAAGTTTATACCTCTCAATATGGAGTTTTTTCCGTATCTGTCCCTGAGGTCTATCAGTGTCTTAATCATTCTTTTTTCCTTTTCATCCTGCTTCTTTTCTTCCTGATACTGTTTTTCTATTGCGATATAATCAGTAAACATATCCAATTGCTCCGGTATATCGTCCGGGATTTCATTTTCCGGAAGCAATCCGCAGGCTGATATATTTATCCTTCTTATAAGAAGATCAGGATCGGTAGAAGTCTTATAGAGCATCAGCACCATTGAAATTATTTTTTTCAGGGAATTTGTATATTTTTCAAAATTTCCGGTTTTGTGGCTATGAACAGGATGTGGTCTGCCGTAGGGATCAGGTATGACTTTTCCTCTGTATATTTTTCCTGTACCGGGAATTTCAAAAACTGTGTCTCGTATTGTTTTTCCTTGTTTTTTTATCCGGATACTCTTTCTGTCATATCCTATTGTGAGAGTCATCTGCTTTGTAACAGCTTTCCTTCTTATCAGTTCATATACAAGCAGCTCTGCCATTTCACGTACAATAAGTGCTCCTTTATCATTGTCATAAGGTTCTTTCAATACCTGTCCCGATGAGATTGAATGTGTGGATGGGCGATAGGACCTGATATCCTCCATTGTTACAGGCTCATATCCCCATGCATGATCTATAAGAAGCTCGGCGTTTATTCCGAAAGTCTTATATAAAACCGACTCAAGATCCGGGTCGAGAGACGCTCTGGCTATATCGCCCATTGTGTACAGTCCAAGAGAATTCAGCTTTGAATTATATCCTCGCCCCAGGCGCCAGAAATCCGTCAGGGGACGGTGACCCCACAGCAGGCTCCTGTATTTTTGTTCATCAAGCTCAGCCAGACGAACGCCATCCTTGTCCGCAGGAATATGTTTTGCTACAATATCCATAGCTATTTTTGCAAGATAGAGATTAGTGCCTATCCCTGCTGTAGCGGTAATACCTGTAGTATAAAGCACATCCCTTATCATAGTCATTACAAGCTCACGAGCCGTCATTTTGTATGTGTTAAGATATGGTGTGATATCAATAAAAACTTCGTCTATCGAATATACATGAATATCCTCTGGCCGTATATATTTAAGATATATTGAGTATATATGCGTGCTGTATTTTTCATAAAGCAGCATCTGAGGAGGCGCAACTATATAAGAAACCCGCAAGGATGGGTCGGCTTTTATAGCCTGATCGTTGAACGACGACGCTGTGAAGCAATAGTCCTCAGACGGATTATATTTAGTTTTTCTGATGCCGGAAAGTCTTTTATTGTTTATTTTATTTACTCTTTCTATTACTTCAAAAAGCCGGGCTCTTCCCGGTATACCATATGCCTTGAGAGAAGGGGATACTGCAAGGCATATAGTTTTTTCAGTTCTCGACAGATCTGCCACTACAAGATTTGTTGTCAATGGATCAAGACCACGCTCCACACATTCCACGCTGGCATAAAAGCTCTTGAGATCTATCGCGGCATAAATATGTTTCATTTAATTCACCGCCTAATCATATACCAGACATTCCACAAACCATCTGCCCACCCGTGATTCAAAAAGTTCATCTGTTTTTTCAAAAAACAACAACTTTTCCTCACCATGTATCACGACAGTGTAGCAGTCACCATTACGTCCTTTTTCAAAGTATGATGCAGGACGGAAATCTCTTACATCATCAATATGGAATACCCTTCCGTCTGTCCATATAATGGATCGTGGGATCATATAGCCGGTAGGATCAAAGTCGGTATTTACTTTTATATAAATTTTTTCCTTCTTTTTCATCTGTATTTCCTCCGTTTACAAAAAATCTGAAAATACATTTCCTTAAGCTACAGATAAGATATAGCAGGACATATAGAAAAATACTATTACTAAATTTATCTATTCACCATGGATCCGCTTATACCTGTCAATATCAGACTTTTTTGCATATCCCTCAGAATTGAATACGCCCAGAACTCTTCCGATAAGATAAACCCTGTCGTCATCTTCAAAACGCATTACAGGATAGTCAGGATTCAGAGAATAAAGACCATCAGCTTCATACTTTTTTATGTATGTTTCATTACCTACAATAAATGCACCGATTTCTCCCGGCACAAGAGATGAATTGTTTTCGATCCTCTGGACAAGTACATCCTGACCATTGAAAAATTCCGGTTCCATACTGTCTCCGTTTACTTTGAATATACTGTCAGCTTTCATTACTTCCGGTGTCATATATACATAAACAGGTACTGAATCATCAGTAAATCCAGTAGGGTCTCCGATACCTGCAGCAAGAGTCCGGCTGAAATATGACAGTACTTTAAGATCAGGACAGTTCTCGGTTTCCTGCATATCTATGAGATCATTTATAATATTACAAACAACCTTTTTATGTCCATAAGACAGCCTTTCATACAAATCAATAAGCTTCTGCTGCTCATTATTGTACTTTGTACCCGGATCTTTTATATCAAAAAGCTCATAAAGTGTGATACCAAGAGCCTGACATATTCCCGGAATAAGAGCAATATCAGGACGAGAACGACCGTTTTCCCAGTTGCTTACAGAGTTTGCTGTAACACCTATTATCTTTGCAAGAGCTTTTTGTTCTATATCGGCATTTTCTCTGTAGTATCTGATCTTACTGCATATAACCGGGATAGCATTTTGTGGTGTATCATTATCCGGATTTATATTATCGATCTTTCTTCTTGCCATTTATAAACACCTCTTTCAATTCAATATTTATCTCTATTTAATGATAACACAAATAATTACATATGTAAAGCATTATATTTGTAATTATATGTAAATTATTGTGTTGCTTAACAAACGCTGCATACTCACAACAGCTAAAATATGTGATAACTCAAATCGACGGTGAGGGGTAGAGAACTAAGTAGATAAATCCAAGTGTATAATTTTAGTGGGCAACATTGCGAGTGTAAACGAGCGACTACGCGAATCTACAGCAGAGGCGCTCTACAGATAATTGAAAGAAAATTAATTGTTGAAATATGCTTTACAAATTAGTACAATATAAGTATAAAACATATTATTTTGAGAGGAGATTTCAAAAATGAACGCTACGGAAAGAATCTGTAAATTTTTAGACGAAGCACAAACATATTATCTTGCTACTGTCGATGGCGATCAGCCAAGAGTAAGACCATTTGGTACTGCACTGGTATATAATGGTAAACTTTATATCCAGACAGGTAAGATCAAAGAGGTGTCAAAGCAAATCAGTAAAAACCCTAAGGTTGAGATATGTGCTTTTAAGGATGGAAAGTGGCTCAGAGTTGCAGGTGAGCTTGTAAACGATGATGACAGGGACGTCAAAGCAGCAATGCTTGACAAGATGCCTGAACTGAAAGCTATGTACAGTGCAGATGATGATAATACACAGGTTCTGTATTTTAAGAATGCTACAGCAATATTCAGTTCATTTACGGAAGCTTCAGAAGTGATAAAATTCTGATGCCGGATCTATAAGGGAGAGCATATCTATGATACATCACATGAGTCTTGCATCTGAACCATTTGAACAGATAGCCTCGGGCAGCAAAACAATAGAGCTCAGACTTTATGATGAAAAGCGTCAGAAAATCAAAACCGGTGATCTGATAGAGTTTACAGATCTGTCTGATCACCGGCAGATTATCGTTAAGGTATCAGAGCTATATGTATATAATAGGTTTCTCCGAACTCTATAAAAATCTTCCGCTGCTCAAATGCGGATAACACAGAGCAGAACATTAAGTACGCTGGAGCTGAGGATATGCTGGCATACTATTCACAGGAACAAAATAAATACAAAGCTTTGGGAATAAAAATTCAATTAATTTGATATCGGCTTCAACAATAGCGTGACATTCAAAAGTTGTTGATATAGAGGTATCGGGGTTTAAATAAGCTGTTTTATAGGCTTTCCTCTCCTCCCAATGTCCCAAAACACTAATTTTGAGACATTGGGTATATTGCAAAAACCACCCTCTTCTCCTTGTTTATCTTATCTCCCGCATCTCATCAAGTATTTCTGCTTCTGTATTGTTCTCCACAAAATCAGAGATCTCATCCATTATACTGTCTGCTATTGCATTATTAGGTGCAATGGCAGCAACGCCTATAACTATTATATGATGTGTATCCTGCTCATCCACCTCGGCTGCCGAAACATGAAATTTGTTTTGCAGCTTTGCAATAAGGCTTTTTACTACCATTCTTTTCTCTTTCAGACTGTTTACCCAGACTGCGCGAAGCCTGAATGTCATTACAAGTATTTTCATAATTTGATCACCTATTTATATTACAGTTATAAATTATCGTTCAGTGATAGTAAAATCTGACACTGAACGATAATCTGATTTATTATTTCAAGTTTGCTAACGGGTTTGCATTAAGCCCCTTTTCTATCTGTTCATCCGCGATGTGTGTATATATCTGAGTGGTTCCAAGGTTAGAATGACCGAGAATCGCTTGAAGCGTCCGGATATCCACTCCACCTTTCTGATACATCAATGTTGCAGCGGTATGCCTGAGCTTATGCGGCGAATATCCCTGATTTCCAAGACCGATCTTTTCGAGATAGTGATTCACCATATGATATACGCCCTTATTGGTAATACGGCAATTCTTTCTGCTGATAAACAGAGCATTTTTATCAGTAATACCATTCACCGGTCTTACTGCCAAGTATTTTTTAAGAGCATTCACACAGGCCTGATTCAGGAAAAGCGTCCTCTCTTTATCCCCTTTTCCTCTTATGGTCAGTATATATTCGCTGTTAATATCAGAAAGGTTTATGCCGACTAATTCCGAAAGTCTCAAACCGCAATTCAAGAAGAAGATCAGGATACAATAATCTCTTTCCTTGAATTCTCCGTCAACAGCCTCCAGAAGCTTCAGACTGTCCTCCAGTGTCAGATATTTGGGCAGTCTCTTTCCTTTTTTGGGAGCTTCCAGTTCTTCTGTTGGGTTATATGATAATTTATGAGCCTTTACAGTCAGATAATTAAAAAAATCCTTAAGACTTGAGGTTTTTCTCGCCCTGGTCGAAGCGTTATTTCCTCTTTCATCTTTACAGTAATTCAGGAAAATGAGTATATCAGAAAATGTGATAGTTTTAATTATTTCCAGATCCACACACGAAATATCGATTTCATCCATTTCAACATTGTCTTTTATAAGTCCGCGATCCTTAATAATAAATCTGAAGAAGGTGCGTAAATCCCTGTAATACTCATCAACTGTCAAATCAGACCTTCCTTTGATATTACCCAAATAACTTAGAAATTCTCTGATAATCGGCGGTGCTTCTCTGAATATTATATAACTCATTTTTTCGACCTCCCTTCCCTGCACTATGCTGTCGCTTGATTTATATTATAGCATTCATTTAATTTAAAGTCAAAGTTTGTACCTATCAGTCTGTAACAATTAATCCAGAAAACACAAAGCAGGTGCACTCTGACGGAAAGTGAAGTACCGGAAGTTATAATGAACCAGACACGAATAATAGAGCGAATGGAATGAGCGATAACGCGAATTGCTCAGTGCGAGCACGCACCGCGAACATGGGTGCAGCGTCACGCTGCCGAATCGCTCAGTGCGAGCACGCACCGTTGCTGACAGGGTGACTTTTTAATTATAATATGTTATAATTTAATACGAAAGTAAAAAGTGAAGGAGGTATACAGATACAATGACCCGGATCAAAAAAATAATTATATATCCAGAAAAATTAAACTGGAAATTAACATATATAATAGTCTTTTCAGCATATGTACTGTTAAATACAGCGCTTCTGATTTTTCATGAGCCGTGGAGGGATGAAACACAAGCATGGCTTATTTCAAGAGATGCAGGTTTTGCTGAATTCTTTGATCGTGCACCAATAGAAGGACATCCTGTTTTGTGGTGGACAATAATGTCAATCTTTTCAAAAACCGGGGCTTCGTTTTTATGTATTCAGTTTATCAATCTCTTCGTTATGTGTATAGCCGCCGCGATCTTTCTGAGGCATTCTCATCTACATCCGTTGATAAACATAGCGGTAATCTTTTCCCCGTTTTTCACCTATTATTTTCCGGTAATATGCAGACCTTATTCACTGGCCGTTTTGTTGATGGTAATAATATCTGTACTTCTCCCGGATAAAGAAAAATATAAATATCGCTACGCAATATGTATAGCATTGCTCGTCCAGACACATATCTATATGCTGGGAATGGCCTTTGCCCTGTCATTATCCTGGTTCACTGAAATAATATCAGAACTATATCACACAAAAAACAAAAAAGTCCTGAACATAATAAAACCGTTGTTAATACCGCTTATTAGTGCAGCGCTACTGTTCCTTCAGCTTAAACAGGAAGAAGGACAAGTTTATATATCATCAACATCGTGGCTGACATCGGATAATATTGCAAAAATATTATTAATGGCAGCTTTGTGGATCGCAGCAAGTCTTTTTTCAAAGATGTTCTTCCGAGAAGACAAAGATATATATACAGCAATATTTACAGCTACTACCGCATGGCTGTTTCAGTATTTTATTGTAAGATATATTTACGACATACTTCTCATCCAGAAACTGATGATAATGGCATGGTCGGTATTGTGGGCTGTACTTATCATTAAAAAGAGATCAGGGAAAAAATGGATCGACAGTATCTTTTTCTACTTTTTTGTTTATATAGTTTTTCTCCACTCAAACGTAAGCATTGCATTTGTTCCTCTGCAAGAATTTACGGAACAATACTCAGGAGCCAAAAGTACAACAGAATACATAAAAGAAAACTTCAAAGAAAAAGATCAATATGATATACTTGTAGCCAATGACCAGACAAGATTGTCAAGTATAATTGCATTTTTGCCCGAGTATTCATTCTGGGATATCGGAAGTGATCGTAAAATGTCCTACAGAGTATGGGAAGAAGAGGAATACAGCAAAAATGTTTCAGAAGTGATAGAATACGGCAGAAAAAAATTCCCGGATAAAGAAAAAATAAACGTGATAATGTGTGATTCGGATAATAAATACACAGAAAATATTTTAAGCGATAATAGGATAAAAATACTATTCTCTCAGAATAAGCAAAATATGATAATGCCAGACGAAAAATTTATTATATTCACTGTTTCGTTAAAATAAGATATAACAGAAAAGTTTCTACAAGCCCGAAAATGGTTCGTAGAAACTTTTTTATTAAAGAATATCTGATTGATTAAAGCTATATCTAAGATTATAATCTTACCGGAATTTCTCTATCGTTTAAATAATTCTTTAGTTCACCGATAGAAATCTCACCGAAGTGGAACAAAGAAGCCGCAAGAACAGCATCGGCTTTTCCGACAGTAAACGCATCATAGAAATGCTCCAGCTTTCCGGCTCCGCCAGAAGCAATAACAGGTATCCCAAGATTCTCTGATACAGCCTTGGTAAGCTCAAGATCGTACCCGTTTTTCACTCCGTCGCAATCCATACTTGTGAGCAGTATTTCCCCTGCCCCACGTTTTTCACAATCAATAGCCCATTTAACAACATCTATACCGGTATTGATTCTTCCTCCGTTTATGAAAACGTCCCATCCGGAATTATCAGCTCTTCTTTTAGCATCGATGGCAGTAACGACACATTGACTGCCGAATTTATATGAAGCTTCATTAATAATTTCAGGTCTGTGTACAGCGGCAGAATTTACAGATACCTTATCCGCGCCGGCTCTGAGAATAGCTGTAAAATCATCCACAGTCCTGATACCGCCTCCGACAGTAAAAGGAATGAAAACAGAATTCGCAACCTTAGTAACAATATCCACAATGATATTTCTTGCATCACTTGATGCGGTGATATCAAGAAGAACTAATTCATCGGCGCCTTCCCTATCATATATTTTTGCACATTCCACCGGGTCTCCGGCATCTCTGAGATTAACAAAGCTTGTACCCTTTACAACACGGCCATCCTTGACATCCAGACAGGGTATTATTCTTTTAGCATACATCAGCTTTCCTCCTTGTCAAATCCACAAAATTCCTCAGAATTTGCAGTCCTGCTTCTCCGCTTTTTTCAGGGTGAAACTGTGTTGCGAAAATATTTTTATAGCTTACAGCGGCGTCTATAGTAACTCCATATTCTGTTTGTGCTGAAACTATATTTTTGTCCTGTGCATTCAGAAAGTAGGAGTGGACAAAATAAAAATACGGAGAGCCATCAATACCCTTGAAAATATCATTGTTATTTAAAATATTCAAAGAATTCCATCCCATATGAGGGATTTTTAATTCACCATTGTTATTCGGGATCCTGGTGATACTTCCTTTTAATAATCCAAGCCCCTTGACATCCGGACTTTCATCACTTCCCTCAAAAAGAAGCTGAAGACCAAGACAAATTCCAAGAAAAGGTTTTCCTGTATCTATAAAATCATATACCGCCTGAGTAGCTCCGGAGCTGTCAAGACAATGCATAGCGTCTCCGAATGATCCCACTCCCGGAAGAATAGCGCCTTCGGCAGCAAGGATTTCGTTTTTATTATTTGTTACCACTGTCTCGCAACCTATAAAATTCAATGCCTTTATAACGCTCTGGAGATTTCCTGCACCATAGTCAATAACTGCTATCATTGATTATCACATCCATTTCTTTCTTTTATATTAACATACATACAGAATATTATCAATAGTCGCCTTCTAAATTTTTACACGGATAATCCGTCTTTTGATTTCTAATAATAAATAAGGAGTTGAGGAAAATGAAGAAAATGACTATTCTTGTCGTATCAACATTATTTATACTATCGGCAATACTCGCATATCCGTTTTACACAAATAATCAGATAGAAGCAAAGGAATACAAGCTGAAGATGACTGATGCAGAGAACACAATAACTGCATCCGGGAAACTACAGTATGCATCCGGGGAATACATCATAACAAATAATTATGTTTTGGTAGATAAGCTGTACGTATCAAACGGCAAAACAGTCAAAAAAGGCGATCCTATGGCATCTGTATATGAACTGACACAGGATGAGAATATTCCGTTTACAAAAAATGATATAGATAAACTTTTTAAACTGATATCAGTTTCCTCAATATCTGATGAAATATCCGGACAAATAAAAAAATATTCTACCCGGAAGGTGATCTCTTCTTGCAGAGATGGGATAGTATCCGAGTTATCCTGCAGTGAAAATGAGATACTGAATAAGAAAACATCAATGATGAGAATATGCGATAAAAATTCATATTCTGTAAGTGTAAATATAAATGAGAGTTATATCGAAAAAATAAAATGTGGACAAAAAGCGAAAATATGTTTTACTGCGATTGAAGGTAAAACATTTGAAGGAACAGTTAAAGATATATCAGATGAAGCAAGACAGACAACATCGTTAAACGGAAAAGAAACATCGGTAGAAGTGACTATCGGATTAGAAAACACCTCCGAACCACTGAAAGTCGGCTACACAGCGGAATGTACCATAATAACGTTTACAGATAAAAATTTACTGCTTGTGCCGTATGAATATATCAACAACGATGACAACGGGGAATATGTATATATTTCATACAAAAATACAGCAAGGAAAAAATATATTGAAACCGGTAAAGAATACAAGGACGGGATAGCTGTTCTGAAAGGCCTTGATAAAGACGATACGATCCTTATATCTGAATCCGAACTAAAAGACGGAAGCATACTGAAAAAAACATCGGGAGAGCAGAAATGATCGAATTGATAGTAAAATCAATACGTTGCCTGTTTTTGAATAAAATGCGGTTGATTCTGAGTATTTCAGGTATAGCAGTAGGAGTTGCAGCTGTTATTATGATCGTCAGCATAGGAGATTATGGAACTGCTGCATTAAATAACGAAATAGACAGTCTCGGTATGGGAGGAACATCAATCAAAGGTAACGACGACAGTGTTCCGTTAACAACAAAAGAATTGAATACGATACGTTCCTCGGAAAAGGTCTGTTCTGCTCTCCCTCTTATATTTGAATCAACAAATGTATTCGTGGAAAACAAGCGAAAGGATATATATCTATGGGGTCTTGACAATAATGCTGATAAGACCATATCTCTGAAAATTCAAAGCGGAAGATTTTTTAACAGCATAGATATTTCAAAAAATGCAAGAGTGTGTGTTGTTGATCAGAAATTTGCGGAGAACAATTTTAAAGAAGGAAACTATAAGGGTAAAAAAATAATAATAAACAGCGGAAATTCTACAGATAAATATACGGTTATAGGGGTAATTAAAACGGGAAACGGATTACTTGAAAATACAATGGGTGGATTTATTCCAGAATTTGTTTATATTCCTTTTTCCACAATGCAGCAAAATCTTTCAAGTAATAACTTTACGCAGATAATTGTAAAAGGCAAAAACTCCGATACTGATTATGATAAATTAGGGGATAATATCATTAAAACATTAGAAAGAAGCTCAAATAGAAAAAATTCATATACTGCTGTAAATATGGCAAAACAAAAGCAGGATATGAATAGTATAATCGGAATATTTTCTTTTGTGTTATCAGTTGCTGCAGCTATCTCCTTGGTGGTTGCAGGAATTAACATTATGAATATGATGCTTATATCTGTAAAAGAAAGGACACAGGAGATCGGAATAAAAAAGTCGATAGGAGCATCAGACGGAATAATAGTATGCGAATTTTTATTTGAAGCGGCTGTAATTAATCTCATCGGATGTGTTACAGGTCTGATAACAGGTAATCTTATATCATTTATTTTTTCCGTAATATTCGGATTGACTTTCATATTACGGATTGATATAATTGTCCTGATGCTGAGTTTTACGTTTGTTCTGGGGGTATTCTTCGGTATATATCCGGCATTGAAGGCAGCATCTCTTAAACCGGTTGATGCTCTGAGATATTACTGAAAAAAATATGACTGATGAATTTGTATTAAACGCAAATCTGCCTGATCGGGATGTCACGGCGGTTGTAATTTCCGATGTAAAAAAAGATATAATTGATGAGCTATATAATAATTACCATATAAAAGCATTAATTCCCTCCCCTGTTTTGAATATCTCTGGTCAGGAACGATTTCATGCAGATATGGGATTGCTGCATTTTTACCGTGATAATTTCTTTTTATCGAGTGATAATATAATAATGACAGAAATACTAAAAGAAAAGAGCGCTGAAATAATACACACCAAAGACGTAACGGCGTCAGAGCCTAAATTGAATGTATGTATACTTAAGAATATAATAATAATGTGTAAAAAAACAGCTGATGCATCGATCGCTGATCGCTGCATAGAAAATGGGTTCAGAATCATAGAGGTCAGCCAGAAATATGTGAAATGCTCAACCGCTGTTGTAGCAGAAAATGCGGTTATAACCTCCGACGAGTCTATATACAGGGCGTGCAGGAAAAACCTCATTGATGTCTTGAGGATACCGGCAGGCAATATTTTGCTTGACGGCTATGAATACGGCTTTATTGGTGGGTGCTGTGGTCTGTTATCTGACAGTATACTTGCATTTTCCGGAGACATTGATAAGCATCCTTTCCATAAGGAAATAAGAGACTTTGCCCTGAATTACGGAGTATACACTGCATCACTTGGGAAAAATGAGTTATATGATATCGGAGGTATATTACCAGTAAGACAAAAATGCGCAATTTCTTCGGAGCAAAAATCACAGAGCAAGATAATACACAACAAATAGAAATAGATGATCCGGATTTTCCGGGCATACAAAACAGGCCGCAGTATTAATCTGCGGCTTTGTCAGTTTATAATTATTTTGTACCGAATATTCTGTCACCGGCATCTCCGAGACCCGGACAAATATACGCATTATTATTCAGACATCTGTCAACGGCTCCCACATAAAGATCTACATCCGGATGCTTCTTATTAAAGAAGCTTAATCCCTCAGGAGCTGCGATTATACAGATACATTTAATATTTTTTCCGCCTTGTTTTTTTATCTCATCCACAGCATCAACAAGAGATCCTCCGGTGGCAAGCATAGGATCAACAACAAGAACAAGCCTCTCGGAAATAAATGGAGGAAGCTTGCAATAGTAAGGATGAGGAACATGGGTTTCCTCATCTCTGTACATTCCTATATGCCCTATCTTTGCATTTGGAACGAGAGAAAGAATACCATTGACCATTCCAAGACCGGCTCTGAGAATTGGTACTACGGCTATCTTTTTTCCGTCTATAACCGGCTGGATAGTATCTTCTATGGGAGTTTTTATCTCTATATCCTTCGTTTTCAGATCTTTCAGAGCCTCATAACCCATAAGCATAGCAATTTCTTCAACTAACTTTCTGAACTCGCTTGTGCCGGTGCTCTCCATTCTGAGTTTTGTAATCTTGTGTTTAATAAGAGGATGATCAATAATATGAATTTTATCCATAGGTTTATATCCTTTCTATTCAGAATAATATATATTTTCAATTGCGGGATACTAAAGCAATGCGAACAAGCGGATTCTTTTTTGCTTATTCAACTACATTTTTTTATCCCAGAATTTTATCATATAATCTGCAAAAATTAGTTCTTTACCTGTCCATCCATAAAGCAAATTTGTTCGGTATCCGTACTCAGGAACCAGTACATTATTATAGCCTGCTGTCTGAACACTGAATATATTTACCTCTGAATTGACCTTTTTCCTGTATTCCTGAATGAGCTTTGCTGCATCAACATAAGACTGACCAAAATAATCTGCTCCAAATCCTCGCTTATTATATTCCGTCATTCCTTCCTTTGTACCGTAAAGAACTCCATGTCCTGCCTGTTGATCGGAATATATAAAGATATTATCCCAGTGTTCTTTTTTATCAATAGCATCACGGAAGAATATCCATATTCCGTTTTCAGTGTCACCACCAACATCATCAAATTCATTGTTACTGATTTCTTTGCACTGAGCAAGAAGTCCGTTCCTTTTGCTGACAGGTTTAACGATAAGTTTATCTCCGAACTTGCCGATATAGCCCTCGTCAGAGTTGCGGGCAGTTATCAAAGAACTGAGATTATCGATTTCGGCAACTGTTACACTGCCGTATTCAGAGTTAAATGCACCCCATGCACTACCGGAATTATCAGATAAACACATTGTTTTTCCTTTAAGACGAGGCATATTATCACACGAAATATCCATACATTCTTCAAGTGTGTCCAGAATCATACCTTTATGATGGACATCGCTGTGTTCTATCATCTTCATAGCAGTAAAATAACGGAACGGAAATTGTTTACCGCTCAGTACGCCGTCTTTAAGCTTTTGCATTGTTTTTCTGCACAGTTCAGCATCTTCGGTTTCTGTAAATATGCTTCTCAGATTACGAAGCAGAGCCATATGCCCTAAATTTATTGAAGAAAGAATATCATTCCAGGAAGTACCTGCAGCTCTTTTGGCTTCCCAGGTATTATTATCATCCTCTACTGCAACTGTGCCTGTGGTCATCAGAGTATCAATAATCCGGGAATTTGCATGGCAGATACGAATAGTATCAATCATACCGATACCGCTGTTTTTATACTTGTGAATTTCATACAGAGTACACGCTTCTAACCTGGACGCCCAGTTTCGTTTCAGAAGATTAGGAATACCCTTCTTGCTCCCGTTTTTAAAAAGGTAGTATTCCAGCTGAGAGACTGGTTCATCCGCTCTTTTCATAACTTGCTTTTGTATTGAAGAAAAAAATCCTGGATTTTCTTCGTTGAATTTTTGTCTCTTCGGATGTATTGCTGCTCGTACCATAATTATCTGAGGATTAAGTCTCAGATAATAATCATTTCTGAGAATGGCTGCCCATTCTATAGTCGCTTTAAAATCAAATTCCAGGGCTTCATCAATGATAGTTTCCATCAGTTCAGATGTTTTCATTCCGTTGAATTTATCAGGTAAAACAGAATACAGAGCAAAAAGATCATGAGTCCGGTATATGCCATCCTTTATTCCGGCCTTTGAAAACTGCCCGTCACGATAATATTGAGGTTCTCCGAAAATAGATGATGCTGTTACCATTTTCAGTGTATCTATGGGATTATATTCATATGAAATACCGCCCATAAAGTTTTCTACAGAATTCTCCGTTTCTGCTTTTCGTTGTTCTTTGACATATTTGCTTATTTTACTCATATGTGCTCCCCCCTATTCTTTATTGCAAGATGATTTTAATTGAATAACGCAGAAATGCTCAATTACAGCCACTGGAATAAAGGCAGTCTTATCCGTGGAGTTATATCCTGCATTACTATAAAAGCTCAATGTGCTGTCTTGTTTTGAATCAGTAAGCAACATCATTTTATAACAATTTTCTTTTTCAGCCAGTTTTCTGGCGTAGTTCAGACAAGCGGTAGAATAGCCTTTTCCTCTGTAATCAATATGAGTTACAACATTTTCGATAAAGGCATATGGACGGATGTTTCTTGTCAGGTTTGGAATAATAACACATACACAGGAGGATAAAATTTTACCCTCAATCTCACAAACGATTATATGGTGATTCTTATCCCTGCATATTGTTTCCCATGTTCTTTGCAAATGTTCCGTTTTCTCAGGAATATCTGATTCATGCAGATGTGTATACAATTCAAGCAAAGCATCAAGTTCAGTATAATTGATTTCTCTTATCATAGTCCGACTCCGTTTTTCAGCCTTTCCAGACCATCAAGCAGCAATTCCTCGGGACAAGCAACATTCATTCTTAAAAAGCTTTCTCCACCTTTTCCATAATAGCTTCCTGCCATTACATAAAGACCTGTATTTTTTCTGATCTTTGAAGCAAATTCCTTGCTGTTTGTTTTCAGCGCTGTACAATCAAGCCATAACAGATAGGTTGCATCGCCCCAGACAAGTTTTATCTGTGGGATTTCCTTTTGAAGAAAGCTGTTAACAGTCAACTTATTTCTGTAAATGTATTCATTCAGTTCTTCAAGCCATTTTCTTCCTTTTGAAAAAGCCGCTATTGCAGCTACAGCAGCAAAGGAATTTGGCATTGATATCTCATCCTTTCCAATGGATGAACGAACACGGTTTCTTATTCTGTCGTCAGGAATATATAGCGCAGAGGTCTGCAGCCCTGCAAGATTAAAAGCTTTTGTCGGAGCAATACATGTAATGCTGTTATTTCTATTTATTTCAGAAACTGATGCAAAGGGTATATATTGTTTTCCTGGAGTGATAATATCACAATGAATTTCATCAGCTACGACCAAAACATTGTATTTACTACATAGCTCCCCTACTCTCTTCAGATCCGAGCTGTCCCATATTGTACCTGTGGGATTCTGAGGATTGCATACTATCATCATAGTTGTATCAGGTTCCGAAAGCGCAGCCTCAAGCTTATCAAAATCAATATTATAACTGCTTCCATCATAGGACATTTCAACCTCAGATACATCCCTGCTGTTATCATTGATACAGTTATAGAAATGATTGTAATTCGGAGTCAGCAGAACAATCTTATCTCCCGGAACTGTAAGATGGCGGATAACAGAAGATATTGCAGGAACAACACCAGAACAGAAAGTCAGGTGTTCCCTGACCATTTCCATGTTATGATATGTTTTCCACCAATTGATATAAGAATCATACCATTCATCACACAGCTTACTGTATCCGAAAACAGGATGCTTCAGTCTTTCACAGAATGCCTCTACGATTTCAGGCGCAGCAGGAAAATCCATATCAGCCACCCACATCGGAAGCTCTTTATCTTTTATATCCCATTTGATCGAGTCAGTATTTCTGCGGTCAATAAATTTATTAAAATCGTACATTTATGTATCTCCAAACCTTATTGATATTAATTGAGATAATATAATCAGACTGATGTAATATTCACATCAGGAATTATCTTTTTGTTGTTGTTTCAAATAATCCAGTGCATCCAGGTATTTTTTATTTCTTTCAATATCTGCATTGGTAATATTGCTGTATCTGCTAAGATCGCTGTTATGTTTCAGATCCTCCAGCTTGACTGTAACAGCCACATCATTGTCCTTAATCCCTGTTATATAATCCATATAATCCGTTTCAGGCGATCTTGTCAAAACCTGCAATGCCTGTATAACCTCTTCCGGGAAACCGTTCTTCTTCAGATCTTCAAATGTAACAGAAGTGTCCTCAACAACATCATGTAATAAAGCAACGACTGTTGTAATTTCATCCTTCATTTGTTCTGCAAGATGAAACGGATGAAAAACATAGGGCATACCATTCTTATCCTTTTGATCCTTATGAGCTTCAAAACAAATAATCAGTGCTTTTTTAGTCAATTCTGTGTAGATCATTAAATCACTCCTATAAAAAAAGAGCCCGGATTCATCCGGTCGCTCCGACACTGTTCTAAAAAATCTGCCTGCCGCAAATAAAAAATAAATACCGTGAATAACAAGAACGATATTTTGACTTTCGCAAGTCTTCATTCGAAAAAAATGATGTAATCGATCTTCCGCTACGGTATTACTCTACTATCATTATAATTTAATTAATCTGAAATGTCAACCACCACTCCCAGCACCCACCGGTGCGTGCTCGCACTGAGCAATTCGCGTTATCGCTCGTTTACACTCGCTCTGTCGTACGTATATAAACTACCGTGCCGCGGCGTCCGGCGCTCATCACCTCAGACAATGCTCCCAACCTCCGCCGCCGCAGCCCTCACAGGCTGCTATTCGCGGCTTGTTTACTTTGACTTCTGGCTTTTCAATCTTCTGACAGCAAGCGCCTGTTTATCCCAGAATTATTTTACACTAACCCCAGCGTCCAGTGTGACGCTGGACCCGTGTTCGCGTAATCGCTCGTTTGCACTCACTCTGTCGTGCGTACATATACTTTCGTCGCGCGGCATCCGGCGCTCGTTTTCTTAGCTAGTACTCATTCCTTCCGCCGCCGCACCCCTCACGGGCTGCTTATTGAGACTGGATTTTGTTATCTTTCTTATCTGTTATTAATTGTTTCGGGATACATATCATGTTCTGAAAGTCTTTTCCATGCCAGATCCTCATATCTGGATCCTGGACGTCCGTAATTACAGTAAGGATCAATTGATAAACCACCTCTTGGGAGAAATTTACCCCAAACTTCAATATATTTCGGATCCATGAGTTTGATCAGATCTTTCATTATAATATTTACACAGTCCTCGTGAAATGCTCCGTGCTGCCGAAAACTGAAAAGATAAAGCTTGAGGGATTTGCTTTCAACCATAAGCTTATCGGGAATATAGGAGATATAAACAGACGCAAAATCCGGCTGTCCTGTTATGGGACAAAGGCTTGTAAATTCTGGACAATTGAATTTTACAAAATAATCATTCTCCGGGTGTTTATTTTGAAATGTTTCTAATACCTCAGGCGAATACTCAGAATTATATACAGTTGATTTGCTTCCCAGCAATGTCAGATTTTCTGTTTCCTTTTCTCTCATCATTTTTTCTCAGCCTCCATCAATGGATCCTCAATACCGTTTGCTTTGAATGCAGCTATCCTGTCGCGGCAGGTACCGCATACTCCACAAGGAACATCTGATCCATTGTAACAACTCCAGGTCAGCTCGTATGGAACATTTAACTCCAGACCGATCCTGACCACCTCAGACTTAGACTTATTTACAAACGGCGCAATTACCTTGAGGTGATTACCGCTGCCAAGGTAAATTGCTTTTGATATGCTTTCGTTGAATTCTTCGCTGCAGTCCGGGTATGCGTTTCCAGCAGCATCATCACTATGAGCGCCATAGTATATTTCTTCGCATCCACAAGACAAAGCGATACTTGCTGCACTTGAAAGAAACAATCCGTTTCTGAAAGGAACATATGTTGAAACAGGCTCCCCTCCTGTTTTTTTCAGCTGCTCCTCATAGCTTTCATCCGGTATGTCAGCGGCAGACCCCTTTAGCAAAGAACAATCAGAGCCTTCAAAAATCAGTGACAGATCAATTGTTTTATGCATGACATTATAGTATCCGGCAATCCTGTCAGCAGACTCTATTTCCCTGATATGCTTCTGACCATATGAAACAGTCAGAGCCAGAACCTGATCTGCACCATATTTATCTATGGCTATCGCAAGACAGGTCGTACTGTCTACACCTCCGCTGAACAAAACAAGAGCCTTCATTATGTGTCCCTCCTTAATCAAAACGAACAATGTCCTTCAGATCTTTGTCGTTCTTAAAAACACCCCTGTACGTTGAAGTAACGGTCTTAGAGGAAGCGTTTTTTATTCCTCTCGCGGTCATACAGCTATGACTGCCGCATATCATTACAGCAACATCCGGAGTGTCAGCTGCCTCAGAAATAATATCTGCAATATCATTCCCCAACTTCTCCTGAAGCTGAAGCCGCTTTGCTGCCATATCACAGATCCTTGCAATCTTACTCAGTCCCAGTACTTTTTTATTAGGGATATATGCGACATTGACCTTCATATCATACATCAGAGCAAGATGATGCTCACAATAGCTGAATACAGTAATATCCTTCATAACAACAATATTATCATTATCATCTGAAGTGACAGAAAAGGTTTTCCCAAACATCTGAGCGATATCATGATTAGAATATGCTGATCCCTCAAGTACTTCAGAAAGCATATTTGCGACCCTTCCAGGAGTTTCACGAAGTCCTTCTCTATCCGGATCCTCTCCTATCGCTTCAAGAAGTCCTCTGATATGATATTCGATTGCTTTCAGATCCATATTCATACACCTCTCTTCTCAGGATCCCATATAAATTTATGAAGCTGCAGCTGAAGCCTTACATCAGACAATTTATTATCGATCATAAAATTCACTATTTCGACCGGTTCGATTTTTCCGAATACAGGGCTGAAATACACATTGCATTGATCACAGAGATAATATTCATTTATTACCTCGACGGCACGCAAAAGATCCTCATTACTGCCTGCAACAAATTTCACCGTATCCTTTTTAGTCAGATATCTGAAATTATCAGGATACATTTTTTCCTCCATACCGCTTGATGGAAGCTTGTAATCAATGGTGAATACCGGTCTGGATTTATATTCATTGTTATCAACAGGAATGCTTCCGTTAGTTTCTATCTCAACCCGCAGTCCTTTTTCCATAAGCATATCCACAAGTATATTAAGATGCCTTTGAAGCAACGGCTCACCACCGGTCAGGGTAACATTTTTCACTCCGGAATGGATCACCCATTCCGTAAGTTCCTCAGCTGTCATATATTCAGCAGGTGAATCAGATGAATTTGCCCACTTTGTATCGCAATAGGAGCAATCAAGATTACAAAGTCTGAAACGGATAAAAGCTGCAAGCTCTCCTGCCCTTGTACCTTCACCGTTAATACTAATAAAATGCTCTGCCACAGGAAACACTACAGATCATCCTCCTCATATACAGCACAATTATCCGGCGTCTCATAAACAGTTACGGAGCGGACAGGAAGAGCTGTATCTCTGAGCTTAATAAAGATAATACGGGCAAAATTCTCAGCAGTGGGACGTACATCTAATTCTACCAGTTTGAAGTTTTCATCCTTAAGAGCAAGAATCGTACTATCCTTAAGGGATCCTTTTTCATATATCAACGAATGGTCAAATCCAGCTGCTATTTCTCTTAGTACACCTTTAATATCACCGAAATCGACAAGCATTCCCCTCTGGCTGCCTGAATTTCTTAAGTCCTTTCCACAGAATACAGCCTCAACGACCCATCTGTGTCCGTGGATATTGGCGCATTTTCCTTCATAGCCCGAAAGGAAATGTGCACTGTCAAATGATGCCGAACACTTTAAACTATACATTATCATCACCAAACAAAAAACGCCTACAAATACGCAGGCGCAAAATTTTAGAATGATCTTTCAGATCACATTGCCCTGGTTTTGTTTTACGACAGGATGGCGCAAACGAACTGTCGTATTCTTTTTTATCGGTTATAATAAGATCGGCAGCCGCTTTCGCCTGCTGCCGATCCTGGCGGAGGACAAGGGATTCGAACCCTCGCGCCGGTTCCCCGACCTACTCCCTTAGCAGGGGAGCCCCTTCACCACTTGGGTAATCCTCCATCCGGTGAATAATAATAAATATCCCGATACCCGAAGATATCGGGATACTATATGACGGAGAGGATGGGATTCGAACCCATGTGTCCTTGCGGACAAACGGTTTTCAAGACCGCCTCGTTATGACCACTTCGATACCTCTCCATGTTTCGCAGGTAACTCCCTGCGACTTATATATAATATCATAATTAAAACATAATGTCAAGTATATTTTTATAAAAAATCAGAAATCAGAAACGCAAAGCGTAAAGTCGCACAATTGCTCCTTTCATTCGCTCGTTTATATTTGTTGATACTCTCGTGGCGCGTCATCCGGCGTCGCTGCGCCTCAGAAAATACTAGTACCATATTCATCCGTCCTCGCAGGTTGATATTCGCAACAGATTTTATTCTGACTTCCGGCATTTCACTCTCCTGGCAGCATGCGCATGCTATGCGTTATCTGATTTGGTTCTCATAGACTGACAGTATAATCAGCTATATCATAAAGATGAAATAATATCTGCATAACTGCTGATAAGACTGACCGCCGTCTTTTTATCATACTGAGCTGAGTTTATACACAGATCATAATTTAATGCGCTATCCCAGTCTTTCCCTGTGTAGTACTTGAAATACTCTCTTCTATGTCTGTTGATGTCATTGATAGTTTTTTCTGCCTCTGATTCTGAAATAGACAGTTTTTCCATAACGTTCCTGATACAATAATCCTTCGGCGCCCAGATAAAAACTTTGATAAGCTTATGACCGGTATCTTTAAGGGTATAGTTGGCACATCTGCCGATTACAACACAATCCCCTCTCGATGCAAGATCCTTTATGACTGTTGATTGATATTTAAAAATATTTTCCCTGGAACTGAATTTTCTTGTCTCAGGCGGTATCAGTTTTTTTCCCATAGCAGCGACTCTGTCAATAAATTTAGGTTTTACAAACTCATCGTTTTCTGAAAAAATCTTAGGATCAACGCCACTCTTATCCGAGGCAAGATATATAATGTTTCTGTCATAATATGGAACGCCTCTGAATTCAGCAAGTTCCTTACCTATTGTCCTTCCGCCGCTTCCATAGCTTCTTGCAATTGTGATTATTGTATTGCTCATTTTTAACACCCGCCATCAAATAAAAAACTGGATATTCTTTCCTACCTACTTAATATTCTACAAGGAAAACTAACAAAGGTCAACATTTTCGACAAAAATTTATTTTGTAGACATTATTATTATATATTCTATACAATTCGCATCTGTAAAATATATGTATAAATACTTCCGCATTGATAATAATAATATCATAATAATTATTCGGAGATAATTCCGGAAAAAAGGAGTTTTTTACCATGAAATATATTATCAGCCTATTCTTTGCTCTGACTTTGTGCCTCGGACTTACTGCCTGCAAGACAAATACAAATGATCAGGCAAACACCTCTGCAACTTCAAGCAGTTCAGATACAAAAAATGATATTGCAAAAACTCGTACAGATGAAGCTGCAGATGGAAAAGTTACAGACAAAAACGGTATTATCGGTGACGGCGATAATGAAGGAAATGCTGTTTCAGAGATCGTTGATGATGCTGTAAGCGGAGCTGAAAGCATTGCGGATAATGCAGCCGAAGGTCTTGGAAGTACAGCCGAAGATATTAATGAAGGAGTACAAAGCACTGTAAGTGATGTCCGGAGCAAAACGGAAAGCACCGTCGAAGATCTGAGAAACAGCGCTGATGAATCAAGTGAATTGGACAGTAAAACCGAATAAATAATTGAGTGCCGCTCTGATAAAGCTAATTACATTTATTTGTAATTGTTGCTATATCAAAGCGGCACTTTTTATCAGCAGGTATTATTTCTTCTTAGATGTCATAGCATTAATTATCCGATTTCCAGATAACTACGAAAATAATAATGACCCGATCCGAAAGGAGAAATAATGCTTACTGTTCTGAATGTCGAGAAACAAACCAGTAAAAACCTGAAAAACAAAATTTCATCCCTGATAATAAGAGATAAAATTGACGGTGAAATTAAGGATGCGGCTGGAATTTCCGTATTATACATCAACTATTGTCTTAGACGGGGAAACATAAACTTTGAAAAGATTTATAATGAATGTATCGGGAGAACAAAAACCATACTCTGCAGTGAGGACCTTAATCTTTTTAATACCAGGTTCAAAAGATTCAATGACAACAGCTTTAAAATAAAAATGATGGAAAACTATATACGTTGTATACTTGACAAAGCCGATCCGGATCCTGCAGGTACAATAATAACATACTACGATAAAAAAGCTGAGCATCCGGGTTTTATTACAGATTTGCTGAAATACACTTCAAATCTTAATATCCTGACAGAAATGCCAAAATTTTATGAAAATGAGGCTGCGAGGATTAACAATGAATATGGAGTCAATATCTCTGTATACGACTGTAAGGAAAGCATATCGCTGAAGGGTATTGTAGTATCTCCGGATGAGATAAATATTCCCCTGAGAACCACGGGGATGACAGTAGTTTTTACAACAGAAGAGCCGAAAGCAACCGTGCCGGGAACTGTAATCACTGATTACAAGTTTATCTTTCCTGACGAGTATAAAGAGCTTATCGATGAAAAAACGGATAAGACATATTTTCTTTCTGCTCTGTATAGCATTTACGGAATAGAAAAACTGGGTGATATTATCCCATTTTGCTGTAAAAATAAGTATGAAAGCTACACAGAGGATCATCTTATCAAGTGCATACTTGCATCAGTTTGAAAAAACGCTGACAGGTTCAAAAGCTGTCAGCGTTAAAAACGGATTTTTCAGTATTTATGTATTTTTGATCTTATTTAAAAAATCAGTAAAGTATTCAGGCAGATCTGATGAAAGAGTGATGGTCTCCCCTGATCTGGGATGTGTGAAAGAAATAAAATATGCATGAAGGCACTGCCCGCAAAGGGATTTAATAACTTTTTTAGGCCCATAAACAGCATCTCCTGCAACCGGATGACCTATATGAGACATATGTACTCTTATCTGATGAGTTCTTCCTGTTTCAAGCTTTAGTTCCAGATGCGTAAATCCGTTATATCTTCCTAAAACCTTGTAATGAGTAACAGCATTTTTTGAATTTTTATAGATCACTGTCATTTTTTTTCTGTCTACCGGGTGCCGTCCGATAGGAGCATCTATTGTTCCTTCATCATCCTTTATGTTCCCATAAACTACAGCCTGATATTTTCTTGTAAAGCTGTGAGCTTTTATCTGCTCGGCAAGAAGCCTGTGGGAATTATCATTTTTTGCAACAATAAGAAGTCCGCTCGTATCCTTGTCTATTCTGTGAACTATACCAGGTCTCAGAACACCATTTATCCCTGAAAGGCTGTCCCCACAATGAAAAAGAACAGCATTTACAAGAGTCCCGTTATAGTTTCCTGCAGCAGGATGGACAACCATCCCCTTTGGTTTATCAACCACTAAAAGATCCTCATCTTCATATAATATGCTCAGAGGAATATCCTCAGGAGCAGCTTCCAGAGCAACAGGATCAGGTACTGTCAGTATTACAACATCCCCGTTTTTTAGTTTATAATTCTTGGAAGGATTAATGCCGTTTACAGTACAGCATCCGTTTTCTATCATTTTCTGAACAGACGACCGGGTCAGGCTTTCATCTTTATTTGCAAGGAATACATCAAGTCTTTTCCCCTCAGAAGAATCATCCGCTTTAAGTTCAAGCTTATTCATCATCTGAGTCTCCTTCCGATACACGGGACTTTTCTTTTGATTCAGGCAAGAGAATAATGCTGAGAATAAATAATGCAGCACCTATTGTTATGCAATAATCTGCAAAGTTACAGATTGGAGGGAAAAATGAAAAGGAAATATAATCTATTACAACTCCTCTGAATAATCTATCCCATAGATTACCGATACCGCCACCGATAATCAGAATAATAGATGCAGTAAACAGCTTTCCGGAGAAACGTTTTGTAATCAGCAGAAAAAGAAAAACTGCAATCAGTGCAATTGTAATAACAGCAAAAATAAGTGTTGCATTCTGGAAGATTCCAAAAGCGGCACCTTTGTTTTCGGAATAAACAAAGGACAAAAGACCATCAATAATTGTAACTCTTCCATCAGGAGAGAGATTTGAATAAATAAAATATTTTATCACCTGATCTATAATAACGATCAAGGCGGATAATATAATCACGATGCCTAAAACCATATAATTTCCTTTCCGTTCATTTAATACTAATATTCGACAGAACACTTTAATATCTTTGGCGTTAAATTCTGCATAACTTCGTTATCGTCCTTGCTTGGCGTCAGCCAAGCGGTGTCCTCTGCCTCGTTCTGCAAAATTTACCGCTCAAATCTCTAATTAAAGCATCTTATCGAATATTAGTATAACAAAGCGGTGTAGAAAATACACCGCTTCATAATGTTTATTACAAATTATTAATCGGAGATCATCTCAGCCATGGAATTGATAACGCCTGCACAGCGACTGCAGAGCGTTGGGTGTTCAGGAACTGAACCAACAGTTTTACTGAATATCCAGCAGCGCTCGCACTTTTCGCCGTCTGCATGTGCAACCTCAACCTGAAGATCGTCACAGTTATCTTCAACAAGCTCCACGCAAGATACGATAAATGCGGCAGAAAGTTCTTTTTCAGCTGATCTGAGGAAATCCAGCTGTTCCCCTTTACATTTAAGCACTATTTTAGCTTCAAGTGATGAACGTATAGCCTTGCTTTTTATCTGAGGCTCCAGAGCCTTTTTTACGATATCTCTAATCTCATGGATTCTGTCCCACATAGCGACAAAATCTTCATCAATAACGATGCCTGTCTTTTCCGGCATATCATTGAAAAGAACATTCTCAGAATTTGCTGAGGCGTCATGAGGCATATACTGCCAGATCTCATCAGCGGTATAAACAAGTATCGGAGAAACAAGTCGTGCCATTGCATCAAGTATCTTATAAATTGCTGTCTGTGCAGCACGTCTTTCAATGCTGTCTGATTTTTCTGTATAGAGCCTGTCTTTGAGAACATCAAAATAGAAGTTACTCATATCAACTACACAGAAATTATGCAGAGCCTGATACACTATATGAAAATCATATGTATCGTAAGCCTTGCGTACCTTATCATTAAGCTCATCAAGCTTCATCAGAGCCCACTTGTCGATGGGAAGAAGGTCATCTATAGATACCATATCTTTATCGGGATCAAAATCACTGATATTGCCCAGGATATATCGTGCTGTATTTCTGATCTTTCTGTATGCCTCGCTAAGCTGAGCAAGTATTTCCTTTGAAATACGGACATCCGCCTGATAATCAGTAGAAGAAACCCAGAGTCTGAGAATATCGGCACCATACTGTGCAATTACCTCTGCGGGCTCTATTCCATTACCAAGGGATTTTGACATCTTTCTTCCCTGACCGTCAACGACCCAGCCGTGAGTAACAACAGTTTTATATGGAGCACAGCCTCTTGAAGCAACAGAGGTAAGAAGTGATGACTGGAACCAGCCTCTGTACTGATCTGCACCTTCAAGATAAAGATCAGCCGGCCACTTGAGATAAGGACGTGATTCACAGACTGCTATGTGTGAAACACCTGAATCAAACCAGACGTCCATTATATCTTTTTCCTTATCAAATTCCTTGCATCCACACTTTGAACAAGACAGACCCTCGGGAACAAGCTCGGAAGCATCCTTTGCATACCATATATCAGAACCGTGCTCTCCGAAGAGACGAGCAACATGGAGCATTGCTGATTTATCCATTACCGGCTCTCCGCAATCCTTGCAGAAGAAAATCGGAATCGGAACACCCCATTTTCTCTGACGGGATATACACCAGTCTTTGCGTTCGCGAACCATTGAAGTGATCCTGTCTTCACCCCATGCAGGCACCCATTCTATTTTCTTTATCTCATCTACAGCGTTTTCCTTTATATCGTCAACGGAGCAGAACCACTGCTTTGTAGCACGGAAAAGAACAGGATTCTTACATCTCCAGCAGTGAGGATACTGATGGATGATCTTTTTAAGAGCAAAAAGAGCACCTGTCTTTTCAAGATATTCTGCAATCGGTTTATTGGAATCATCTGTTTTCAAGCCAGCAAACATTCCGGCTTCTTCTGTAAGTACGCCCTGTGCATCAACCGGAACTACCATTGGAAGCTCAGGGTAATTTCTGCATACATTATAGTCATCAACACCATGACCAGGAGCAGTATGAACACAGCCTGTTCCGCTTTCAAGTGTAACATGCTCTCCGACGATAACCATAGAAGTTCTGTCAATAAAAGGATGAGCAGTTTTCATATATTCAAGCTCACTGCCCTTTATTGTTCCGATAACCTCATAATCCTCTTTACCAGCAGCTTCCATAGCCGCAGCGTAAAGCTCCTCAGCCATAACATAATACTCGCCGTCACACTTGATGAGGCTGTAATTGAATCGGGGACCAACGCAAATAGCTACATTTGCCGGAAGGGTCCAGGTTGTAGTTGTCCAGATAACAAAATAAGTGTTCTTAAGCTCTGCTCCCATAGAAGTAAGCTTTCCCATATCATCAGTAACTTTGAATTTAACATATATCGAATGACAAGGATCCTCTGCATATTCTATCTCTGCTTCAGCAAGAGCAGTCTGACAATCGGGACACCAGTAAACAGGCTTTAGACCTCTGTAGATATAACCCTTACTTGCCATTTCGGCAAATATTTCAATCTGTTTCTCTTCAAAATCATGAGTAAGTGTGATATAAGGATTATCCCACTCTCCGATACCGCCCAGGCGCTTGAACTGCTCTCTCTGTCCGTTGATATATGTAGTAGCAAATTCACGGCAGATCTTTCTGAGCTCTACATCAGAGATCTCATCGCTGCTGCTGACGCCGGCCTTCTGACGAGCCTTAAGTTCAGTCGGGAGACCATGAGTATCCCAGCCCGGAACATACGGAGATTTAAAGCCGGTCATATTCTTATATCTGACAATTATATCCTTAAGGGTCTTATTGAGCGCATGGCCCAGATGTATGTCACCATTGGCATATGGAGGACCATCATGAAGCACGTACAGGGGCTTACCTTCGTTAAGCTCCATAAGCCGCTCGTAAGTTTTATTATCCTGCCATCTTTTAAGTGTAACCGGTTCCGATTTAGGTAATCCTGCTCTCATCGGGAAATCTGTTTTTGGCAGATTCAGTGTTTTGTTATAATCCTGGGGCATTATTTTCTCTCCTCTTTATAGTTTTATTCCATTTTACAAGTCCAAAATCCGACACGGATGTGTCGGATATGATGGAATATAGGTCATGCATAAAAACAACAGCTACCGTTGCAGCTGCGACATTCAATTGTCATAAAAGATATGATAAAAATTATTCTTTCATATCATTGCTGCTTGATGAACTGATGTCATTATCAGAAGAAATATCCGCGGAATCCTCAGAAGAAGAATCGCTGTCAGCTCCTGAAAGAACTACCGGACGATTTCCTTCAGCAGGAGGGAATTTTTCATCAAGTTCCTTCTGCTGCTTTTTAAAATCTTCAGCCTTTGACATAGAGTTTATTATATTCAGGTGCTGTTTATATGACTGGATAAGTGAATTTCTGAATTTATTGGCTTCGCCCATGATCCTGATAATATTCTTTTTCTGTGCATCAAGGATCCTGTTATTCTCATCAATCTTCTCCGAAGATTCTCTGAGAGCCTTATTCATGACCTCTTCGATCTTCGCATCTGTTTCAGCATTAAGCTTATCGGTTCTCTCCTTAGCTTCCCTGACGAGCTTTTCAGCTTCGGCCTGAGCCTCGCTTACAGTCTTTTCGGACTTTTCATTAGCTTCGTCAATAATTTTCTTAGCCGTGATCTGAGCAGTGATAAGCGCGTTCTGAACGCCTTCCTCTTTTTCCTTGTATTTCTGGATATCTTTATTCTGCGAATCTATTCGGCTTTCAAGCTCTTTATTCGCAAGCTCAAGGCTTCTGACTTTGTCAATAACCTTATCTACAAAAGAATCAACATCTTCTATTTTATATCCGCTAAGACCAGCTTTACGGAAAGTTATGTTTTCGATTTCTTCCAAAGTAAGCATAGAAAAATCCTTTCTTCATTATTTAAAGTCCGCGGTTAAAGCTATATAATTATCATTATCAGAAATATACATTGTCGCTGCCGACTTCATCCATTGCATCCTGTCCTGAAAGGGTTACATTACTCGGCATGATAATAAAAGTATCTTCGGCAACCTTTTTAACGTTACCGCTGTTTGCATAGGCTACACCGCCAAGAAAATCAATAATTCTTCTTGAAACATCCTTGTTTGTATCCTCAACATTAAGAATGACTGTATTTCTCTTCATGAGCTCATCTGCCATCTCTTTTACGGTCTGATCAAATGCTTCCGGCTTAAAGAGTACGAACTGTACGCTTGCGCTGTCATGCATATTGATGACGTTGTTGCTTGCTGAGGAATCTGTATCATCTGCAGGTTCATCATAATCCATTTCAGAATCAGAATCTACATCCATAGCCTCATCCTCTTCATAGTAATCATCGTAAGCTACTTCTTCCTCGGGCTGCTTAAGAATGCTCTTGAATTTTCCCATTATGTTTGCCATTTTAATTTCCTCCTGTTTATTATCTGTAAATTCTGGCGCCAAAAAGTCGTGAGCCGACCCGTACCATATTTGCACCTGACAGAATGGCCTCTGTGTAATCATCGGACATACCCATTGATAAAAAGTCCATACTTACATTATCATATTTTTTCGATGAAATGTCAATAAATAGTTTGTACATATTATCGAAAAATTTAAAATTTTCTTGTTTAGTGTCACAAATTGGCGGTACACACATCAATCCCTTGACGTTGATTCCTTCTAAAGCGCCAATATTCTCAATTAATTCATCGCAATTTTCCGCCAGCACTCCGGACTTGTTCTCTTCTCTTCCTATGTTTACCTCAATGAGAACATCTGTGGTCAATCCGTTTTTAATCGACTGCTTTGAGATCTCATTAGCAAGCTTCATACTATCAACAGACTGGATCATAGAGACCTTACCGATTATCTGCCGGACTTTATTTGTCTGTAAATGACCAATAAACTGCAGATCTGCATTTTCAAGATCATAACGATCATATTTGGAAAGCAGCTCCTGCACCCGGTTTTCTCCAATCTTTTTCAGACCGAGAGATATTGCATAATTAATGATTTCAGGCTCTACTGTTTTTGTAGCTGCAAGAAAGGTTATATCAGAAGAAGCTCTGCCCGACTTCTCAGCTGCCTTTGAGATGTTTTCTGTTATCTCGTAATAGTTTTTCCTGACATCATCACAAAGTCTAAGTTGCTCTGTCGATAATCTTTCCGTCATACAAATTCGCTCCTTCCACCACTACCTCATCAAAAGCTTTCAGTATACCGAATTCATCAGTCACAAGCTCTTCGTCATCCGGATCCTGCTTACAAATTACATAATCATCTCCGGTGAACAGCGGAACTATCTGCTTGAACAGTATCTCGTTTCCGAGCTGTATGTAAACACCGGTAACTGTTTTTGTTACTTCGGATTTTTTACCGTTCTTATCCGTTACAGTTTCTGTCACCTGTCTCTGGTGAACAGCGTTTTTGGAAACATATATTCCTTTATATGTATTAAGGATGATAGAAATATCCTCTGTTCTCAGCTTTACAATTTCAGAATTGATATAATTCCCCCTCAGAATAACCACAGCATCAGAAGTTTTCGTTTTCTGATTCACATCATAAAGCTCTACTGCGATTTTATCATTATCTGCGGTAGGTATATCCAGGAAAAGAGAGTCTGAGGTTTTGATTTTCAGAACATCCTCGGACTTGACTTCGCAAGCTACATACCAATATACGCCGGACATTATTTTTCCGAGTACATTTTTATCCACATCCTGTTTTTTGTACTTTCCGCTGGAAAAGTCCCCCACCTGGATATCGCCAAGATCTGAAGTTTTCAGAACATTCTCATATCCATCTGCAGAACAACAGAAATAACCGGTATCCGGAGAAGTTATCGCCTTATTCTTTTTTGAAGAATTGTATTCTTTTTTCAGCTCCCGGCTTTCCTTTTCAAGCTCATTGATCTTGGGAGCAAAGCTCTCTGTTTTGCCTGTAACAAGCTGTCTTTCATTTATGTAGTACAATGCTTCATTCAGATTTTTATCAGCATCTATAAATGATTTCTCGTTGACATTCCTGTTGACTGACGAAAGGATCGTATAGATATTCTTATCTAACTCATCGGGAGAAACAGAAATAACCCCTGCTGCTTTATCAAGCTGTTTCAGGCTGTTGATCTGTTCATCAAGTCTGTCTATCGTCTGTTTATCAATTGCTGCATCTGCATTGACAAAAACATTGGCTACAGGTTCATTCTTTGAGATCTTATCTCCGTCACTAAGCAAATATGAAATATATCCATCGCCGTCGTGTGACACTACTTTTTCATCACGAATAAAATAACCCTTTACCGGTATAGAATCCGATACAGTCATAACGTTAGCTGTCTCGGTCTTGACCTGAGTAAAATTAGCCTTCAGGACTACGGAAATAATATAGGTGATTACAAGAACGGCCATAACAGCAACAATTACTTTTTTTACTACAACTGTTTTATCCTTTTCCATCATAATCTCCTGTTTTTTAGAAATATATAGTTATTTTACCACTTTACATAAAAAAAGTAAATATAGCTTCAGAATAAAATCCCCTGAGACCTTAAAAAATCACCAATTAATATCTTTGACAATTGTATAAAATGCATATCAATCATTAATTGAAGTTTTCCTGTCGTATTATTCTGAGCGCCTCGTCTAGCACATTCACGCATTTATCCGATTCTATCCATTTTATATATTCATCCCTGCGAAACCATGTGAGCTGTCGTTTTGCATAATGTCTGGTTTCCTTTTTGAGGTCTTCCACTGCTTCTTCCAGGCTTTTTTCTCCCTCGAGATAAGGACGCAGCTCTTTATAACCAATGGCTGCTGCTGCTGTCTGGCTTACATCTGAGGAATAAAATTTCTTAGCTTCCTCTACCAGTCCTTCTTCAAGCATAATATCGACTCGCTTATTTATTCGCTCATATAGTTTTTGTCTGTCTGAAAATGTTATCCCGATTACAAGTGAATCATAGGGAGACGGAACTTCTTTTGATTTTTTAACCCACTCTGACATGGGTATCCCTGTTATTCTGTATATCTCGATTGCTCTTATTATTCTCTTATATGCAGAGGGGATCAGCTGTGATGCGGTCTGTGGATCAAAAACTGATAGTTCTCTGATAAGAATCTCTCCCCCCTCGTTTTTATATCTTGACAAAAGCTCTTCTCTTAGCTCCGGATCTGATTTTTCATCCGAAAACCTTATATTCTCAATGAAAGATCTTACATAAAGACCTGTCCCTCCGCATAGGATTGGAAGCTTGCCTCTGGAAATAATGTCGTCTGCAACAGAATGCGCCATCGTAACAAAATGTGAAACAGAAAAATTTTCAGTTGGGTCAAGAAAATCCATAAGGTGATGAGGTATTCCCTTTTTTTCTTCCTTTGAAGGCTTTGCTGTGGCAATATCCATTCCCTTATATATCTGCATTGAATCAGCAGATATTATTTCCCCGTTAAGCTTCAGCGCCAGATCCACAGACAACGAAGTTTTTCCGGAAGCAGTCGGGCCTACGACAGCAATAAGCTTTGATCTGTTACTCATTATTCTCACCAGACAGTTCACATATAGCATACACTGCCGCCTTGATCGCAATATCTGTATCAAAGCTGTCGCTATCAATTAATCCTGCCTTTTTCCTTTCCTGATTCCACAATGCGTGAAGAATGCATCCGCACCTGATATCCAGTGTACGGGAAACTGTAAAAAGTGCTGCTGTTTCCATTTCAGATGCAAGGACACCAAGTCTTTTCCAGGCTTCCCATTTATTTTCCAGCTCATAATAAACTGGCATCCTCTCAGGTGAATGCTGGCCGTAAAATGAATCCTTACTCTGAACTACACCTGTAAAATAAGAAACATCCAGTCTGTTGCAGGCGTTTTTCAGGGCAATTGTAACGTCCAGATCTGCAGCGGCAGGATATTCTATAGGAGCATATTCCTTAGATGTGCCCTCCATTCTGACTGCAGCCACAGGTATTATAAGATCACCCGGAACTATTTTTTCCTGCATTGCACCGCAGGTTCCCACCCGGATCGCTGTTTTTACCCCGCAGACAGCCAGTTCCTCCAGAGCGATCGCGGCAGACGGACCTCCGATACCTGTGGATGTGACGATCACACGTGTATTCCCGATGTAACCTGCGACAGATCTGAATTCCCTGTTTTCGGCAAGGAACGTGGGTTCCTTCAGATATTCAGCTATTTTATCAACTCTTCCCGGATCACCAGGAAGAATAGCATATTCTATTCCTGTATCTTTTTTTATTCCTATATGAAACATTCTTTCTTCATTCATTCTCTACACCCTTTCTGCTGAATATGTGTGTCTTTTTGTTATTATGTCAGACCCGACTAAAACAGTCAACATATTACCATCCAAACAAAGCCTTCCCGTGAGGAAAGGCTTTTTCAGAACATATCTTTTCTTTTCAGTATGATATACATTAATAACATTAAAGCAGCAGAGATTACAATCGGGAACCACCACTGCTTGTCAAAAGGCAGACCGCCGATAATGTTCATTCCGTAAATACCAGAAATAACAGTAGGTACCGAAACAAGGAGTGTCAAAGACGCCTGGATCTTCATTACGGCATTAAGATTATTGGAAATGATCGATGCAAAAACATCCATGGTACCATTAAGGATATTCAGATATGTGGCAGTCATATCTACTGCCTGTTTTATCTCAATAAGCACATCTTCAAGAAGATCCTGGTCCTCCTCATAAAGCTTGATATATCTTCCCCGCATTATCTTTTCCAGCGTGATTTCGTCTGATTTAAGGGAGGATGAAAAATATACAAGGGATTTCTCGATATCAAGCAGCTGACTTAGTTCCTTATTTTTCGCACTCTTTCTGAGGTTCCTTTCAATGCGGCTGCTTATTTTGTCTATTTGCTTCAGATACTGAAGATACTTTGTGGCCATTCTGAGCATAATATGAAGCACAAAATGGGTCTTATAATTTGTTACTACATTCCTGACAACACCCTCTGCAAATTCGGTCAGAATGGTGTTCTCTCTGAGAGAAACGGTTATGACATTATTATCTGTGATCATAATGCCAATAGGCATTGTAGAATAGGTGATGCTCCCTGAAACCTTTTCTACCACAGGAGCATCTATTATAATCAGAGTTGCATCATCTTCTCTGTCGATATGTGCTGACTCTTCTTCATCAAGAGCCGATCTCAGAAGCTCCGGAGGAATGTCGAAAAAATCAAGAAGATAATTAACCTCCTCCTCCTCGGGAGCAACACAGTTTACCCAACAGCCCGGTTCGTATCTGTCTATTTCCTGGATACGTCCGTTGACAGTCTTATAAAAATTGACCATCGGTTTCATCCTTTCAGTCTGCGGAACACAGCAATAATGTCATATTCCGGATGTTTTATTATAAACAAACTCGTACTCTCGTAAGGGTCTGTACTCATGACATTACCACCTCCCGAACTGTTCAGATAAAAAATTTCGTTTACTATAATATTATATACTTTTTTCCATATATAATCAAGAGAAACTTTCCCTCCCCATCGGTGCTCCCCATTGTTGCGTGCTCGCACTGAGCGATTTGCGTTATCGCTCGATTGTGTTTAACTATACTCTTGTGGCGCGCCTGACAGAATTATATATAGTAGAAAATAAACCTGTGCCGCGGGACAAGGGTATCCACACACATAACAGAGCGAATGGAATGAGCAAACCCCGCGAATCGGGTTCAGCGTCACGCTAGACGCCGCGCCCCTCACGGGCTGCTTATTGCGACTGTTTTATTCTGACATCCGGTCTTTCACTTTCTGTCAGCGTGCACCTGGTTGGTACTATCCGTCTTGACGTGATGGACACAGATATTATTCTGACAACCGGTCAGTCGTTGAAAACAACGTTATCTTCGCCAATACGTTTTTTTAATTCACGTATCATTACGGCATTAGGATCAATATATTTTCCCGGAGGAGCTTTCCATAATTTTTTTTCTTCCGTAAAGTAGATGAACAGAGGTTCTCTTCCGTCAAAAATATCGATTATTTGCATAGCTTTTCTATATGCTTCTGTATCCTTACCGGGTATCCTGAGATAAAGACCTCTTACAGTCTTTTTGCCCCTGGATACGGATGTTTCCGGTTTCTCCGTAATCAGTACTGCAGAACCTATACTTTCGCATATTATCTTGGGCGGTTCATCTTCTCTCTTTGTGATCCTGCCTTCAAGACGTATTACGTTTCCTTCAGAGATGAAAGAATTATATTCACTCAGTACCTTAGGAAACACGATCGCTTCTATGCTGCCAAGCTTATCCTCGACTGTGACAAATGCCATTCTGCTATCATTTTTTGTAGTCTTGGCTTTGATTTTTGTAATCAGACAAATGACAGTAACATTTTTACCATCGGGATATGCATTACTTTCCGTTTCGAGAATATTACATATCACATCCGTTTTTTCCTTATGAATCAGGTCATCATATTCAGACATAGGATGACCGCTGAAATATATTCCGGCAGTTTCCTTTTCCATCGCAAGAAGTTCTGAGGATGTAAATTCCGGAACCGGAGGAAAATTAAAAACTTTGCTGCTGCCGGCAGATTCATTTTCAAAAAAATTGATCTGTCCCTCTATGTTATTTTTCTTTTCGTCTCCTATTCTCTCCATTATATTATCAGACGAAATAAGCATTTGTCTGCGGTTTGCACCAAGGCTGTCAAGAGAACCGCATTTTATAAGATTTTCAAGGGCACGTTTATTCAGTTCTCTTCCGTATACCCTGTTGCAAAAATCATAAAATGAATTATACTTTCCGCTTTCCCTGTTTTTTATGATCTGATCTATAAGACCTTTTCCGATGTTTTTAACAGCAAGAAGCCCGAAACGAATACTATTCTCTTTTACAGTGAATCCGGCTTCACTCTCATTTACGTCCGGAGGAAGAACTTTTATATTGTTTTTTGAACATTCTTCGATGTAAACAGATACTTTTGCCGAGTCACCAAGAACACTTGTCAGAAGAGCCGCCATATATTCGCCGGGATAGTGGTATTTAACATATGCAGTCTGATAGGAAATAAACGCATACGCGGCGGCATGAGCTCTGTTGAAGGCATACGAAGCAAAACTCTCCATCTCCGAAAAAATATCAAGCGCTGTTTTTTCATCTATACCACGCCGGATACATCCGTCAACGATTACTTTACCGTCCGGATCAGAAAGACCGTTTATGAAAATCTGTTTTTCTTCATCCATTACGTGTTTTTTCTTTTTTGCCATCGCACGGCGGACGATATCAGCTCGTCCTAGAGAATAACCTGCAAGCTCCCGAAAGATCTGCATTACCTGCTCCTGATATACTATACATCCATATGTTACATCAAGAATAGGCTTTAACAACGGATGCTTATATGTAATATTACCCGGATCGTGACGATTTTTTATATATCTGGGGATTGAATCCATAGGTCCCGGCCTGTATAGAGAAATAACAGCAATAATATCCTCGATGCTTTCCGGGCGCAGTCGCAGAAGGACATTTTTCATTCCCTTGGATTCAAACTGAAATACTCCGTCAGTGTCTGCTCTTGAATACATTTCATATACTCCGGGATCATCAACAGGGATATCATCAATCGAAAAATCAGGCTCCCGTTTCCGGATCATCTTCTCCGCATAATCCAGGACTGTCAGATTTCTTAGTCCTAGGAAATCCATTTTCAGAAGCCCCAGCTCATCAAGCTCAGTCATTGTAAACTGAGTAACGATAGTATCGTCATTTTTTGCAACAGGAACATATTCTGTTACCGGAGCATCAGTTATAACAACACCTGCTGCATGAGTAGTCGGATTTCTGGGTGTACCCTCCAGCTTTATCGCCGTATCAACAAGATCACGTATCTGATTATCGGTTTTATATAACTCTTTCATTTCTGCAGAAGATGCAAGAGCTTTTTTTAATGTTATGTTCAACTCTTTCGGAATAAGCTTTGCAACCTTATCACACACTGCATACGGTAATCCAAGAGTACGCCCCACATCTCTTATTGCGCCTCTGGCTGCCATTGTATTAAACGAAATGATCTGAGCAACGCGGTCGGATCCATATTTCCTGATCACATAGTCAATAACCTCCTGTCTGCGTTCCGTACAGAAGTCAATATCAAAATCAGGCATACTTACTCTTTCGGGATTCAGGAAACGTTCAAATATCAGATTGTATTTTATGGGATCTATTCTGGTTATTCCCATACAGTACGCAGCAAGACTTCCGGCTCCGGATCCTCTTCCTGCACCGACCGGGATTGAATGATTCCTTGCATAATTAACATAATCGGCAACAATGAGGAAGTAATCAGTATATCCCATTCCGGAAATGACAGATAATTCAAATTCAAGACGGTCAATAAGGGATTTGTCAGGAGTGTCCCCGAAATACTTATGAAGCCCCTTGTAACATTCTCTTCGGAAATATTCAAAGTTATCAATTCCATCTGGTACATCAAATCTCGGAAGCTTTGTATGGCCAAATTCAAATTCAACATTACATCTCTCTGCTATTTTCTCTGTATTATCTATAGCTTCCGGAACATCGGGAAACAGTGCGCGCATTTCATCTTCGCTTTTGAGATAAAATTCGTCCGTCGGGAAAGAAATACCATTTTTCTCATCAATTCTATGACCTGTCTGGATACAGAGAAGTACATTCTGGATTCTGCTGTCCTCTTTATTGATATAATGACAATCGTTTGTGGCTGCAAGTGGTATTTCAAGCTCCCGGGAAAGCCGGACAAGTAAGGGATTTATTCTGGCCTGATCAGAGATACCGTGATCCTGAAGCTCTATGAAAAAATTATTGCTGCCGAAAATCCGTTTGTATTCCAGAGCCGTTTTCTTTGCATCGTCATAATTATTTCGCAGAAGCGCCCTCGGTATCTCTCCTGCAAGACAAGCAGAAAGAGCTATCAGACCCTCATGGTATTTTTCAAGAAGCTCTATATCTACCCTTGGCTTACCGTAAAAACCTTCGGTCCATGCAAGCGAATCCAGTTTTACAAGATTACGGTATCCGGTCTGATTTTCACACAGTAATATCAGATGCCGACTTTCCCTATCAAATTCACTCACCTTATCTGTTCGCTTTCTCGGAGAAACATACACTTCACATCCGATTATAGGCTTTATTCCTTCGGCCTTAGCTGCTTTATAGAATTCAAGAACACCATACATTACTCCGTGATCAGTAATTGCAATATTTTTCTGTCCCAGTTCTTTTGATCTTTTTATTAGTTCCGGTATTTTACAGGCACCGTCAAGCAGGCTGTAAACAGTATGAACATGGAGATGCGTAAATGACATAAAGCTTCCCTCCTTCCGATATTATTATTCAGAGCATAAATCACATAAATATTTCATAAAGAGATTCTTCACTGATCTCTTCTGAATTCCGGTTTTTTCTTCCCTGATATCTTTTTGCAATATTCATTCCAAGCTTTTCCATAACCCTCATTGAAGCATTGTTCTCAGAATCACAATGGGCTATAAAATGACGTATATGAAATCTTTTGGCGCAATAATCCATAAATACCTTTGCCGATTCCAGAGCATATCCCTTTCCCCAATGATCTTTTCTGATTATCCATCCCAATTCGCCGACTGAATGGTCTTCGAGAAATTCTATACTGACCGCTCCGATATGTTCTCCGTCAAGAAGAACAGCAACATCAAGATATTCCGGGACATCCATTTTCCACTGTCTGTCGGACTTGATCAGATAATCCATAACCTCGTTACGATCATCACATGGAAGAAAGCACATCATCTTTGTATTTTCAGGATCCATAGAATAAAGACATGTAGTCTCAAAATGATCGGTGCAAAGGGGCGCGAGAGTCAGTCTCTCAGTATGTAACTTCATCAGGATACTCCTTTATTTTTAAAATACATATAAACCTGACATTTAATCATGCCATTATAAAGCTTTCTTCTTTTATCTGCCGGTCTGCCGAATATCCTCTCAAAGTCGTCATCAGGGCTTATCATTGTATAACTATAGCCCGGACGCTGATAAAATTTTTTACCCATTACCCGATAAAGCTCCCTTGCTTCGTTTATATCAAGGAGCCTTTCTCCATACGGAGGATTTGTTATTACAGCAGCCCTTTCAAAATCGCAGCTGAATTTTTCCATTGGTCTCTTTTCTACAGTGATTCTTTTCTCGACCCCGGCCTTTGTCGCATTTGCCATTGTGAGCTCCAGAGCATCACCATCTATGTCATAACCAAAGGCTCTGAATTCAACATCTCTGTTGATCAGATCGACGCATCTTTCACGTTCAACTGACCATGTTTTTTCGGGAATACATGCCCACTTTTCGGAAACAAACCCCCGTTTGATACCAGGAGCAATATTCATAGCTTTGAGAGCAGATTCTATAAGGATAGTACCTGAACCGCAGAAAGGATCCACAACTGTGCTGAAATGACGAACATGGGAAAGATTCGCCATTGCCGCTGCAAGCGTCTCTTTGATAGGAGCCTCTGTAGCGTCCCGGCGATATCCTCGCTTGTGAAGTCCCTCGCCGGAAGTGTCCAGCATAATACTTACTTCATCCTTCATAATGAGGAATCTTATCTGAAATTTTGCGCCGCTTTCATCAAACCATGAGATTCCATATTTTTCAGACAATCTGCTGACCACTGATTTCTTTATTATTTTCTGGCAATCCGGGATACTGGAAAGCTTTGAATTCACACTATGACCTGTCACTGGAAAAGAATCATTCTTCCCTATCCAGTTTTCCCAGTTTATTTTTTTAACGCCTTGAAACAGATCTTCAAAGCTAATCGCCTTGAATCTGGCAAGAAGTATATGTACCCTTTCAGCATATCTTGAACACAGATTCACCCGCGCAAGCGTGCCGAAATCACCGTCAAACAGAACTCTTCCGTTTTCTGCTCTGACATTTTCTATATCCATTCTTTTGAGCTCATCTGCACAAATGCCTTCAATACCAAAAATACAAGGTGCAGAAAAATGAATCTTTTCCATAACGACCTCCAAATTTACAATCCTTTACTTAAATAATCTAATTATAACATATATTTTATCTTTTGAAAACCGGCAGTAAAAAAGAACTGCCGTATTGCGTTTTTGTACGCTTGTGAGGCAGTTCTTTTGGATCGGGAAAATAATTCAAGAATTTATTTTTGTCTTAATTATTGATTTTTGGTAGTTGTGAAAATATTTTCATTCCTGAATACAGGCTCCATATCTTTTTTTATCTCAAGAACAGCCATAACTGTACCCACATTCTCTGTAACTGAGTTTACATCTTCCTGAGTATAGTGGAATGTAAGAGAATTATTAGAATACTTTTCAAAAACAAAATCAATGGTTATGTTTGATACCTCTTCATAAAATGTGGACGAGATAAGAACTATCGAGTTTTCTTTGAAAAAATCGTTATTATACTTTTCAAGCTCAGGCTTTATTATCTTAAGAAATTCAGAATAGGTATCAATAGCTTTTTTATCATTTCCGTAAGATTTCGCTATTCTTTTTCTGTCATTTACAAAAAAATTCTTCACATCCTCCTCAGATGATAAAACAGAATAAGGAAAGGAAACTTCTGTGGCATAGAACATAGAATTATTATCATAACAATCCAGATCCGGATAATAAACAGGATGGCACTGCTCAGACATTTTATCGGCCGGTTCTGATTGTATGCAGTATACATGAGCCTTATATGCATCACCCTCGTAGTACTCTTTTATCAGAAATACCCTTGAGAGCATTACTCCTCCGAAAAGTACCATCAGTCCTGAAAGATAAATGACTAAAAGCGCAAATAATTCTTTTTCTGATTTAATAAGTATAACGATAAAGCCAGCTATTACAACAGCGGAAATAATTCCAAAAATTATCTTATTCGGTGGCTCGGAATATGAAGTCGCCTGTGTAAACAATAACAAAGCCAGCGTAAATCCCACATCCGAAAATAGATTAATCAGAGGGATGGGCTTATTGGTTTTGATAGATTGGAAGGCAAGCTTTATCATATATACCGCAAAGAAAACAGCAAATGAGACCAGCACGCCTAATCTTACTATGGAAAAGATATCGGGAAACCCTCCTGCCAGATAGATCCTGAACATCTCGCCCATCAACAGAAAAAAGAAAAATCCCAGTGCGAAAAAACCAAGAATAGAAAGAACTTTTTCTCTTACAATTATTTCAAACGGTTCTTTTTCTTCTTTATCAGGACGTTTTGGTCTTTTTTTATTTCTTTGAGCAGAATAATCAAATGGGTCAAGAGTATTATCTTCAATTGTATCATCGCCGGTGTAAAACATTGGTTCCTGTTTTTTATTATTATTCTGTTCCATAATTACCTCCTTCAATAATCAGGACTATGAACTTATTTCATTTCAGGCAGAAATACGCATCAATGCTTTTCGTTCACGAGAGCCTTTATTTTATATAATATTAACATAAACAAAGGCAAATGTGAAGTGAATATAATTATAAAAACTTTCAATTATTGATTATTTCAGATAATTCCGGAAAAATACTCAGGCTTCTCTGCAGGATGCCGTTCATAAATGCTAATGCCGTTCCGTAATTTGTCATTGGAACACCGTCATCCTTGGCGCATTTGAGTCTGTATTTCATTTCTCTTTCATTCAGCATACAGCCTCCGCAGTGTATTATAAGGCTGTATTTCTGAAGATCATCTGAAAACTCTGTTCCGCTTGTCCAGTTATATTCCAGTTTCTTTCCGGTATATTTTTCAAGCATTGCAGGAAGCTTGACTGTTCCGATATCCCCGCATTGTCTGTGATGAGTGCAGCCTTCGGATATAAGTATCCTGTCCCAATCCTTAAGACTGTCTATAGCTTTTGCTCCTTTTACTGCCGCTGTCAGATCTCCTTTATAATTTGCAAATAATATGGAGAACGAGGTCAGCGGAATATCGCCGGGGGTATCTTTGCTTACTCTTGCAAATGCCTGGCTGTCAGTGATGACCAGAGCTGGTTTTACAGATAACGAGCATAAAGTTTTTGTCAGCTCTTCTGGCTGAGTTACCATAGCTATACAGTTGTGATCCAGAATATCTCTTATAGTCTGCTGCTGAGGAAGGATAAGTCTGCCCTTTGGCGCAGAGCTATCGATAGGAACTACCAGCACGACAATATCATTCCTTTTCAAGAGATGAGATACGATCGTTTTTTTATTTTCTTCCTTTGATGCTATCCTTGCAATCATTTCTTTCAGCTCGTGTATTTTTTCTCCTGTGGCTGCGCTGACAGATATTTCTCTTTCAGAATCAGTTTTCTTACCTGAAATATCTGATTTATTATACACAATAATATAAGGAATACCTTTCTCTTTTATTTTTTCCAGAAGCATTTTATCTGTTTCGGTAATGCCGATAACAGAGTCAATGATTACTACCGCAGCATCTGTCTTATTCAGTACCTGATAGCTTTTTTTAACACGCAGCTTTCCCAGTTCTCCTTCGTCATCTATGCCGGGAGTGTCAATGACCATTACAGGACCGATGGGAAGAAGCTCCATAGCTTTTGATACCGGGTCTGTAGTAGTTCCCTGAATATCAGATACTATAGCAATATTCTGACCTGTCACAGCATTCATTATGCTGGATTTTCCTGCGTTTCTTCTGCCAAAAAAAGCAATGTGTACTCTGTCTGCAGATGGTGTTGAATTAAGACCCATATGCTCATCTCCTTTATGAAAAGGCGCAGTCGTAAAACAGATTACGCTGCGCCATTCTGCTATTAAAATCTGAAGTCTCTTTTGCCTTCATTTTTGATTTCGCTAAGATAATCAATCGCTCTCTGACGACGCTTTTCGTCAGGAACATTTTGTATTTCTTTTTCAATAAGCTTTTCGCCGATCTTCTTTGTTTCCGGGGAAGCATAGTCTGTCAGATACTCCTGCAAGGTCATAAGTGCATTCGGATGACAGCAGTTCTGTATCTGGCCAACCTTACACAGAGCCATAAAGCGATCTCCGGTACGTCCTTCACGATAACAGGCGGTACAGAAAGAAGGAATATAACCCTTTTCCATGAGCCAGCGTACAACTTCGTCAAGGCTGCGCTGATCCGAAACATCGAACTGCTCTGTATCGTGAGGTCTTTCATCTGCACTGTATCCGGCATAACCGCCGACAGAAGTCCTTGATCCGCCGGATATCTGAGAAATGCCAAGACCCATCACCTTATCGCGGCATTCTTCACTTTCTCTTGTGGATATTATCATACCGGTATATGGAACGGCAATTCTTATACAAGCTATTATTTTTGCAAAGGTATCATCATCAATTCCATTGTCAAAAACTGAAGGATCAATATCTGCAGCTTTTTTTATCCTTGGAACACTGATTGTATGTGGTCCTACTCCATGCACTGCCTCCAGATGCTCCGCGTGCATAAGGATTCCTGCAAATTCATACTTATAAAGCTCCAGACCAAAGAGAACTCCAAGACCTACATCGTCAATGCCGCCTTCCATGGCTCTGTCCATTGCTTCGGTATGATAGCAATAATTATGCTTCGGTCCTGCCGGATGAAGCTTTTCATAGCTTTCTTTATGATAGGTTTCCTGGAAGAGGATATACGTGCCGACACCTGCTTCCTTAAGCTTCTTATAGTTTTCAACTGTGGTGGCGGCAATATTTACATTCACTCTTCTGATTGCTCCGTTTTTATGCTTGATACTGTAGATAGTCTTTATACAGTCAAGGATATACTCGATCGGATTATTGATCGGATCCTCGCCGCTTTCTATTGCAAGTCTTTTGTGTCCCATATCCTGGAGGGCGATAACCTCATCCCTGACCTCATCCTGAGTAAGCTTTTTTCTCGGTATCTCTTTATTCTGATAATGATAAGGGCAGTAAACACATTTATTGACACAATAGTTTGAGAGATACAGCGGTGCAAACATAACTATTCTGTTTCCATAAAATGCCATTTTTATTTCTTTTGCCAATTCATACATTTTTTCGGTAAGTTCAGGTATATCACAAGCAAGGAGTACACTGGCCTCTCTGTGGTTCAGACCTGCACATTCTACCCCGCGCCCTGTTTTTCTGGGTTTTGCTTTTTCCAGGATACTCTCAATGAGTTCCCTGTTATGCTTGTTTTTTTCGGCATAATCAAGTGTTTCCAGAATCTCTTCATGATTAATGAATTCTTCTGCCTTTAATGATTTCGGATCATATTTCATGTTTATTCCTCTTTCTTTTTTGATTTTATATGATCGCCACGGTCAACAACTATGTTATATCCTATGGCATTCATTCTTTTATTTATATCAGCTATATTTTCCGCCGCTTCTCCGCCTGTACTGAGCTTATTATCATATAACATATACTTATTTCTTACTTCCTCCGGGGAAAGGTTCGGCATTATTACATTTGCCCCTGCAAGTATACCATATTCTCTGCCCATCGGATCTATTGTTCCAAGAGCAGTTGTGGACGGAAGAAGAACATCCGGCAGCATCAGCCTGATAAGCCCCAGCATTAATACCGTGAGTTCTACAGTGCCGCTTTTCATTTCACGAAACGGTGTATGGTGATGCGGAATAAAAGGTCCTATCCCCACCATATCAGGTTGCAGACTTCTGATAAACAGAAGGTCATCAGCAAGATTTTCGACTGTCTGATAAGGAGAACCAACCATAAAACCGCATCCGACCTGATATCCGATACTTTTCAGATCATACAGACATTTTATCCTGTCGGATAGTGACATTTCTTCCGGATGAAGCTTTGAATAATGATCGCTGTCTGCAGTTTCATGGCGAAGAAGATATCTGTCTGCACCTGCGTCAAAAAATGCCTGATAGCTTTCGTGGGTCTTCTCGCCTATAGACAGAGTTACAGCACAGTCAGGGAAACAGCTTTTTACGGTTCTTATAATATCAACTATTCTGTCATCGGAAAAATAAGGATCTTCTCCTCCCTGAAGAACAAAAGTCCTCATTCCCAGTTTATAACCCTGTCTGCAGCAGAACATAATATCGTCCTTTGAAAGTCTGTATCTCTGAGCATTTTTATTGCCGCATCTTATACCACAATAATAGCAGTTATTCTTGCAGTAATTTGTAAATTCGATCAGACCCCTGATATATATATCATGCCCGTAAATTCTATGTCTGACAGCTCTTGCTTTTTCAAACAGATAATCAGAGGTTTGTTTGTCATACCCACTTATGATACGGATAAATTCCTCTTTTGAAAGAGTCTGATCTTTTGCTAATTTATCAATCAGTTTTTTCATATCAGACGCCAGAACAAATGGATTTTGAGCTTACTCCGTCCAACATCCCGATCTTACCGGCAAGGGTATTAATAACATCAATGGACGCATCAAGAGCAATGCTTATGATATTGATATTTTTCTCTCTGTATGGTATACCCATCCTCCCGATAATGAACTTACTGTAATCATGCAGCAGCTTATTAAGCTTTTCGGTCGAATCAGGGTTTTCAACGATCACGCTGATAATTGACACACGGTTTTCCATTTTATCTCCTTTCAGCAGACAAAAGAAAAGCACCCTCAGAGGTGCAAAAACAAAACGCTTCATAACAATATGAAACGAAATATAAATTACACCTTATTAAAAGGACTAACCTCTTGCTTCAGCCGTAAATATTTAATACTGGTTTAAAGCAAGCGCTAAGCTCGCTCCTCAACCCTGTACTGCTATTATAACAGATTTATTCGTTTTTTTCAATAGATTATTTTCATAAGTCCAGCCATAAGTCCAGCGTCACGCTGCTAAAATAATTCTGTTAGAAATCAGGTGCTCACTGTCAGAGGATTGAAAAGCCGGAAGTCAAAGTAAACCAGCCGCAAGAAGCAGCCCGTAAGGGGTGTGGCGGCGAGGGATGGGAGTATTGTCTGAGGCGGTGAGCGCCGGATGCCGCGGCACAAGAGTATAGATACGCACAACCGAGCGAATGGAATGAGCGACTACGCGAACACGGGTCCAGCGTCGACGCTGGCACATCAGTTAGTGTAAAATAATTCCGGGAGAAACAGGCGCTCATTTGCAAGGGAGTGAAAAGGT
>CAMVQZ010000002.1 GCA_947169745.1 uncultured Clostridia bacterium
AAGTGCTGACGGCTGACGAAAGAGCGTATGAACCTCTGCTTCGGTGAACGGATGCACAGGGTCGTACAAAGCCACGGATTTTTATACAGACCGACAGCTTACAGCTATGTTCTACCCGGCTCATACAAGGTCGCCCTCAGCATATATTCTTTCCGGACGGAACAGCAGGGAGTTTAAGGAGGGGGATTTTCAAAGGGGGCAAACTCAAAGGGGGCGCAGCCCTCCTTTGTGGGTCCCCCTTTGACCCCGTGCCGAAGGCACGCACCGCACTAAGCTATCGGTTTATAATAAACAGACCAGAAACAAACTTGACATTTCCACACTGCAGAGACTGCCGGCTCAGAAAAACAAACCAGACACGAAAAAAACTTACTATAAAAGGAGCGCAGCGACAACCACAATTATTCATTATTCTTTTTTCACTATTCATTTCTTCCGTCCCCCTTTGACCCCGTGCCGAAGGCACGCACCGCAGAGACTATCGTCTCAGAAAAAACAAACCAGACACAATAATACGCATAAAACCATCTGTAAAAAGAAAAACCCACCCTGCTACAAAAGCCTTCAAAAAAACACAGCGCAGCTACCCTTCAGGTCAGTTTTAAGGCAATACCGCACAAAGATGGTGCCGCAGATGCGCAGTCTGTTTTTTCGTCAGATTGTACAGAAATTCTGCAGTTAACCTGTCGGTTATCAAGGGATTTCTGCGATAGATGACGGAAAAAGAGCAAGCAGATGTGGTGCCAAGCCATCAGGCGGTCGCCCAGCGGTGTTGCCTTAAATAGTTGCAAAAAAGCGGCATAATCACTCATGCCGCAGATGATTCCTCTGATCTGTCAGAGCTTAACGATATTACGCCATTCCAGATCTCCTCTTTCAAGTCCGTGTATAAGAACCTCGCCTGTTGCAATATTGGTTGCGACAGGTATATTATGCATGTCACAAAGTCTGAGAAGGTTAAGATCATTCGGCTCGTGAGGCTTGGGATCCAAGGGATCGCGAAGAAAAATCAGCATATCTATCTCATTAAAGGCTATCCTTGCAGCGATCTGCTGGTCTCCTCCCTGAGATCCTCCCAGAAAGCGCTGTATCTCCAGGCCGGTAGCCTCAGCTACCATCTTTCCTGTCGTTCCTGTAGCGCAAAGATTATGACGGCTGAGTATACCGCAATATGCGATGCAGAACTGCACCATAAGCTCTTTTTTTGCGTCATGCGCGATCAACGCTATATTCATTGCTTATTCCCCCTGTGAACATAAATTGATTAACTAAATTTCCAACGGAGCATTTACTCCATCAAGTCTCGCCGCTATCCTGTCAAGGGCATATACCATTTTTCTTCTGCCCTCAATGGGTTCACCCTTTTGTGCTGCAGCTGCCGAAGCATTGTCCTCAGGTACAATACCCAGCAGTCTCGCTCCTGCCTTGTCAATGACTGCGTCAAGATCCGCAAAGGAACCGGATCTCCGGAATTTTCTCTCATTGAAGCGGTTTATTATCAGTCTTTTCACCTCAACACCGCAGCCGGAAAGCTTTGCTCTTACCTGGTCGCAGCTTCTGACCGAAAGGGGCTCAGCATTAACCACAAGCACCGCCTGATCTGCCGCAGCAACCGCCGACTCAAAGCCTGTTCCGATACCGGCAGGACAATCTATCAGGATATGGTCATAATATTTTCTCAGAACTGCAATAAGCTTCTGCATTATATATGGACTGACGATATCCCTTACATTCTGAGGCGCCGGAAGCACAAACAATTCGGGGACAGCTTTACTCGGGTAGATCGCACTGGAGGGGGAACAATTCCCATTGACGATATCAGCGATGTCAAAAACAAGCTCACCGCTTACCCCAAGCATAAGGTCGATTCCCCTCATACCTGCATCGCAGTCAATAGTCAATACTCTGTTTCCTCTTCTTACGAGGGCTGCTCCGAGACCTGCCGTTACGGTAGATTTTCCTGTTCCGCCCTTTCCCGATGTTATAACTGTCACTTTTCCCATTTTCAGATACCTCTTTATTTACATTATCACACATTCTACATAAAGTCAAGAGCAAAACAAGGATTTTCATACAAAATAACGGTGCAGTTTCTTTCTGCACCGCTATTATTTCATTTTCATAAAAAACAATAATGATCAGCGGTTTTCTTCCAGTGAGCTTTCATCAGAGGAGCTTTCCTGAGAGGACTCCGAATCGTTATTATCTGCCGGAGAAGTATTTTCTTCCTGGGAAGAGGCAGCTCCGTTATCATCCGCCGGAGAAGTATTTTCTTCCTGAGACGGTTCTTCAGTATTGCCGCTGTTTTCTTTCTTATCCTTATTTTTCTTATCAAGACCAAAATATTCCGTCATAATCTTTTTTGCCACATTTACTGCAACATAGCTCTTTGCTCCGTGCTCCACCATTACAGCAATTGCTATCTGGGGATCCTTATATGGTGCAAAGCAGATAAAATTCGCATGATCAGATCCGCTGTTTTCAGCTGTGCCGGTTTTTCCTGCTATCTGCAAGGGAAAATCCAGCAGGGACTCATAGGTATTGGCAGCCATATTCATTCCCTTTGTGACATTATCCAGGTTTTCCCTGCTCACTCCGAAATGGTCAATAACCTCCGCCTTACTCTGATATATCACCTTGTCCCCCGAATATGATACTATCTTATCAACAACATGGGGCTTCAGCCTTGTGCCTCCGTTTGCCAGGGTTGCGGCATAGGTAGCGAGCTGAATTGGTGTGAACTGGTTATCCGACTGTCCGATACCTGCGGGAGAAACTGAGCTTTCCAGCCAGTCTGTACCCATCATTTCGCTGAATTCAGGTCCTGCAAGAGTACCGGAGCTTTCTCCGGTTTCGATACCCGTCTTGACACCGAGACCAACTCGCCGGGAATAATCATTCATTTTCTTTATGCCAAGAAGTCTCGCTGTCTCTGCAAAAAACACATTGCACGAATCCCGGATACCCTCAAATACATTTATGCTTCCGTGAGAGCTCATACACCGCAGACGCAGCCCGTTTTTGGTATATATACCATCACATTCAATATGAGTTTTTGTATTTATTGCCTTTTCCTGAAGCGCAGCCGACGCCACCATAGGCTTAAAGGTTGAGCCGGGGGCAAGAGCGCTGTAAAAGGCCCTGTTCACCAGCGGAAGAGCTTTGTTTTCCGCAAGCTTTGTATAATCCTTATAGTAATTTTTCAGGTCATAGCTGGGATAGCTTGCAGCGCAAAGAACTGAAAAATCCTTTACATTCAGTACCACCACCGAAGCTCCCACGCAATCCTCGCCTGTATGCTTTTCCCCGGTCGACTTTGAATAGGCCTTAGCCTCCTTGACAGCCTCCTCAAGAGCCTTCATTGCAAGATCCTGATATTTGATATCGATTGTGAGATAAACAGAATTTCCCGGTCTGGAGTTCTCTGTTCTTATCAGCTCCACCTTGTTTTCAGGTCCCACATTATATGTCTTGCTTCCGGGTTTTCCCTTGAGCTGATCCTCAAAAGCGCTTTCCACTCCGCTTTTTCCCACCTCGTCTGTATATCCGTAGCCCTTGGATTTCAGATCCTTATATTCGTCCTCTGAAATCAGACCTGTGATTCCTACAATATGAGGAGCCGACTTGCTGTTTTCATATTTTCTCACTGCCACCGACTGGGTTTCTATCCCCTTGACAGACTGCATTTTTTCAGAGATCAGACTCATTGAGCGTTCGCTTATATCATCAGCAAAAACATAGGGGTTTCCCTTTGAGTATCCCGTTTTGTCCATATTATACCTGACGCTGATTATATTTCTGGCAAGCCGGGTGGCATATTTTTCGCAGCCGTATTTTTCCACCAGTCTCATCATACATTCCTCTGCGGTGGAATACGGATTCATATTCAGATTATCCTTACTTTTCAGTTCTTCGATTTCTTCTTCCTTTTTCCCGGCAAAGCTATAATTGCCCTTGCTGTCCATATTTATAGGCAGCTCGTCTATCCATTTGCTCCCGGATCTTTCCAGAAGGTCAAGCAGCTGCGAAATATATTCATTCAGTTCCTCATCAGGCATATACAGCTTGTTAATGCTGACCCTGTACCCGGTCTTGTTCACGGCTAACTCTTTGCCGTTTACATCAAATATTTCTCCCCTGACCGCATCGGTCTGGATAGTATATTCAGTAGATGTCAGGGCGATATCCTCATAGTATTCGTGCTGACCAAGCTGCCACTGTGCAAGACGGGCGCAAAAAACCGCAGCGGCTGCCACCACTACAGTTATCATAAACGCATATCTCCATTTTTTGCCATTCGTTTCCATTCAGGTACTCCTTTGGTATTCACTCTACAGAGGTCTTTGCGGCAAAAAACCTGTTTATTCCATAAAATACAGGGACAAAAGCCCAGGTATAAATTATCCTTGAAAGATAGTGGGAAACAAAATATCCCCAGACATAGCCGTATCCCATAGCTACATAGAACAGCAGAAACTGTCCGAATATTATAACCGGGATGCTTATTGTTGCGATTATCATCGCTGTAAGAAGATTTGTCCGGATATAATTCTCCAGAAGTCTGCTGGTAACATAGCAAAGTATTGCCAGCATTATTCCATAATACCCCATCGGGCCGCTGTAGCCTGAATCTGAAAGCAGTCCGCATATGACGCCGACAACGATCGCCGGTATCTCTCCCACAAAAAGTGCAACTGTCAGAGCCACAGGTATCAGAAGCACAGGTCTGCCGCCGTATACCTCAAGGCTGAGGGCAGGGACAGACTGCAATATATAGCACACAAGTATTTCAAGAGAAAACGCCGTATATTTTACAATACTCAATTTATTCATAAAAACTCTCTCAGTTTGATTTATTATTTCATCCGGCAGCGCCAGACTGCCGCAGACGATAGCCGGCTTATTTCAGATGCTCTGAAATGCTGCTTTCAGTTCTTGCTGCTCTCCTCACCGGAATATTCATTGATCTCACCCTTGCCGCTGAAATCAACAACTATCACAGCAGAGGTAGTCTTTGTCACGTCCTCAAACGGTCGGACAACTGCCACCGGCATTCCCGCATAATCATAAGCAAGGCTGCTCACAGTTCCGATTTTTATATTCCGGGGATACATTCCTCCGTATCCGGAGGTCACTATTATATCCCCCACCTTGATCGTATTATCTGTTGATATATTCTTTATGAGAACTGTTCCCTGCTCGCTGTATTCAGCATCTCCGGCAATCACGCCCTCATCCCCTGTTCTTTTATCAACTGCGCTTACCGAAGCATCGGGAGACAGAAGGGGAGTAACCTTGCAGGTCTTGAAGCTGACCTCGCTTACATAGCCTGCAAGTCCGTTTTCTGTCATTACCGGGTCACCGACGCTGATACCGTCATCTGAACCCTTATCCAGGATAAAGCCATAGAAATTTTCATTCGGATCTCTGGAAATAACCTTTGACGGCACCAGAGTAAAATCCTTGTTTTTCTTTTTTATGTCATAGAACTTATAAAGCTCTTCATTTTCCCTTTTCGTTTCATAATATTCCACAAGCATATCATTGAGCCTGCGGTTTTCTTCCTTCAGACGCTTGTTTTCCTCATCCAGCTCCTTTGCATCACCGGGGGACTTTACACTTCCCTCAGCATTGCCTGTAACATCGGCAGCCACTCTCTGGAGAGGAGTCAGCACATATCCTGTCAGAAATCCGTTTACGGCCTTATTTCCCGACGTTATGAGAGCGAGTACAAGAATTATACACACAGTGGTAAGCAGTACCTTGAATCCGTTCCTTGATGACTTCACCTGATATTACACCTCCTGAGACCTTATACAGAGAAAAACAAGGAATCACTGAGGCGATCCTGCGGCAGGGTATGATCCCTCAGCCGAAGGATAGTATCTATCCAGCGATCCCTTCAGGGAATAAGCAGTCCTCTGCTTTTCCCGGATACTGCGTCATCCGTTTCCGGATCATTTTTTTCTGCCCCTGCTTTTCTGTCCGAAATAATCAAGTCTCATTCCGGCGCCGTCTGCAACACAGTCAAGGGGTCTTTCTGCTGTGCGAACCGGCATTTTTGTTTCCTGAGCCACCAGAAGGTCAAGCCCTCTGAGCAAAGCTCCGCCGCCTGTGAGCATAATGCCGTTGTCGATAATATCTGCTGAAAGCTCCGGAGGAGTCTGTTCAAGTGTGTTCTTGATAGCATCAATTATGACCAGGAGCGGATCTGCAAGAGCGTCTCTAACTTCCGGCGCGGATATCACAATATCCTTCGGCAGTCCGTCGCCCAGGTTTCTTCCCTTCACTTCCATCCTGCCCTCTCCCTCATAGGGATAAGCGGAGCCGATGCCGATTTTAATCTCTTCGGCAGTCCTCTCTCCGATCAGGAGGTTGTAATTCTTTTTAACATACTGAATAATTGCCTCATCGAATTTATCTCCGGCAACTCTTACAGAACAGGAGGTTACAGTATCGTCGAGAGAAATAACAGCCACCTCTGAGGTGCCTCCGCCGATATCCACCACCATACTGCCAACCGGCTCCATCACCGGGAGACCTGCGCCTGTTGCGGCCGCCATAGGCTCATCCACCAGCTCTATCTGCTTTATTCCGGCTCTGTGCATTGCATCCTCCACAGCTCTTCTCTCAACATCAGTCACACCGGAGGGTATGCATACAATGACCCTCGGCTTACTGAAAAGAGACGGCTTGACTACCATCCTGATAAAATTGTGGAGCATTGTTGTCGTAATATCAAAATCTGCGATAACTCCGTCCTTGAGAGGCCTTACAGCTACTATAGAGCCCGGAGTCCTGCCTATCATATCCTTTGCCTTTCTTCCCACTGCTACTACTGAATCCGTCCTGACATCCACTGCCACAACAGACGGCTCTCTCAGCACTATTCCCTTGCCCCTGACATAGACAAGAGTATTGGCAGTGCCAAGATCTATCCCTATATCCTTTGAAAACATATTATCCCTCTTCCTGAACCTGTTCGTTTCTGGTCTCAATATCAATAACTGAATAATTTTCCTTATATATTATACCCTCAGCAATTATCAATCTCAATATCAAAATGGTTATATTTACAAGTTTTGCTGTAATACTCAAAAACAGTTTTTTAATATGTTCAATTTTGTTTATTTTTTCAGGCACATTTATTTGCGGTGCGTGCTCGCACTGAGCGATTCTCGGCGGAGTGCCTCCGCTCTCCATTTCACGTAATCGCTCGATCGTGTTTGAATATACTTTCGTGCCGCGGCATCCGGGCAGCGTGACGCTGCACCCCCTACAGGCTGCTTTTCGCGGCTGGTTTATTCTGACCTCCGGCTTTCCACTCCCCCGGCATTGAGCGCCTGCCTTTGTAGTCAGTATCCGTCACGCATAAGCTCACAATAAATGGAGCAAAGCGACAACCACAATTATTATTTATTCTTTTTTTCTTTAGGCAACACCGCACAAAGACCGCCTGACGGCTTTGCACGCCATCTTTCGGCAAATTTTCCGTCATTTTCGCCAAAATCTCCTTGAAATACGTCAGTATTCCTGCGTCGATTTTGTCAATCTGACAAAAAATTATGCTCGAAATCTGACGCGCAATCTCTGTGCGGTGTTGCCTTTATTCTTTATTATTCGTTTCCGGTAACAGTATAATTGTTTTACCCAGCTCTCCTGAAAACATCTTAAAGTCAGCATCATTCAGGCATGATCAGAGCTTTCCGCTGGAACCGAAACCGCCCTCGCCTCTTTCGGTCTCATCCAGGTCTGCAACCTCGGAAAAAGGCGCGCATATAACAGGCATAATGACCATCTGGGCTATTCTTTCGCCGGGGGTAACTGTATAGGGCTTATCAGAAACATTGCACAGACCCACACATATTTCTCCCCTGTAATCGCTGTCCACAACTCCTACACCGTTTGAAAGGCATATACCGTGTTTGACACCAAGACCGCTGCGGGCAAAAAGAAATGCAGCACAGCCGCTGTCCTCCAGGCCTATTGCAAGACCTGTAGGTATCATCGCAAGACCGCCGGGAGCGATCGTAACCTCATCATCTATGCAGGCATAAAGATCCGCTCCTGCGGAACCGGGAGTAGCCCTGCGGGGTATAACTGCGTTTTCCCTGAGTTTTTTTATTTTTATCTCATTCATTTTGTTTTCCTCACTTTACAGTCATTCAACTCCCCGGTAATAAAGGCCTCTTGTATACTGACCTTCAGGGAGACGGCCGCTTTTAAAGCATTCCAGCATATCTCTTTTTTCCCGGAGGTTTTCTGTTGAAAATCTTATCACTTCAAAATCTATTCCCTGAAGCTCCCTTTTTCTGTCCGCAAGGGTCAGGGGAACACTATTGAGTATTTCGGTACAGGAACCCATACACTGCATAGGAAATTCAATGCCTTTTCTGTCTGTGAGAACGGGAGCCCTGCGACAGTGCTTACAGCCTTTTCCGTCATTCTGAGCAGGGCAGTTCCTGGTCAGCATAAGGGGAAGCCTTCCTGCCGAGATAACGCCCACAGGCATCACCCCTCCGAGAGCTGAGATCTGTTCCAGCGTCAGCTCAAAGGATACCTCGCAGTCCTTTACACCCATTGAAGCGTAAAACAACAGCGCTTCGGTATTGGTTATATTCAGTCCGAAGCCTCCGTGTATTTCCATACCAAGCTCCCTTGCCATTTCCACAGCGCCGATATTCCCTGCAAGTACTTCATTTATCCCCAGTTGTTTTATCTCCCGGAGTCGGTGGAATATCCTGTTTTCTATCCCGAAAAGTCCCCTGGGTATTTCCGCTGCAACAGAAAAGCCCTTGTCCAGAAGCCTTCTGATCTCATCATCTGCCGCAGAACAGGGAACATACAAAAGCTCGCAGTCAGCTCCATCCTCAGGTATATCTGTATCAACAGCCCTTATCCTGTATCTGTCGGGCAGCTTTCTGCCCCTTGTTCCTGTCTCCTGAATTTTACAGTCAGAAAAAGGAACAGGTCTCAGTCGTTCTCTTTTTGCGCTTATTTCATCAAGGCACTCTGCTCTCATTCGCTTCAGCTGTGCTGCCGGCAGGGTAAGCCCCGGATCCAGCCCGCATCTCAGGCTCCGCATAAAATACGGCGTACCGCCTGTCTTACCTATGCTTTTTTCACAAAGCTCCTTATCCAGAGATCTGTTTACTGCCCTTTCCGGGATATCTCCCACGCACTCAGCCCGGTTACCCGAATCATCAGAGGCTGTAAGGCTGCTGCTTTTATTTTCCCTTATCTCCAGAGAAAAATCCACCGGAATATGACTTCTTTCTTTTTTATATAGTCCGTGTATAAATCCGAAAACACTTTTATCGGCAGCATCCACATTTTCCTTTGAACGGACACCGAACATCTTAGGTCCCAGCCTTCCTTTATAATATCCGTCAGTAAAGCCCGATCTGGAAAAAACCGCCGTAAGCTTGTTATAAAGCTCCTCTGAAACAAAGCCCTCGTCAAGACTTTGTCTGCAGGCTGCGACTGCAGCAGCCACATATTCAGGTCTCTTCATCCTGCCCTCTATCTTTGCGCTGGCTATTCCCATCTCCTGCAGCTCGCGAAGCTCCGGAATAAGGGAAATATCCCTCAGACTCAGGTCGTGTCCGCTGCCTCCTCTCACAGAAAAAGGAAGTCTGCAGGGCTGGGCGCAGGAGCCCCGGTTTCCGCTCCTTGACCCCAGCATGGCGCTGAAATAGCACTGCCCGGAAACGCTCATACACAGTGCTCCGTGGACAAATACCTCCAGCTCCACAGGACAATCCTTTGCTATTTCTTCTATCTCAGTTTTTGAAAGCTCTCTGGAAAGCACAACCCTTGTAAGTCCTGCTTTATAGAGAGCCTCTACTCCCTTTCTGGTATGCACAGAGAGCTGTGTTGAGCCGTGTACAGGAAGCTCCGGCGCCCATTTTCTTATCAGGGATATTATCCCGGTATCCTGAACAATAACAGCATCTATACCCAATTCGCAGGCATATTTTATCAGATCCCTGACGCCGTCTCTTTCCTCGTCACGGATAAGAGTATTGCACGCAAGATGAACAGCCACACCATTCAAATGACAATACTGAACAGTACGTCTGAGCTGTTCCCTGTCGAAATTGTGGGCTGAGGATCTGGCGCTGAAATCTGTGGCTCCAAGATAAATGGCGTCCGCCCCGCTTCTTACTGCAGGTATTACAGACGCCTCTCCGCCGGCAGGGGCAAGAATCTCAAGTCTTTTCATTATTATACCTTGCCTCTGTTATCAAAGAATGATAAATTATCCTCTGCTTCCTCATCGGAGGAGCTTTTCTTTCTCACGGCCTTTACGGAATGAGACAGGGGCGCCGGATCTGAGGAGGTCTTTGCTTTCTCTCCCAGACGCTTGCGATAGGTCTCCATATCCTTTTTCAGCTTTTCGTTTTCTCTTTCAGCCTCTTCATATGCCGAACGGTATTTTGCTGCCTCATTGAGATATTCCTTTATCTGGAGGCGCAGCATATCTGCATCCTCCTCTGCCTTTGTCATATTATCGCATATATTGAGCGCAGCAAGCATCACTGCCGAAGGAAGAGTAAGCCCCGGAGCTGCCCTGCGGACTGCTGATATCTCAGAATTCACCCTGTCGGCTACCTTATGGGTATATTCCTCGTTCTCAACGCTCAGGACTGTAAATCTTGTCCCTGCAATTTCTATCCTTATTCTGTTCTTGTTCTGCTTTTCCATAATTGCCACCCCAAATCAGAGAAATGTATATAATGATTATAATACATTTCGGCAAAATATAAAAGCTTTCTGCGATAATTATATTAAACTTTTTTAAATTATCAGATAAATCTGCCGCTGTAAACCGTCGTATTATAAATATTCAACATCAAATCGTCATTTTTATTTCAGATTTTAGTTGAATTTTTATTAATTATGGTTTATAATAGATTAGTATTGTTTTTAGTGACCAAAAACCCTATAAGCAATTAATTTATAAAAAAGGAACCATACCGGTCTTTTCCGGTATGCTGGGAAAACAGGAGGTTTTATTAATGTCAAAATCCAAGCTTACTCCAAGCGAGGTAAGGGAGCTTATTATAGCAAAGCTTTCACACAATTTCAGCGTTACTCCTCAGGACGCTACTGATGAACACTACTATAAAGCAGTCGCACTTGTGCTCCGGGATATTATGCGTCAGGATCACAAGACTTTTGTCGAGGCTTCCGAAAAGCAGAACAGCAAAACTATTTACTATCTTTGTATGGAATTTCTCATGGGTCGTTCTCTTAAAAATGACCTGTGCAACCTGGGACTTGAGGACACCGTAAGACAGGCTCTCAAGGGTCTCGACATCAAGCTTGACAATGTCTATGAGCAGGAACCGGACGCTGGTCTTGGTAACGGCGGTCTGGGAAGACTGGCTGCCTGCTTCCTCGATGGTCTCGCTACACAGAATTATAACGCTATGGGATATTCCCTGAGATATGAATATGGTATATTCCGTCAGAAACTGGTTGACGGCTGGCAGACCGAGCTGCCCGATTTCTGGCTCCCCGGAGGACAGGTATGGCTCCAGGCTCATCCTGAAAAGTCTATCCCCGTTTATTTCGACGGAAAGATCAAGGAGACCTGGCACGAGACTCATCATTCCATTGAGCTGGAAAATGCTACAAAGATCATTGCTACACCATATGATATGCTTGTTCCCGGATACGGCGGAAAGGGCATCAGCAGACTTCGTCTCTGGGCCGCAACATCGGATAATTTCGATATGAAGCTCTTCAATTCCGGCGACTATGTCCGCTCAATGGAACAGAAAGCTCTGGCTGAGAGCATCACAAGAGTACTTTACCCTGAGGATAATCATTCCGAGGGAAAGAGCCTCAGACTCAGTCAGCAGTATTTCCTTGTATCCGCTACTATCCAGGATATAATTCAGCGTCATCTCAAGCACCACAATTCCCTTGATAATCTCCCCGAACTGGTGGCTATACATCTTAACGATACCCACCCTGTACTTGCTGTTCCGGAGCTTATGAGAATAATGCTTGACGAATGCGGCTACGGCTGGGATCAGGCATGGGATATCGTTACACGTACTGTTGCCTATACCAACCACACCGTAATGAGCGAAGCTCTTGAATGCTGGCAGGTCGATATGTTCCAGAGAAAGCTTCCCAGAATATATCAGATTGTCGAGGAGATCAACCGCCGCTTCTGTGAGGATATGCACAAAATGAATGTGGATGACTGGAAGATCGGCAGAATGGCTGTTATCAATGACGGCATCGTCAGAATGGCAAATCTGGCTGTTATTGCTTCCCATTCAGTTAACGGCGTTTCCAAGCTCCACAGCGAGATCCTCAAGGACAGCGTATTCAATGATTTCTATACAGTTACCCCTGATAAATTCAAGAATGTCACTAACGGTATTGCTCACAGACGCTGGCTGAATCAGTCCAACCCCGGACTTTCAAAGCTTATCACCGAGCTTATCGGAGACAAATTCATAAAGGACGCCAATGCTCTTGAGGGGCTTATGGCATATAAGAGCGACGCTGTTGTTCTTGCAAAGCTGGGCGCTATCAAAAAGCAGAACAAGGAGCGTATGGCTAAATATATCCTTGAAAATAACGGAATAAAGGTAGACCCCAATTCCATATTTGATGTACAGGTAAAGCGTCTCCACGAGTATAAGCGCCAGCTTATGAATGCCCTGCACATCTATTCCACATATCAGTGGCTCAGAGATAACCCGGACGCTGATTACAAGCCCAAAACCTATATTTTCGGCGCAAAGGCTGCTCCCGGTTACTACTTTGCAAAGCAGATCATCCAGTTTATTGTTGAGCTTGCAAACAAGATCAACAGCGATACAAGAGTTAATAAAAAACTCAAGGTCGTTTATCTGGAGGATTACAAGGTATCCGTTGCCGAGAAGCTTATACCTGCCGCTGAGATAAGCGAGCAGATTTCTCTCGCAGGAACAGAGGCCTCCGGTACCTCCAATATGAAATTTATGATAAACGGCGCTGTTACACTGGGTACTCTTGACGGCGCAAATGTCGAGATACACGATGTTGTGGGCGATCAGAACTCCCTCATCTTCGGTATGACAACTCCTGAGGTAACACAGCTCAGAAGACAGGGCTATGATCCCCATGTTCCCTATAACAACAATCATATCATCAGAGCGGCAGTGGACGGTATACGCAATGAATTCGGCGACCGCTTTATCGATATTTCCACCTCGCTTTCCAATGTTGACCCATATATGGTTCTGGCTGATTTTGCAGACTATGCTCTCACTCAGCAGAAGGCGTCAAAGCTTTATGAGGACTGGAAGGTATGGAACAGAATGTCACTGGTGAATATCGCAAAGGCAGGAAGATTTGCTTCTGACAGATCTATCAGGGATTATGCTGATACCATCTGGAATGCAAAGCCTGTTGTACTGGAATAATCAGACTGCTTAAAAGGGTATTTCGCAATAAGAAAAATTCAGTAACTCAAACAAAAGCCGATGAATTGTTGAATTCACCGGCTTTATCTGTTTTCTGTTTTCTGTTTTCCGTTTTCAGCTTTCCGTCCGTCATTCGGATAGGGGAGTTATTGTTTTTTGCTGCCTGCGGCTGAGAAGTCTCCACCGGAGACCCGCGCCCCATGGACCCCGCAGCCTTTAAAAAAGCTGGCGAAACTCTTCTTTTTTGCGACATAACATTATTTTAAACATGAAAGGAGATCAATATGACAGAAAAAGAATTTATGCTTTCCGGGATGCTTTATACCTCCTTCGACAAGGAGCTGCAGGAGGACGCAAGACGTTCACGTCAGCTGACAAGGCTTTTCAATAATACCACTGAAGAACAAATCCCCTACCGCATCCAGCTTCTGAAGGAGCTTTTCGGAAGTACCGGGGAACACATTTATATCGAGCCTCCCTTCAGGTGCGACTACGGAAGCAATACCTTTATCGGAGAAGGCTTCTATGCAAATTTCGACTGCATCATCCTTGATGTGGCAAAGGTCACCATCGGGAAAAACTGTCTTTTCGCTCCCAGGGTATGTATCTTCACCGCTGGTCATCCCATTGACAAGGATATACGCAATATCCCACTTGAATACGGCTATCCTGTGACTATCGGGGACAATGTGTGGATCGGAGGAAATACAGTGGTCAATCCCGGAGTTACTATCGGAGAAGGCTCTGTCATCGGCTCCGGCTCCGTCGTCACAAAGGATATCCCGGCAAATGTTGTTGCGGCAGGAAATCCCTGCCGGGTGATACGACCCATTACAGATGAGGACAGGAAATTCTGGGAGGAAAAGAAAAGACAAAGAGAAATGATCCTTTCCGGAATAAGCCCGGAGAATTTTTAATAAGCCTCATATATGCAGACAGCGCAGCTTTTACACTGCGCTGTCTTTATTTTATACCGGATATTTCCCCACTGTTTTAAGGCCGGTGCTGTATGTTGTGCTCCGGTTTTTAGCATTACAGTATTCAAAATCCATCTTATATTTTGTGGAGCTGTCAAGGCTTGAAGCAATCTTGCTGACAGTGCCGGATGAAACCTCTATGCTTTCTGTCACTGTTTTTCCCTTGCTTACATAGCACCCGAAGGGAAGCTTGATCTGGGTATTATTGATCCTGAAGTCCCTGAGCTTACTAAAATGGATACTCTCCATACCTGATTTATTTTCAAACTGGAGATCAAGTCTGAGAGAACCGTCTGATTTTTTGAATGCACCCAGATAATATACCTTGACGCCGTTTGAGCTGTAGATCTGCTGTCTGTCCGGAGCCTTTACTGTTACAGTGCAGGTGGCTGTCTTGCCGTTGTGGGACTTTACTGTGATTTTTGCCGTACCCGGATTCTTTGCTGTTACTGTTCCGCCGGAAACGGTTGCAACTGAGGTATCTGAGCTGCTCCAGGTAACAGACTTTTGGGTAGCGTCGGACGGGGTGATGTATGCGGTGAGCTTTCTGGTATCTCCTCTTTCCAGGGTGATCCCTGTTGAACTGAGGCGGACTGATGTCACAGGCTTTATGACAGTGACCTTGCAGGATGCCTCCTTGCCATTATAAAGCCGGACTGTGACCCAGGCTGTTCCGGGCTTTACGCCCTTGAATTCTCCCTGCCAGTTTGTTTTATTCATCTTTACAATGGAAGAATTACTGGTGCGGAAAGTTCTTTTCGCTGCTCCGGCACCATCCGGCAGCACTGCGCTGAGAGTAGCCGTCTGACCCACAGAAATAGTGGTCGAGGACTTATTGACCTTTACCCAGGAGGGATCCGCCTTGACTGTGACCTTGCAGGTGGCTTCCTTTCCGTTATAGGTGCGCACTGTCACATAAGCGACACCGGGCTTCACTCCCACAAAATCTCCCTGCCAGTCGGTACGGGTCATTTTTACTACAGAGGAATTGCTGGTGCGATATGTACGTTTTGCGCAGGCAACGCCGCTGTCAAGATTCGAGCCTACAGTATATTTTTCTCCCACACCGATGGTAAGGACACCCTTTGTAAGAGTTATCTTTGTAGGCGCGGCTCTTACCGTTATCTTGCAGGATACAGAAAGCTTTGTGTTCCCTGCGGCAGTGGCTGTTATCCACGCAGTGCCGCAGCCGGTGGCCTTTACATTGCCGCTGCTGTCTACAGTCAGGATACCGGAATCCGAGGTGCGCCAGTTGATTTCCTTGTTCGTTGCATTTGACGGAGATACCGACGCCGAAAGCTTTGTGCCCTCCCCTTTTCCCAGGGTCAGCTGTGTTGAGCCGGCCATAGCAATGACATCGGGTACGACGCCCCTGGTATATACTGTCACCTTGCAGGTGGCTGTTATTCCGTTGGAGGTTTTTGCTGTTATAGTTGCCTGCCCGGGAAGATAAGAATATATTCTGCCGTTATAGTATTCTGCTACCATGCTGTCACTTGTAGACCACGTTACGGTCTTGTCGGTCGCATCTGAGGGGTTGACAGTCGCAGTAATTATCCTGTCGTCATATTCCTCCATTGTTATTGAAGTCTTGCTCAGGGTTATGGAGGTGGGGTTGATAACTCTGGGGGTGACTGTTACATTGCAGGTCGCCGTCTTGCCGTTGGAGGTTTTTGCTGTTATAGTTGCCTGCCCGGGAAGATAAGAATATATTCTGCCGTTATAGTATTCTGCTACCATGCTGTCACTTGTAGACCACGTTACGGTCTTGTCGGTCGCATCTGAGGGGTTGACAGTCGCAGTAATTATCCTGTCGTCATATTCCTCCATTGTTATTGAAGTCTTGCTCAGGGTTATGGAGGTGGGGTTGATAACTCTGGGGGTGACTGTTACTTTGCAAGTAGTCTTATTGTGATTATGTGTTTCTGCTGTTATGGTAGTTGTTCCTGTATTCTTTCCGGTTATCACACCATTTTCTGATACTGTTGCAACGCTTGTATCAGAGCTTGTCCAGATGATATCCTTGAAATACGCATTTGTAGGCTGTACAGTTGCAGAAAGAGTCCTGCTTTTCCCTTTTTCTATCTCAATTGAAGAGCTTCCCAGCTTAACACCAGTTTCCTCAACAATAACTGTCACCTTGCAGGAAGCTGTTTTTCCATTGCAGGTTTTTGCGGTTATGGTAGTTGTTCCATATCCCTTGCCTGTCACTGTTCCGCCTGAAACTGTAGCGACACTGCTGTTTCCTGTTGACCATGTAACAGTCTTATATGTGGCATTTGAGGGATAAACTGTAGCAGTCAGTTTCTTTGTATAATTCTTATAAACAATAAGCTCCGTTCTGTCTAATGAAACACTGGTGGGGGCAACTTCATTTGCAACAAAAGAAATACCTTTTTCTTTTGCATATGTTTCAGCATAAGAACCTTTTGCACCGTAGATGGTTTTTAGGTTGATGATGCCAAAAAATACATTATTTCCGATACTTGTCACACTGGACGGTATCGTGATACTGGTAAGGCTGATGCAGTAATAAAACGCTACATTTCCGATACTTGTCACGCTGGATGGTATCGTGATGCTGGTAAGGCTCTTGCAGCTGTAAAACGCACCCCATTCGATGCTTGTTACACCGGAGGGTATTGTAACAGATTTTTTCCCTCCAGGGCAGCAAACCAATCCTGTTTTACTTTTATTATACAAAACTCCGTCTTTTGAAGAATAATACTTGTTTCCGCTGTCAACAGTTATGTTTGTAAGGCTGGTGCAACCAGAAAACGCCAAATTTCCGATACTTGTCACGTTGTAAGATATCATGATACTGGTAAGGCTGGTGCAGCCAGAAAATGCACTACTTCCTATACTTGTCACGTTGTAAGATATCATGATACTGGTAAGGCTGGTGCAGCCAGAAAATGCACTACTTCCTATACTTGTCACCTTTTTCCCATCAATATCAGAAGGTATCGTAATATTTCCGCCGCTTCCTTCGTATTTCGTTATTTTGATCTCATTATTATTTACTACATATTCAAAATGACCATATTCTCCACCAACCTCTTCAAATCCATACCAACCAGTCTCTGCCGCATTCACCTCAATCCCGCTCTCCGGCACAAAAGCAGGCAGAACCGCTGCAGCGGAGCCTGCGAGGGTAAGGCTGAGGACTGCAGACAACAGCTTTTTATATATGCTTTTTTTCACAGGAAATCCCTCCGGATAAACTTTTTGTGATACCTGTATTATACAGCAAAACGGTACTGAAATAAACGCTTTTTTTATTTATTGTGTGATATTTCAATATCTCGTGTGCGTTTTTGTGTATAATCACAAGCAGGCAGACGGAAATTCTCTATTCAATATTCGTTATTCTCTTCCGTTCCCCTTGTGGAAATTCCTCCTCCTTTTCTTTGTGCCGGGAAGTGCGGACGGCTAAAGAAAACCCGTATGGTCATCTGCTTTGTAAACGGATGCGTAGGTTCGTATGGAAACACTGTTTTATTATAAACTTGTAAGTCACATATACATTCTGCCCGATTAATACCCAGCCTCCCTTCAACATAAAGACTTCCAGACAAACACAGCAGGGATTTAAGGAGGGGGATTTTCAAAGGGGCAAACTCAAAGGGGGTGCAGCCACCTTTGTGGGTCCCACTTTGCCCCCGCGCCGTAGGCACGCCCCACACAAAGCTATCAGTTCATCAGGACAAGCCAGACACGAACAGACTACCCCAACAACAATCCAAATTACCTACCGCCGCGCCACGAAAGTATAGGCAAGCACGACCGAGTGAGCGCAAGCGAGCAATTACGCGAAATAGAGAGCGGAGGAACTCCGCCGCACCTGAGGTGGGTCAGTTATTGACAAAAGAGGAAATTCAGTGTAAAATGTAAGTGTGCTAACAATAAGGGCGCTTACAACTATTATATGAGGGGAGGAAAACATTTTGCAGGACAGATATATAGGAATTGAGATTAGCAAGACCAGCAATGCCCTGCGGCGGAATTGCCTTTGCGGCAGAAGCGGAGAGTCCGGAGATGAGGCAACAGAAAAAAACGCATGGATAATCGGATTTCTTTCCGATAACGAGGATACTGAGATATTCCAGAGGGATATCGAAAAACAATTCAACCTGAGGCGTTCAACCGTTTCCCAGATGCTGAAGCTGATGGAAAAAAAGGGGCTTATCCGCCGGGAAAGCGTCAGCCATGATGCAAGGCTGAAAAGGATCCTTATGACAGATAAGGCAAGAGAGCTTCATAAGAAAAATCTGGCGGAGCTGAAGGATTTTGAAGAAAAGCTGAAAAAGGATATTCCGGAAAAAGAACTGGAAGCATTCTTCTTCACACTGGAAAAGATCAGAAAAAACGCTGAAGGAAAGAAGGAGGAAAACCTATGATAAAAAAGCTTGCCGGAAGTATCCGGGAATATAAGACTGCTTCTCTTCTTGCTCCGCTGTTTGTCACACTTGAGGTCATAATGGAGGTGCTTCTTCCCTTCCTGATGGCAGATCTTATTGACAACGGAGTTAATAAAGGAGATATGGAGCACATACTGAAAACCGGAGCTATGCTTTCCGGAGTAGCATTTGCTGCGCTTATATTCGGAATATTCTCCGGAAAATTTGCGGCGGAAGCATCTGCCGGCTTTGCAAAGAACCTGAGGCATGACCTGTACTACAGGATACAGGAGTATTCGTTTTCAAATATTGACAAATTCTCCACATCAAGCCTTGTGACAAGAATGACCACAGATGTGACCAATGTACAGAATTCATATCAGATGATCATCCGCATCGCAGTCAGGGCGCCTTTTATGATGATATTCGCAATGATAATGTCCTTTAACGTCAATGCCGGGCTTTCAATGGTATTTGTAGCCTTTATCCCGGTGATAGCTCTGGCTCTCGGGCTTGTCATTAAATTTGCTCACCCTGTTTTCAAAAGGGTATTCAGGATCTATGACAAACTGAATAATGTTGTTCAGGAAAATCTCCACGGTATAAGAGTAGTAAAATCATTTGTCCGTGAGGAACACGAGACTAAAAAATTCAGGGATATATCAGATGAGATATACAGGGATTTTTCAAAAGCCGAGAAGATCGTTGCCTTCAATATGCCTATAATGCAGATATGCGTGTATGCGTGTATTCTGATTATATCGTGGTTTGCATCCCGGCAGATAGTATTCGGGACAATGACCCAGGGCGAGTTGGTCAGTATGATGACCTATGTCATGCAGATACTGATGAGCCTGATGTTCATTTCAATGATAATGGTAATGATAACTCTTTCCAAGGCTTCTGCAGAAAGAATAGCAGAGGTACTGAATGAAGAGATCGATCTCAGAAATACCGACTCTCCCCTTAATGAAATAAAAGACGGCAGCATCAGCTTTGAAAATGTTTCCTTCAGTTATGCAAAGGACGAAAACAAGCTTTGTCTGAAGGATATCAATCTGAAAATAAACTCCGGAGAGACCATAGGCATAATCGGCGGCACAGGCTCGTCCAAATCAAGCCTGGTTCAGCTCATACCCAGACTTTATGACGCCACAAAGGGAATTGTCAGAGTGGGCGGAGAGGATGTCCGGGATTATGATATCGAAGCTCTCAGGAACAGCGTTGCAATGGTACTGCAGAAAAACGTACTGTTTTCCGGTACAATAAAGGAAAACCTCAGATGGGGAAACAAGGATGCTTCGGATGAAGAAATAGAAAAAACCTGCCGGCTGGCTCAGGCAGAGGATTTCATCCAGCGTATGCCTGAAAAATACGATACATATATCGAACAGGGAGGAACAAATGTTTCCGGCGGTCAGCGGCAGAGATTGTGCATTGCAAGAGCTTTGCTGAAAAAGCCGAAAATCCTCATACTTGACGATTCTACCAGTGCTGTAGATACAAAGACGGACAAGCTTATCCGCAGAGCATTTCTGGAGGAGATCCCCGATACCACTAAAATAATTATCGCCCAGCGCATATCCTCGGTAGAGGAGGCAGACAAGATAATTGTAATGGACAAGGGTATGGTCAGCGCCTTCGGAACTCACAAGGAGCTTCTGGAGAGCAGCAGGATATACAGAGAGGTCTATGAATCCCAGAAGAAAGGAAGTGATGAGAATGGCTGATATGAAACCAAAGGGACAGCTAAAAAATCCCGGAAAGGTCATTAAAAGACTTATGAGTTATCTCAGAGGATACAACCTGAGATTTGTTGTCGTTCTCATCTGTATCGTTATCAGCGCCGCGGCGGGAGCACTCAGCGCTATGTTCATCCAGATACTTATTGATGGATATATCGTTCCCCTGACGATGGCCAGTAACCCGGATTTTACCGGACTTCTCAGAATGATACTGATAATGGGCGCTGCCCTTCTCACAGGCGCTCTTGCCGGACTTGCCTACAACAGAATAATGGTATCCATATCCCAGGGCATACAGAAAAAGATCAGGGACGAGATGTTTGAGCATATGCAAACCCTTCCGATCAGCTATTTTGACACTCATTCCCACGGGGATATTATGAGTCATTATACAAATGATATTGATACCCTCCGGCAGATGATGTCTATCAGTCTCCCCCAGATGTTTTCCTCTGTAATTACAATCATAACTGTATTTGTGGCAATGATCACAATGAATCTCTATCTGACTCTCTTCGTACTCCTGTTTGTAGGAATAATGCTTTTCATAACGAAAAAGATCGCCTCCAGGAGCGCTGTCAACTTTGTGGCTCAGCAAAAGGAGATCGGAGAGGTAAACGGCTTTATTGAAGAAATGATAAACGGTCAGAAGGTAGTAAAGGTTTTCTGTCACGAGGAGGAAGCCAAAAAGGATTTCGATGCCAGAAACGAAGCCCTGTGCAAAAGCGCCACAGCTGCCAATACTTATGCAAACATCCTTATGCCCATTATGAATAATCTGGGAAATCTCCAGTATGTTCTGGTAGCAATAGTCGGGGGCGCATTGGCGTTTTTCGGACTGAGCCCTGTTACGGCTGGTATTATTGCCTCCTTCCTTCAGCTGTCCAAAAACTTTACCAGACCCTTCAGCGAGATATCACAGCAGCTCAATGCTGTAATTATGGCTCTTGCCGGAGCAGAAAGAATATTTGAGCTGATGGACGAAAAAAGCGAGGAGGACAACGGTTATGTTACTCTCGTAAATGCCAGGTATGACGAATCAGATAATATCACCGAAGCCGAAGAATGTACAGAAATGTGGGGCTGGAAGCATCCTCACGGAGACGGTACTCTGACATATACAAAGCTTACCGGAAATATCATGATGAATGAGGTGGATTTTGCATATGTTCCCGGAAAGACCGTTCTTCACAATGTCTCCCTCACAGCAAATCCGGGTCAGAAGATCGCATTTGTGGGAGCAACCGGTGCCGGAAAGACCACAATCACTAATCTCATAAACCGCTTCTATGATATTGAGGACGGAAAAATAAGATATGACGGGATAAACATAAACAAGATCAAAAAGCCGGATCTGAGAAGATCTCTGGGGGTAGTCCTGCAGGATGTACATCTGTTCACGGGAACGGTAATGGAAAATATCCGTTACGGAAAGCTGGATGCTACGGATGAAGAATGCATTGCTGCGGCGAAGCTTGCAAATGCCCACGACTTTATCTCCATGCTCCCGGAGGGCTACAATACCGTCATCACCGGTGACGGCGGACAGCTCTCTCAGGGACAGTGTCAGCTCATATCCATCGCAAGAGCGGCTGTTGCCGATCCGCCGGTAATGATACTCGACGAAGCTACCTCCAGCATTGATACCAGGACAGAAGCTCTGGTACAAAAGGGAATGGACGGTCTGATGTATGGCAGAACTGTATTTGTCATAGCTCACCGTCTGAGCACCGTCAGAAATTCCGACAAGATCATGGTGCTTGACCTGGGTCGGGTCATCGAGTGCGGAACTCATGATGAACTGATCTCCCGGAAGGGAAAATATTATCAGCTCTACACAGGAGCCTTTGAGCTTTCATAAAAAAATCCGCCTGCGGAAACGGTTCTCGCCGTCAGCCGCAGGCTTTTTTTCATAAGCTTTATTTATTTCTTCCGAAAAGAAGGAAATTCTTTTTATCAAAGGGCTCCACAGTGGTCGCCGTTACGATATATCCCAGAGGATCAAGCACCGCCCTGAGTTCCTCCATGGGTATCTCCTGATCTGTAACAATAACTGTAGTATTCTTTCTGTAGGAGGATTTCACCTTGGAAATCTCCGGAAATTCACTGCGGATAGTTTCATTCACTCTCGCTTCGCACATACTGCAGCTCATTCCCTCTATGCTCACCAGCATTTTTACCATTTAACCTCACCGCGCTTTCAGAAAAAATCAAAGCTCCTCAAATAACTCCTTATCATCCCTGTAGATGGTATGTCTCTCGCTGGGCGCTGCATCCGGCGCCGCAAAGCCAAGAGGCATCAGCAAAACAGGACGTATATTATCCGGAAGCCCGAATTCCTTCGCCGTTTTCATATTCGGGAAAACATTCACCCAGCATGAGCCTATACCCAGCTCCCATGCCCTCAGCATCATATGCACCGCAACTATAGATGCATCCTGCTGACCGGAGGTGAACTCTTCCTCATATGGATTATGCCACTCCCTGTCTGTATCTGCGGCTACCATCAGTACAGTTGTGGAACCAAATATACACCGGGAAAGACTGTTGATCTTTTCAAGACCCTCTTTGCTCTTTATTACATAGACCCTGAAGGCCTGGGCATTGACTGCTGTGGGCGCTATTTTTCCGGCATACAGTATCTCCCTGAGCTTATCCTCCGGGACAGGCTCTCCGGTAAATTTCCTGACAGAATATCTTTGTTTTGCAAGCTCAATAAAATCCATTTTATAACCTCCCTGAAATTATTCCTCAAGATCTGATATATCTATATCAAAGACCCTGGATGCGTTTTTATAAAGTATCTTCCTCTGCTCCTCCTCGCTGAGATCAAGTCTCATAAAGGTCTCATACTCCTTCTCCGGACTCCACATGGGATAATCTGAACCGAAAAGAAGTCTGTCTGCAGAATAAAGCCTGATATATTCCAGCGTTTTTTCTTCTCCGATAAAAGGCATCGTGCTGGAAATATCCATATAACAGTCAAGCTCTCTCATATACTGCACGGCTTCCTCAAATATTGACCAACCGCCCAGATGAGCTGCAACTACCTTCAGGTCGGGAAAGGCTTTCAGGATATTTACAAGCCTCCTGGGATGAGAACTGTCATACCGGTGATCTCCGCAGTGCATCAGTACCGGCAGACGTCCCTCAGCAGCTTCATATATCCTCATAGCTTCCCGGCAGTCCATATCAAAGCCCTGGCTGTCCGGGTGGAGCTTGATCCCCTTAAGTCCCAGGGATATGATCCTGTCTATCTCGCTTCTTACATCCTCCATCCCCGGGTGAAGCGTTCCGAGCGCAGTAAACTCCGGATGAGCGTCCTTTTCCTTTGCCATAAAATCATTAAGTCTCTTTACTGATGAGGGGCCGGGCGCTACTGCATTTACTACAAATCTCTTTACAGGGGATCTCCCGGCAATTTCTATGAGTTCATCGGAAATACCTGTACAGGCCATCTCCACCTCATAAAACTCCCCCACGCTCTGAACAGCCTTCGGTGCAAGCCTCTTTATATATATATGGTCATGACAGTCTATCGCAAACATCCCATCTCTCCTCTCTGCGCATTTATTCTATACCCTATTCTATATCCTCCCCCACCCCCTTGTCAACCCAGGCAGCGTCGGCAGCGTGACGCTGCACCCGTGTTCGCGTTATCGCTCGTTTGCACTCGCTCTGTCGTGCGTACATAAACTACCGTCGCGCGGCATCCGGCGCTCATTTCCTTAGTCAATACTCCCACCCTCCGCCGCCGCAGCCTGTGCAGGCTGCTTTTCGCGGCTGGTTTACTTTAACTTCTGGCTTTTCAATCTTCTGACAGCGAGCGCCTGTTTCTCCCAGAATTATTTTACACAAACCGTCGGCAGCGTCGACGCTGCACCCGTGTTCGCGGTGCGTGCTCGCACATAAAAATTCTTTTCTTGACAAAAAATGAGTATTGTGATAGTTTTAGAATATAAATAATCATGAGGTGATCTAATGAATAATCAGCGGCCGAATCAGCAGCCCTATCAGCAGCAATACCAGCAGCCTTATCAGCAGCCTTATCAGCAGCAGTACCAGCAACCCTATCAGCAGCCCTACCAGCAGCAGATAATGCAGCCTGCACCTATGCGTAAGCTTGGCACCAGCAGGAGCCTCCTTCTTTTTATTCTTCTCAGCGCTCTCACCTTCGGGATCTATGGTCTTATTGTGATGTATTCCCTGTCGGAAGATCTCAACTATATAGCGTCACGATATGACGGAAGGAAAACAATGAATTTCCTTCTGATGGCGCTTATTGTTTCACCGCTTACCTTTGGTATCGGAGGAATTGTATGGTTCCACAATATTTCCGACCGTATCGGGAACGAGCTCCGGAGACGAAATATTTATTATAGCTTCGGCGCAGGATCATACTGGGGCTGGGGCGTACTTGGAGCGTTAATACTTATCGGACCCTTTGTATACTATCACAAGCTCTTTAAATCTATGAATCTTCTCAGCGAAAGCTTCAATATGTATGGCTGAAAAAAAGCCTTACGCCGTCCGGATTCCCGGGCGGTTTTTTTATGCACCTCCGCAGAAAAATCAAAGCCACAAAGCAACTCTGGCTCTGTGGCTTAATTTTTATAACTTATTATTTTGTCACTGTCACCCTGCAGACTGCTGTCTTGCCGTTTGTGCTTTTAACAGTCACGGTGGTTGTACCCACAGACTTGCCTGTAACCTTTCCGTATGAAACTGTTGCGATCTTCGGATCTGCGACCGTACATTTTACAGACTTGTCTGTTGCGTTTGAAGGGGAAACCGAGGTGTGAAGCTGAACGCTCTGTCCCACCTTCAGCGTTACACTGCTTGTATTGATATTGACCTTTGTCACAGGCACAGGGTTCACAACTGTCACCTTGCAGACTGCTGTCTTACCGTTTGTACTCTTTACTGTCACCGTTGTTGTACCCACAGCCTTACCTGTGACCTTTCCGTATGAAACTGTTGCAATTTTCGGATCAGCAACCGTACATTTCACAGACTTGTCTGTTGCGTTTGAAGGGGAAACCGAGGTATGGAGCTGAACGCTCTGTCCCTTTGCGATAGTCACACTGCTTGTATTGATATTGACCTTTGTCACAGGCACAGGGTTCACAACTGTCACCTTGCAGACTGCCGTCTTACCGTTTGTGCTTTTAACAGTCACGCTGGTTGTACCCGCAGACTTGCCTGTAACCTTAGCATATGATACTGTCGCTATCTTCGGATCCTTTACTGAACATTTAACAGACTTATCTGTTGCATTGGAGGGAGATACCGAGGTATGAAGCTGGACGCTTTGTCCCTTAACGAGAGTTACACTGGTCTTGTCGATATTGACTTTGGTAACCGGGATACCATCGCCCACCTTGATAGTACAAAGAGCCTTCTGACCAGAAGCAGTTTTCGCCGAGATAACTGCCGAGCCGTTTTTCTTTGCAGTAACCTTGCCGTTGCTGTCCACAGAAACCACATCTGAATTTGAAGACGACCAGACAAGCTTTCCGGTACTGTTTTTAACGAGTGCCTTCAGAAGAGTGCTCTGTCCCTTTTTCATATTAAGCGAAGCTGTATTGAGCTTTATCTCTACAGGCGGTTTTTTTACCTCAAATGTCTTTTTGATACTTCTTCCGTCAGGGAAGGTAACCACCAGATCGAAGCTTCCCTCTCCGGTGACAGAAATGGTATTACCGGATCTTTTCAATACCTTATCATTGGAGGGGATGATCTGATACTTAATGCCGGTTATCCTGGATACCACCGCAGGAAGCTTATAGGTCTTTCCAAGTATTACAGTTGCCCCCGAACCGTTTATAGGAAGCTCGATACTGACATCAGAATCAACACTCCCGGATGCCGCAGAGACCCCGCCGGAAACAGGAATGATCATAGCCGCTGCAAGTAAGACAGATGCAATGCCTTTGAATAATTTATTGTTCATTTCTATCCATCCTCTCATATTTCTGTTAAGGATACACTGAAATAATCCAGCGCCTGCATTGTGCAGGATGACGCAAAACAACGCAGGCATAAAAGGTTATGAGCCGTGATATGTTCAGTGCTTCCTTAATACTATTCTATTATTTTTCATTCCAAAAATCAAGTTTCATACCCTCAGGTTTATACGAAATCACCCTTTTGTATAGAAAGCCTGTCATTTCCAGTATTTTGAATCAAGGGACCGGTACTGTATGGATTCATAGATATGTTCCTTTTTTATAACCTCTGAATCATCCATATCAGCAATTGTCCTGGCGACCTTTAATATCCTGTCATAAGCCCTTGCAGAAAGGCCTATAGAATCAAAGGAACGTCTGATAGTTTCCTTTGCATCCGGAGTCATAGGACAGACCTTATTCAGAAGAGCGGGAGTTATCCTTGCATTGCAGGTTATCCCTGTACCCCTGAATCTTTCATTCTGTATTCTTCTGACTTTATCCACTCTCTTTTTTATCTCGGAGGAAGGCTCCGCCTTTTCGCTTGAGGATATATCCTCAAAGCCCACCGGAGGCACCTCCACATGAAGATCAAGTCTGTCCAGAAGCGGACCGGAAACCTTTGCGAGATAGGAAGCCACTGCCCCCTTTCCGCAGGTACATTTCCTTGACGGATGTCCGAAATAGCCGCAGGGACACGGGTTCATTGCAGCGATAAGCATAATGGAGCAGGGATATGTCAGAGTTGCCTGGACTCTGGAAATAGTGACCTTTCCGTCCTCTACCGGCTGGCGAAGAATCTCCATTGCACTGCGGGTAAATTCCGGAAGCTCATCCAGAAAAAGCACCCCGTTATGCGCAAGGGATATTTCACCGGGACGAGGCACGCTTCCGCCTCCGGAAAGTCCGGCAGGAGAAACTGTATGATGCGGGCTCCTGAATGGTCTTTCACATACCACGGCGGTATCCTCAGGGAGCGCACCGGAAATAGAATGTATCTTTGATGTTTCGATCATTTCCTCAAATGTCATATCCGGAAGTATTGTAGGCACTCTTTTTGCAAGCATTGATTTGCCTGCTCCGGGGCTTCCTATAAGCAGAACATTATGTCCCCCGGAGGCGGCTATTTCCAGAGCTCGCTTTACCTCAAACTGCCCCCTGACATCCGAAAAATCAACATTGTAGGGTTTTTGAATATTTACAGGATTGAAAAACGGCGCAGGCTCTATGCACTTATCATTTCTCAGATGTCGGATCAGTTCCCTTACATTATTGACAGGATAAATATTGATATCGCCGACAACAGCAGCCTCCCTGGCATTCACAGCCGGAACAAAGAAATTTTTATATCCCTTTTCCTTTGCAGCTATGCACATAGGGAGAACTCCGTTAACAGGCCTTATCTCTCCCGAAAGAGCCACCTCTCCTACAAACACGCTGTCACTGAAGCCTGATTTCAGCTGACCGCTTGCATACATTATCGAGATGAGCATCGGAAGGTCATACACAGAGCCTATCTTTTTTCTGTCGGCAGGAGCAAGATTGACCACGATCCTCTGCATCGGGAAATCAAATCCGCTGTTTTTTATTGCTGATCTTACTCTGTCCCTTGCCTCTTTTATCGAAGCATCCGGCAGACCTACAATATCAAAGGCCGGGATTCCTCTGGAAATATCCGTCTCGACCCGTACCTCATATGCATCCAGACCAAAAAGTCCCATACTGTTTATAAATACTACCATATCATTCACCTTGAATATCCGGAAAATAACCAACCGGCATCCTGCGCTGAGTTCTCCGGTTTGATCTCAGTAACAACCACTGTGACAATTATATAACATCTCAGAATAATGCGCAACGATACGGCAAAATCCGACTGATGTTTTGTCGTATTATACAAATAAGTAAGGTCTGTAATTGTGTAAAACATTGAAAATATTATTTTTTTCAATCAGACGTGTAACTAAAATCAAATTGTGATAATACACAAATCAAAAGCTGTCTTTTATATCAAACCTCCAAAAATTTATATATTTTGAATTATGTATAGAAAATCTCATTGACTTATTGAAAAAAATAGTGTATTATTTTAGTGTACGAATAAATTTGAGAGGTGTGTTGATCCTGGTTTTTGAGGTTTCAGAAAAGTTTAAAGGACTTAGTGATGAAGTACTGGCCTCAATGTATAAGGGAGGATCTCAGGAAGCCTTCAATGAATTGTTTGTGCGGTATCTTTCTGTGATAAGAAAAAAAGCGCTGGATCTTTCCGGCACAGGAATTGACCATGATGATCTCTTTCAGGAAGGATTAATCGGGCTTCACAGTGCAGCCAGATCCTATTGCAGGGATGGCGGCGCAGGCTTTGGCACATATGCAGACATCTGTATCCGTAACAGGATGATCTCTGCAGTAAGAAGCGCCAACAGCTCCCGTAATTCTCTGAACAATGCTGCGCTCCCCCTGACAGAAGATCATAATGACATCGCTGCGCCAGATTCCGATCCCGATGATATCCTCATCGCCGGAGAAGAACTGAGGGAGTTTTCAAAAAAGCTCCGGGATGCTCTCAGCGAACAGGAGAAAAGGGTTCTTGCGCTTTATATTGAAGGAAAGACATATAAGGAGATCTCGGACTGCATGGGGATAACAGTCAAATCCTGCAGCAATGCCATGCAGAGAGCAAGAAAAAAACTCAGGGATCTCAGATGATCGTGCCCGTGTAGCTTATTTCAGCAGAGCGTTGACATTATTCAAAGGTGGCGGTGCAATTCCGTCCAAGGGCAAACTATTATTATACCAAAGCGAGGTAAAACAAATGTACGAGGATAAGACTTTAGTATGTAAAGAATGCGGTCAGGAGTTCGTATTCACAGCTGGTGAGCAGGAGTTCTATGCTTCAAAGGGATTTGAAAACGAACCCCAGAGATGCAAGGCTTGCCGTACTGCAAGAAAGAACGCTCAGAGACCTGAACGCGAAATGTTCACCGGAGTTTGCGCAGCATGTGGAAAGGAAGCAACTGTTCCCTTCAAGCCCAGGGAGGATCGCCCTGTATACTGCAGCGATTGCTTTGCAAAGATGAAAGAGGAGCAGGAATAATACTTTATTGCAGCTCAGAGCGTTTCGGTTGTCGAGGCGCTCTTTTCTTCTCAGAAAACAAAGTAACTGTAACCAGAGACAGGAGCTGAGTGTATATGGATATAAAGATAAAGGAAATAACCAAAGAGCTGAACGGAAGAAAAACTGTTGTAGGTGAAACCGAGATCGGCGGCTTCCTCGGCACATGGATGGCGAGGGACATTGAACCGGAATTGGGAAAAACCTACAGCTGCGAGCTGCTTCTCCCGGATCTTCGGGCTGAGGATATGACTATTCTCAGCAATGATAAAAACACCCCTGTTTATACAGAGATTGATCTCAACCGAAATGTTGTATTCAAGGGACTTATCGAAGCCTCGGAAAGCGGCGGTATAGTCGTCAGCTTTTCCCCCAATTGGATCGAATGCTTTGAGATAAGCGGGAGTGGGATCAATGTATATGATTCCGTCAAGTTTGTTCTTTCAAAGGAGCAGATAGAAATATACGCCTACGAAGTCATTCGTGAAGAAGATAGTCAGGAATAAAAAAACACGCACCGTCTGAGAACCAGGTTCCGGGACGGTGCATTTTTTATTTTTATTTCTTTCCGGACAATGCCTTGGGCATTCTGAACCACAGTCTGATATTGCAGGCAAGAAGCATGGGATATATCTCCAGCCTTCCGAAGAGCATGGCTGCTGAAAGCACAATCTTCGATAAATATGAATAGCCCGAAAAGCTGCACATGGGGCCGACCTTTGAAAATCCGGGTCCCACATTATTGCAGCAGGCTGCTGCTGCGGAGATATTTGTCTCGAAATTCATAGAATCAAAGGATATTATAAGAAATACCGTGGCAATAAAAATAATATATATCATAAAATATACACTGACGCTCTGAAGAACAGTTTTATCCACCGGCTTTCCGTCCACCTTTATCGCGGCTACAGACCTGGGATGAAGCAGAGTGCAGATATCTCTCCTCACCATTTTTGCCATCAGCATAAGCCTGGATATCTTAAGACCGCCGGCTGTGGATCCGGCACAGCCTCCAAGGAACATCAGTATAAACAGGACAGCCTTTGCAAGAGGCGGCCACAAATCAAAATCTGCGCTTGAAAAGCCCGTGGTCGAGCTGATCGATACCACCTGGAACATTGAATGTCTCACTGTATCATGAACATTTCCATAGATAGGATAGACGCTGTATCCCACTATCGCAGTAGAAAGAAAAACAATTACTGTATATACCCAGAGCTCCCGGTTCTTTATAACCGGGACGATCTTTTTTATCAGAATAAGATAAAACAGATTGAAATTCAGACTGAATATGAACATAAACGCTGTTATGACCCATTGGATATATGGACTGTAGCTTCCGATGGAGTCCGCCCTTATCCCGAAGCCTCCGGTACCCGCTGTACCAAGAGAGTGAATAACACTGTCAAAAACCGGCATTCCGCCGCAGAGAAGAAATATCATCTCCGCTACAGTCAGAGCAAAATATATTATATAGAGTATCTTTGCAGTGTTTTTTATTTTAGGCACCAGCTTGCCGATAACAGGCCCTGCCATTTCTGCCCGGAGAATATGAATGGATCTTCCTCCTCCGGAAGGTGCTATTGCCATTACCAGAACAAGTATTCCCATGCCGCCTATCCAGTGGGTAAAGCTGCGCCAGAAAAGCATACTATGGCTCACAGTCTCCACGTCATTCAATATGGTAGCACCTGTGGTAGTGAAACCGCTCACGGTCTCAAAAACCGCGTCTATATAATTTGGTATCTGACCGCTGATAGTGAAGGGAACCGCTCCCATCAGGGAAAGCATTATCCAGGCAAAGGATACAGTTGAAAATCCTTCCTGGGCAAATATGACCTTATTCTTCGGCTTAAGCAAAATAACAGGAATAAGTCCCAGCAAAGCAGAAATAATTATAGTCAGAGAAAATGCCAGAAGCTCCACCCATTCTCTGTAGATAAGGGAGACTATCAGCGGAAGTATAAGCATTGCCGATTCCAGGACAAGGATCTGCCCCACCCGGAATAGTATCATTCTTCGATTCATTTCATAGTACCGTCCTTATCTGAACATATCCGAAAGATCATTGAGCCTGTGTCCGGCTGTGACAACGATCACCCGGTCTCCCGGCATGATACAGTCGGAACCGGTTGGCAGCACTGAGCTGCCGTTTCTGAAAATTCCGGCAACAAGGATATTCTCTTTTATTTTCAGTTCACTGAGGGGTATCCTGCCGTATCCGAAATCATTGCTGACATTGAATTCCAGCACCTCAGCCTTTCCGTCCATTATCTTATACAGGGTCTCAACATTACTTCCCATGGAGTTTTCGAGAGCCCTTGCATACTGGGAGAGAATGGAGGAAACCGTCTCCTTCGGAGATATAACGCATTCCAGACCAAGATTTCTTGCCATTTCAGCCAGCTCGCTGCGGTTGATCTTTGCAATTACAGTCTTGACAGATCTCGAAGCCGCAAGAATGGATATAAGGATATTTTCCTCGTCCATTCCCGTCAGAGCGACAAAGGCATCAGTACTTCCGAGCCCCTCTTCGGTGAGTACTTCCTGGCTTGCTCCGTCGCCGTTTATTATCACAGCCCTTGGCAGCAGCTCAGATAATTCGTCGCATCTGCGGGGATCCTTCTCAAGTATCTTTACCCGGTGTCCCGAATCTCCCAGAACCCTGGCAAGATAATATGCTATCCTGCTGCCTCCCACAAGCATTATATTCTTTGCCTGTTTGCGGTCAAGGCCAAGAGCCTTTGTCATTTTTGCTGTTTCAGCAGGAGGTGTGGTTATTCCGATCCTGTCCCCTGCCCTGAGTATGAAATTACCGTCCGGGATACAAACCTCGTCCCCGCGTTGAACATCACATACCAGGAATTTCGCTTTGAATTTATTTCTGATATCCGCAAGCCTTGTATCCACAAGGGGAGAATCCTCCCGGATAATTATCTCCATAATCTCAAAGGATCTTCTGGAAAATGTCTCGATCTTTACAGCAGAGGGAAACTTTATTATATTGTATATCTCATGCGCAGCAAGAAGCTCCGGATTCAGTACAAGGGATATATCCAGCTGCTCCTTCAGGAAGCCCAGTCCCCTCATATTGTATTCCGGTTTTCTTATTCTTGCTATGGTGTGCTTTGCTCCCATTTTTTTAGAAATAAAGCAGCTGAGCATATTAAGTTCATCGGAACTGGTAACTGCAACAAGCAACTCGGTTTCTTCGATACCGGCATCTCTGAGTACATCGCAGTCTGTACCGCTTCCGCATACAGTCATCACATCATATATGTTTTCTATATCCGAAAGAACCTTCGGATCGTTGTCAACTGCAATTACATTATGCCCTTCCTCAACAAGGCTGGCAACAATAGCTCCGCCTATCTTTCCGCAGCCCACTACTACAATATTCATATACACCTCAGATATCTGACTTCTTTTTCATCTCAGCAATTTCAAAAAACTGCTATTCTCCTAATAATATATAATAAATCAAATTTGTAATAAGTCAATAGCAAACTAAAAAAATCCTCTTCCTTTTTCGTTATTCTATCACAAAATATGAAATTTTATCACAAACTTCCCCTCCGATCAGGTTTCAGGAATACATTTATACATAATTACAGCAAAATATTCATGTTTTTTGTTCCTATTGTCACGAATTTGTGATATAATACTATACAGATATGTCCTGCGATCTTCAACGATCATATTCTTTTGATACGGAGTAAGAAAATGGAGGAAAAAAACAAAAAAACCAAAACCAGCCCCTCCGCTGACCAGGCAGACGATATGATAAATGACAATGACCCGTCTGTCAACAGCTACGAGAGGTTCCGGAGAAAGATATTCAAAATGGTATCTGTGGGCGTCGTTGATATATTCATCAATCAGTTTTACGATGTCCTCAGTACATCAATGCTGGTCATCAACCTCATAATAACGGTGATGAATACCTATGAGTCACTGAGATCCCGTTACAGCGTTCTCTTTGATTCTGTGGAGCTGATTACAGTAGTGTTTTTTGCAATTGATTATGTTCTCAGACTGTATACGGCCAAATGCCTGTATCCTGATAAAAAACACGCCGCAGCCGTTGTCAAGTATATTTTTTCCTTTTCGGGGATCATTGATTTTCTGTCATTCTTCCCTTATTTTATGCCAACATTTTTCCCTGCAGGAGCCGCTGTATTCAAGATGTTCAGAGTAGCCAGAATACTCAGGCTCTTCAGGATCAATGCCTATTATGATTCACTGAATGTTATCACTGAGGTCCTTCTGAGAAAAAAGCAGCAGCTGATGTCATCTATCTTTATTATACTTGTTATGATGCTCGCATCCAGCCTTTGTATGTACAGCATCGAAAATCCTGTACAGCCGGAAGTATTCTGTAATGCCTTTTCCGGTATATGGTGGTCTGTTTCGACCCTGCTTACTGTTGGCTACGGGGATATTTACCCTGTCACCACAGCCGGAAAGCTGATGGGAATAATAATCGCCTTCCTGGGCGTAGGTATTGTCGCTATCCCCACCGGTATTATTTCTGCAGGCTTTGTTGAACAGTATTCAAGGCTGCAGAGCATCGGAAACGAATCGGAAGCAGATGTGAATTTCATCAGAATAAAGCTCAGAAAAACAGACAAGTGGGTGGGCAAAAGGATCGTTGACCTCTCTCTTCCCCACGGGATAATTATTGCTGTCATCCTCCGGGGAGAAGTCACCATCATTCCAAAAGGAAATGTCCGGCTTTGCGCCGGAGACAGGCTGATAATGGGAGCCGACTCAATCAAGGGCGATACACCGGTTTATCTCAAGGAGGTACTGGTGAGGGAAAGCCACCGCTGGAACGGCCAGATGATAAGGGATCTGGCTATTTCCAGACAGACCTATGTGGTAATGATAAAAAGAAACAATACTTCTGTCATTCCCAAAGGGGATACCATTATCCACGAGGGGGATGAAGTCATTCTTGTTTCAAAAACAAATAACCGTATTTCAGGAGAGGCTGTCAGCGATGAGCTGTAATATCGGCACGATATCTGATTTTTCTCAGATAATGCCAGCCGGGAATAACAATTTCACTTTCAGGTAGTAAGCAATCGGTTTATCCCGGCATTATTTCCACTAACAGTTATTACCAATTGTGGAAAAAATACAATTCTATAAAAATTTTATAAAAAAAATAAAAAATATAGTGACTTTTTACTATTTTTATGATATAATAATTAAAAATCGGAATTTTGTGTACTATGTATGCCTTTTCAGGCAAAAAATTCCTCAGATTATGTTGTTTCACGGCGCATATACGGGAGCCGCGTATCAAAAAGGTGGTTCAATGATAGAGCAAATTATAAATATTGACCGTATGGAGCAGGCTGTTGCCCTTTTCGGTACCTTCGACGAAAACATCAAGCTGATACAGAATGAGTATATGGTATCTGTAATTTGCAGAGGCTCTGAGCTGAAGGTCACAGGAGAAGCAGAAAACGTTTCGAGAGCAGTACGGGTCATTGAGAGTCTTTTGGCTCTCGTAAACCGGGGCGAAGCCCTGAGTGATCAGAACGTCCGGTACTGTATGTCCCTTGTAAACGAAGGCAACGAACACCGTATAGAACAGCTGGCTGGAGACTGTATTTGTATCACCTCAAGAGGAAAGCCGGTCAAGCCTAAGACACTGGGACAAAAGAACTATTGTTCTGCTATCAACAAAAATACTATAACCCTGGGGATAGGTCCTGCGGGAACTGGAAAAACCTATCTTGCCGTCGCGATGGCAGTCACAGCATTCAGGGCAAGGGAAATAAACAGGATAATCCTTACCAGACCGGCAGTAGAGGCCGGTGAAAAACTGGGCTTTTTGCCCGGCGATCTTCAGAGCAAGGTGGATCCTTATCTGCGGCCGCTTTATGACGCTCTTTTTGATATGCTGGGAGCAGAAACTTATCAGAAATATGTGGAAAGAGGTAATATCGAGGTTGCACCTCTTGCATATATGAGAGGCAGAACTCTTGATGACAGCTTTATCATTCTGGATGAAGCCCAGAATACAACTCCGGAGCAGATGAAAATGTTCCTAACTCGTCTGGGATTCAATTCAAAAATGGTCATAACCGGAGATATCACCCAGATAGATCTTCCGGGAGGAGTGCGGTCAGGACTTAAGGAAGCTGCCAGGATACTGCGGAATATCGAAGGCATCGAATGTGTTTCATTCAGTGCGTCGGATGTAGTCAGAAACAAATTGGTACAGGATATTATCAAAGCCTACGATAACGCTCAGGCAAGGGCACAACAGAATAAAAAGCCCTCTCAGAAATAAAACCCATTCATTGTGAGTAGTAATTCTAAAGAAAGGTATGGTCAGGAATAATGGATAAGATCAAGGTTATTATCACAAACAAGCAAAAGGACGTAAAGATCCCCACTGGTCTTCGTATGCTAATCAGAAGGTGCTGCAATGCTGTTCTTACGATGGAAGAATTTCCCGGATCAGTGGAGGTAAGTGTTACTCTCGTTAATAATAAACAAATAAGAGAACTTAATAATGAATACAGGGATATCGACCGTGTAACAGACGTTCTTTCCTTCCCTATGGGAGAAAACGGAAAATATGATACAGATCCCAGCACCGGAGCTAAAATGCTGGGTGATATCGTTATCTCGATGGAAAAGGCAGTTGAACAGGCTGAACGCTTTGGTCACAGTCTGCAGAGAGAGATCGGTTATCTGACAGCACACTCAATGCTGCACCTTCTCGGATATGATCACGAGGACAACGGTCTCCAGAGACTTCGTATGAGAGAAAAGGAAGAGAAGGTAATGTCCCTTCTTGGTCTTCCCAGTTCCTCCAGCTATGTTAACAAGGACAACGAAGGATGAACTTTCTGAGAAGCTTCAAATACGCTTTTTTAGGTATTATATATTGTATAAAAAACGAGCGAAACATGAGGATACATACAGTGGCAGCCATGTATGTTCTGGTTTTTGCGCGTTTTTTTACGTTTAGCAGAGGAGAATATGCCGCTCTGATTCTGACTATCGGAGGAGTGATCTCTGCGGAGGCTCTGAATACTGCTGTGGAATGTCTTGCCGACCGGATAACAAAAGAAAAGGATCCCCTTATCAAAGCTGCAAAGGACTGCTCAGCCGGAGCGGTTCTTATACTGGCGGCTTTGTCTGTAGTAATCGGAATTATACTTTTCGTGAAGCCGGAGGGCTTCATATGTATGTACAGCTACTATATTTCCCATCCCCTGGAGCTGGGAGCAACAGCGGCTCTTATCCCCCTGTCTCTTGTCTATATAATTGCAGGGCCTGTGGGAATTGCAAATGCGTTCAGAAAAAAAGGAAAAGGACGGAGGAATGACAAATGAGTAAAAAAACTGCATTCATTGCTATTGTAGGCAGACCAAATGTGGGGAAATCATCCCTTCTGAATAAAATGCTGAGGCAAAAGATCGCAATCGTATCTTCAAAGCCTCAGACCACAAGAACAAGAATAATGGGAGTGCTGACTGAAAATGACACCCAACTGGTTTTCATTGATACTCCCGGTCTGCACAGACCAAGAAATGACCTGGATAAATTTATGCTCCGCTCTGTAAATGAGTCTGTTGCCGGGGTCGATGCCTGCCTGCTGGTGGTTGAGGCCGCAAGCAAGATAACAGAGGGAGAAAAAATGTTTGCTGAAAAATTCAGACAGCTGGGAATACCGGCAATTCTGGCTATAAACAAGACTGATACTGTTTCCGATAAATCTGTTCTTGCTCCTCAGATACAGGAGTTTTCTCAGCTTTATGATTTCTGCTCGGTGGTCCCCTGCTCTGCCCAGACCGGTCAGGGCGTGGAGGATTTAAAGAAGGAGCTGCGTTCTCTGGCTCAGGAGGGCGGATATATGTTCGACGAGGACACTCTGACAGACCAGCCGGAAAGGGTTATTGCAGCTGAAATGATAAGAGAAAAGCTGCTGCGGCTCCTGGATAAGGAGATACCCCACGGAGCTGCAGTATTTGTGGAAAGAATGAAGGAAAGACCGGATTCTGATATTATTGATATAGACGCAACAATCTTCTGTGAGAGGAACAGCCACAAGGGTATCATCATCGGAAAGGGTGGAGCCATGCTTAAAAAGATAGGCAGCTATGCCCGCTCGGATATGGAAAAATTCTTCGGATGCAGAATAAACCTTAAGATCTGGGTCAAGGTCAAGGAGGACTGGCGCAACAGGGAAAATATCCTGAGAAGCCTGGGATATGACGACCGAAATTTCGACTGATAAGGCTTTGTTTTTTCCAGGCTTCAGTATTAAATGTCTGCACAAAAAAACGGCAATAATTTTCCGTATACAGGGATATAATATATCATAAGCATTTATTGAATCCTTTGCTCACAGGAGGCAAGGACAAGCTGCAGGCCTGCTTTCGTTCGGCAGAGACCGGAAGATGCTGAACGATACAGCTGCCGCCTAAGAAGCGGATATACCTTGCGGCTGTATTCTTCTGTTATGTATACGGAGGGCTGTAAAATGGACGAAAACCGCGCTTGGGAAATATTTGTTTCCACAGGACGTATTGAGGATTATCTCAATTACAGGGAAGTAAAAAATATGACGTCAGGCGTCTTTTGTACGGATGCGGAGGATGTAAATGATAATTCAGACGGAAGGTCTAATCCTGACCGAACAACCGATAAAAGAAAAAGATAAGCTGATCACCATACTTACCAGAAAAGAAGGGCTTATCCGCTGTTTTGTCAAAGGCAGCAAAAATCTCAGCAGTAAATACTGCGCTTCGACACAGGCAATGACATTTTCCAGATTATCCCTTTATTCCGGAAAAAGCAGCTATAACATCAATGATGCAGAAGCAATTGAATTGTTTATCGGTCTGAGAAATGATCTGGAAAAATTCTCTCTGGGACAGTATTTCTGCGAGGTCGCTATCAATATGATACCTGACTCAGCAGAAAGTGATGAATTTCTCAGCCTGATACTCAATTCCCTTTATCTTCTCTCAAACGACAAAAAACCGAATCTCCAGATAAAGGCTGTTTTTGAATTGAGGTTTCTTTCCCTTGCAGGATATATGCCTGATCTTGTGGGATGTAAATGCTGCGGGCAATACAGCTCGGACATCATGTACTTTATTCCGGATGAGGGAAAAATAATATGCTCTGACTGCTTTGACGGAACAAAAAAGGCAGAAATGCTTTCTCCGGGAGTGCTTACAGCGATGAGAACTGCTGTTTTTGCCGATCCTAAAAAGATCTTTGCATTCTCTCTTTCAGAAAGCAGTCTCCGGGATCTGGCTGATATTTCAGAAAAATATATGCTCAGGCACTGCGACAGGGAGCTTCGTGCTCTCGCCTTTTATAAGTCACTGGCAATCTGATCACACACAACCAATGTAAGGAACAAAAAAATGGATAAAAATTTAAAAGCTATAGAATTTGATAAAATACTTGAAAAATTAGCAGACAAGACCTCCTTTGCAGATGCAAGGGAGCTTGCTCTTTCGCTCAGACCTGAAAACGATCTGTCAGCTGCTCAGGAGCTTATTGATGAGACCTCTGACGCTCATATGCTTTCGGGACGTTTCGGAGCTCCCACCTTTGGCAGTATCCACAATATATCCGGCGCTCTCAGGAGGGCTCAGGCAGGAGCTGTACTCACCACCCTGGAGCTTCTCAGGATAGCTTCTCTGCTGAGGTCAATAAGAACGGTATCCGACTGGAGAAACAGATCCTCCTCCGTCGAAACATCTCTCGACAACCGTTTTGACTGTCTCAGCCCGAATAAATATCTGGAAGAAAAAATAAGCTCCTCCATTCTGGATGAGGACGAGATAGCTGACAATGCATCACCGGGACTGGCTGCGATCAGAAAAAAACTTGCCGCAGCATCTGCAAAGGTCAGAGAAAGACTGGACAAGATAATCCGGTCAGTCTCTATGCAGAAATATCTTCAGGACAGCATCGTGACTATGAGGAGCGGAAGATTTGTTATTCCCGTCAAGGCTGAATTCCGGGCAAACGTACCCGGACTTGTTCATGATACCTCCTCCAGCGGGTCCACTGTTTTTATAGAACCTATGAGCGTTGTTGAGGCAAATAATGACATCCGAGTCCTGAAATCAAAGGAACAGGCAGAGATCGAAAGGATCCTTGCAGAATTTTCGGCTGAAGCCGGAGCCTATGCTGACAGTATATGCGAAAGCTACAGGATACTTACTGAACTGAATGTTATATTCGCAAAGGCTGATCTGGCATATGCAATGAAGGCTTCTACCCCTCAGCTCAATAACAAGGGTATTATTGATCTGAAAAAAGCAAGGCACCCTCTGATACCTCAGGACAAGGTCGTACCGACAGATATTTCACTCGGCGAAAAATACGACACTCTTGTAGTTACCGGTCCAAATACCGGAGGCAAGACAGTTTCTCTGAAAACCGTAGGGCTACTCACTGCGATGGCTATGAGCGGTATGATGATACCCGCAGGCGACAACAGCGTCTTATCCGTATTTGATATGATACTTGCTGATATAGGCGATGAACAGAGCATCGAGCAGTCTCTTTCCACGTTTTCCGCACATATGACAAACATTGTAAAAATAATAGGCTGCGCAAATGAAAAAAGCCTTGTTATTATTGATGAATTAGGCTCGGGAACAGATCCGGTGGAGGGCGCGGCTCTTGCTACAGCTATCCTGGAAAAGCTTCGCTCCCAGGGAGCAAAAATTGTTTCTACTACTCATTATCCGGAACTGAAAAGCTATGCTCTGGATACGGAGGGAGTTGAAAACGGCTGCTGTGAATTTGATGTGACTACCCTGAGACCTACCTACCGTCTGCTTATAGGTATGCCGGGAAGATCAAATGCCTTTGCAATTTCCGAAAGACTGGGTATCTCACCCGATATTGTAGAAAGAGCAAAGCAGCTCGTTTCCGATGAGGATACAAAATTTGAAAAAATAGTCAGCAAGCTGGAAAAAAACCGCAGTCAGCTTGAGGGCGAGATCAACGAGGCAAGACGCATCCGTGCAGAGGCTGAGGCAGAGCTGGAAAGGGCAAAACAAACAGCAGAAAAAGCCGAGGCCGACAGAAAGAAAGAGCTGCAGCAGGCTAAGGATCAGGCGGACAATATCATTTCAAAGGCCAGGGCTCAGGCATGGGGCGTTCTGGATGAAATAGAAGAGATCAGAAAGAAAAAGGAGATCAGTCCGGAGGAGAAAGCTAAGCTCAGGGCTGATATCCGCAATATGGAAAATTCCGCAGATCCTGTGGAGAACCGCAGCAACGAGGAATATGTTCTCCCCCGTCCCCTGCAAAAGGGCGACAGAGTACTGATATTCAGTATTGAAAAGGAAGGCAATGTCATTGACGCCGGCAAGGACAGCGTTCTTGTACAATCAGGTCTGATTAAAACAAGGGTTCCTGTTTCCGATATCAGGCTGCTGGATCAGAAAAAACCTAAGCAGCCCAAAAGATCTGCCACAAGAACTGTAAGACAAAATGTCAGCAAAAATGCATCTACCGAAGTGGATGTGAGAGGACAGAATGCTATCGACGCGATAATGGATGTTGACAGGGCAATAGATGCCGCGCTTATGCAGGGGCTTCATATCCTGACAATAATCCACGGAAAGGGTACCGGTGTTCTCCGCAGAGAAATACAAAACCACCTTAAAACCCATCCATCTATCAGATCTTTCCGTCTGGGCACCTTCGGAGAAGGTGACGCCGGCGTCACAGTTGCTGAGCTTAAATAACAAATACGGAGTGATGATATGCTGAAAAGAAGATCCCGGCGTCTCCGGATCCTTCTTATCTCTCTTTCCTGCATCCTCGCCGTTGTTATCTGCTTCTCCTGCATTTGCATTGCTCTTGCATCAGACGATATATATGAGGGCAGATACACAATGACCCGGACTGACGATTCCCTGCTCAGGACCGTTCTCAAGGGCTCGCTCCGAGGACAGGAATTCACAGTTACCGAGGATCAGTTCAACAGCTATGTCAATGCACATTTCTGTAATTATTCTCCTGAAAAAGGGAGCGGACTTGAAAAGATACGTTTTTATTTTCACAAGAATGAGCCGGTAGAGATATTTGCCAGGATACATATCCGGGGCAAAAGCTTTGGGATAAGATGTAATGCAGATATCGGATTTGACCCGGATACTCACATTTTTACAGTTACTGTAAGGGATCAGTATATCGGGCGGCTGCACCTGCACAGTCTTACAATAAAACAAATTATGAAAAAACTTTTTGAAAGCACAGATAAGATCACCGCATCGGAAAATAATGCTGTAGCTAAAGCGGAATTTTCCTATGACATTGCATCCACCAGCTTCCGGCTTTATCTTACAAAGCTTTCTACAGGAAACGGATGCCTGATCTGTCGTTCAAACAGTCTTACAGGCGAAGCTCTCAAGGTCGCTGTCAGCTATCTTACCTCTGAAAAGGGACAGCGGCTGATCTCAGATATATGGGACAATATCAGAAACAAATAATAAAAAATGGTCTTTCGCAATAAGAAATAATAACTGACAAAAGCCGATGAATTTTTGGATTCACCGGCTTTCTCTATTTCTCCGTTTTCCGTCCAGGATTTTCCGCTCTTCGGAGCACGACCAGGGGCTCTGCTCCATGGATCCCGCAGACTTTAAAAAGGCTGGCGAAACTTTTATATTTCGACAGCCCCTTGGTTTTTTCAGATATTATTTTTTCTTCTTTTTGGTCTTTGGCTGCACATTCTTTTTTCTGCGGGCCCTGACCTTTGATTTCGATTTGTTTTTGCTTTTCTTTTTACGTCTTGAATTGCTGACTAATTCGGCAGGAATGCCCTCCTTCAGCTCTTTTCTGTGACGGTGCATAATCATGAGAAACAGTATTGCAGATCTTATTCCTACAAGGGAAGCAATTCCGCCCAGTATAAGAAATAGCAGACCCAGTGCCGATGAATGCTCAAGATACAGCAGAATCACACCCATACCCAGGACAGGCAAACCTGAGCCCAGAGGTATTACCACAGAGGAGGCTTTATACTTCAGCTTTCCTTCAGTGGTTCTTTCCTCATCCTCGGCGATCTCCTCCGGCGTCTTTGCGTTTCGCTTTCTGACATTAGCCAGCATATAGATGCCTATGATAAGAAACGGAAGAGATGCCAGAACAATAAGCCAGCCACCGTAGGTCATTGTTTTGGAGCGTATATCTGTTGGGTTTGATGCGCTGTAATATATTGAGATCTGATCGCCCTTCTTCCACTGAGCTTCATACTGGCCCAGTTCAATATTTCTGTATTCCCTGCCCTCGGCATTATATGCTACAATGGTCACCATCCTGCCTGAGGATCTGTCGTCTCCGTCACTGATTGTCTTGAAGTCTGTAATAGTAGCCGTGGTTTCGGCACTGTCCTTCGGTGGACGCTGGTCAACAATTGCTGCCGTTCCTATTACAATAAGGATTATTCCCACAATGACAAGAAGCAGTCTGCCGAATTTTCCCAAATTTGAAACCGGTTCCATTATCTCACTCCTTTTTGCCTCCGCCGGTATCTGTTACAAGAGTCTGTAACAGATCATTATAGTAAGTATTATACTTCACACCCGAAGCATATTCCTTTTTGAAATAGTCAGCAATGATGGAATTAACCTTTGACTTGACTATCTTATAATCCTCAAAGCTCTCGAATTTCACACTGAGGTTTTCCTTATTCCCGTCCTTATAATGCTTATCCAGAATTTCCTTATAGGTCTTTTCCCCGTCCTGATCCTTTTTTATATATGTTCCTGAGGATATGTGATAATTTGCCTTTGTGCTCTTACACTCCGGCACACCCAGCTTTTTATAAAGATCTCTTACAGTCCTTACGCCCAGAGCTTCCTTATCGGTAATATTGTAAGAGCCATAGCAGGCTGCCTTTTTCCCCAGACCGCTGTGTTCCATATTATCCGTGGTGATATCCACATTATAGTACTCACCATCTATTTTTACTATATTCCATGAATGCTCGGTATATTTCGCAGAGGAATTCCATGTCTGGGTTCCGGAAACGGTCATACACTCGATGCCGGACTTTCTCAGCAGCATCATAAACGCCTTTGAGATACCCTCACATCTTCCTTCCTTTCCCACCAATACTCCGTAAACATTGGCAGAATCATTCGTGCTTTCGGTATATACACAATCTCCCAGGATAAGGTCATAGAAATATTTTTCCTTTTCAATATCACTCTTTTCCCGGACTTCCTTTGTTTTCTGGTGTACAATGCTGTTGACCTCTTTTATTGCGGATTTATACTTCATAGAGGTCATTGTATATCCCAGATTTACCTGACTTACCTTTTTAAGATCTGTCCCCGTATATTCAGGATAGTAATCACCGGCAAGCTGTAGTATTTCCGGGCAGTCGTAATTCATAAGAAACATAATGGTATCCAGGTCATCAGACGGAATAGGCTCATAGAATCTGACAGAGGTCTTGAAAAGCATAACAGCCTTATAGACCTCGCAGAAATAAAACTTCTGTTTTTCTGACAGCTTATTGACAAAATACTTTGTTTCAATATCCTTGACAACGCTGGTGTCCGGAGTATTATTTCCGAAGGCATCCACCATATATTCTGAGGTCTCTACTGAGCTTTCAAAGACGCCTCCGGACGGGCTGGCCTCTCCGTTCTGATCCTCTGATGCACCGCAGGCGCAGGAAAGCACCGCAACCAGCATCGCTGATATGACCGCTATGATCTTTTTTGACAAGTGCTTCATCTGTTTACCTCCGGTCTGAATATATCACTGGTCTCTCTTTGGTCTCTTTTTCCTTGGTTTCTTTACACTGATAAGGGGATTTTCTGAGCCGCTCTTGATAAGTCCCTGAAGTGAAGGATCAGCCTCATACTGGGACGAATCCGTGCGGAAGGGATCGTCTGAGCCCTTTTTGATAAGCGCCTCAAGGGATGCATCTGCAACATAATCATCCGCTGATTTACTATATCCGCCGTCATTTCCTGATTTGATTATACTGCTGAGATCCACCGGCTCCGAAGGAGCTGCAGGCGCAGGCTCGGGCTCCGGCTCGGGCTGTGGTTCCGGTTCGGGCTGTGGTTCCGGTTCGGGTTCCGGATCCGGTTCGAGAGAAGCATATGAGGAGCCGACGCCAAAGCCAAAGTCTGATGATGAACTGAATGGCTTGGAAGAGACAAAGCTATCTGCTTTGTCCTCATTATCAAATGAAAAAACAGGATCATTGTTCTCCGGCTGGCCAAAGGTTGCTGCGCCGCCGTAGGGACTATTGTTGTCCTCCTGGGGCTGGCCAAAGGTTGCTGCGCCGCCGTAGGGACTATTGTTGTCCTCCTGGGGCTGTCCAAAGGTGGCTGCGCCGCCGTAGGGACTGTTATTTTCCTCTGGTTTCTGTCCGAAGGTGGGGATAGGCTGGGTCATTCTCGGTCTCTCAGGCTCGGCTGGTCTGAGAGAGGTAAACTGGTTATTCGGTGAGGGTATATTTTTCTTCTGAGGAGTTTTCATTACAATAAAGCCTACGACTATGAGCATTATTCCGCCAATAGCCATCGCGCCGTATTTTACATAGACCTTCATCCGTTCCTCGTCAAGCTTTTCCTTGAAAGCAGGGATCTTTTGCAGCATCATATAGCGGCTGTCTGAGGGATCACTCTTATTTACATCTACCTCGATTGTAGCGCCTGTTTTTACATAAACAGCTGCAACATCATTTGCAGTACCGGTATAATGTGAACCATTATAATCATACTCATATGTAAGATCATATTTGATGCCTACTCTGCTGATCTTATGCACATTCGTAATAGTAGCCTTTACTGTCTCGGAATTGTTAAGAAAATCATTTTCTTCGAGCTGAGCCATATATACAGGCAGGGCAATAGCAAGACCTCTGATAATCATAATAGCGCCTATAATAAACAATACTATCGGTCCGGCAATATTCTTCTTCATAAAATAACATCTCCAATCAAAAATTCAGGTTAATTTTCTGATTATATCATCAGTGCTTTTCGGCACCAAAAGAAGCGTCTCCATAAATACCGGTATCATTATTTCCGTAGGTCAGAGAATCTGTTCCGGGAGGAGCAGCGCCAAAGGAGGCGTCTCCGAAAATACTTGTACTGTTATTATCCTGCTGAGTATCCACCGGCTGAGCGTAATTCTCATAATTACCGGAATTATAGGGATTTGAAGGATCACTGTTTATCTCTGAAATAAATGGATTATTCAGATCAGCCTGTTCACTGCCGTAGAACGGGACTGCAGGAGATATCTGCTCGTCCTCACTGTAAAATGAATTCGGGTCATAATAGTTTCCTTCAACCGGGTTTTCATTTGCTTCGTCACCGGAGCTGCCATAGGTCTGGAAGGGATCCGCATAACTGTCCATTACATTATTGCTGAAGGTGTCAGTGGCTCCATAATCACGGGAATTATCGCTGAGACCGTTATCGACTGCAGGATCTCCAAGAATACCGATATCCTCCGGCTTTTCATATCTGGGAGTATAGCCGTCCTTGTTTCTGACAATTATCACAACATTGAATCCGGCAACGATCAAGGCTATCACCGCAATTGTCCATAATACAGCATAGGTTACTTTATGGTCATTGTAAGCAGATGCGATGTGACAATCGTAGGGATTATCCGGATCATAAAGTATCTGAAATTCTGACCCCTGATCTATACTTTCAGCGCTGGGGTCAGTCTCGATTATAGTTGTCTTATATTCGGTCACATGATTCATTTCGGAAAGAGTAAAGGAGATATTCAGAATATAGCTTTTTTCCATCCCCGAAGGGGCGGAATTTGTTCTTTCCTCCATCGAATGACAGACAGCTGTGGTGCTTTTTGATTTCTTAAGAAATGCATCCTGCTCTGCGTTTGGTCTTTTTATTGTAAAAATTCCTATAAGACAAATCAGAATGACCAGCCCTGAAATAATAACAATAACGATCGGCGGAATATTGATCTTGTTTTTAATACTATATATCTTATCTTCCATCTTGATTCATTACCTCAGCGTTTTTTTATATCTACACCTGTATATTATATCATAAAATTTCATCTGTGAAAACAATTATTCAAAAATTATAAAGTTAATTGATGAACTTTGTATCCTTATTGCTGTCCTGCTCCTGAAAGGCTGCAGCGTTTTTCTCCGGGATCAGACCCGCAATTTATATAAATACTCTTTTCTTCATATCCAAAAAGGGACCCATCGCTGATGGATCCCGTAAAATTATTTATTGTTGAAAAGTGATATAATATCCATATATGACTCATCTGAATCTCCGCTGGGAGTCTGCTTCGGCTGAGGTGCCGGACGAGACGGCTGCTGAGGTGCAGATGTATTTGCATTGGGATATGTGGGGGTGTTTGCATTCGGGAAGGAAGGCGCAGACTGTGCGGGCTGAGCCGGTGCAGGAGCTGGCTTCGGCTGAGGTGCAAACGGATTGTAAGCCGGCTGCTGAGGCTTCTCTGCAGGTCTGGTAACGCCGCCGTAACGTGTGGGTTCTGGTCTCGGAGCTGTTGTTCCGTACTGGAAGGGGCTCATGGGCTTTCTCTCATCCTTCTTTGCAACAGGTGAGTAATTATCTGTTGTGGGGAAGCCTGTAGCAATAACGATAACACTGATGGAATCCTCCATCTCCTCGTCAAGAGCTGCGCCCCAGATGATGATAGCGTTTTCATCTGCCTGCTCTGAGATCATTGTTGAAGCATCCTGGATCTCGTCAAGTCCGATATCCGGTGATGCCTTGATATTTACGATAAGTCCCTTTGCGCCCTGGATAGATGTGCCAAGAAGCGGACTTGAAATTGCATTCTGTGCTGCGATCTTTGCCTTGTCCTTACCGGAAGCCGCACCTACACCCATAAGGGCATATCCTGCGTCCTTCATTACAGATGTTACATCCGCAAAGTCAAGGTTTACAAGACCGGGGATAACGATAAGATCAGTTATGCTCTGAACGCCCTGACGGAGAACATCGTCAGCTGCAAAGAAAGCATTCTGAAGAGTGATCTTCTCCTCGCTGATGTGCTTGAGTCTTTCATTAGGGATAACGATAAGTGAATCAACGTGCTGCTTGAGCTTGGCAATACCCTGCTCAGCCTGCTCCATTCTGCGTTTTCCCTCGAAAAGGAAGGGGGTAGTCACGATACCTACAGTAAGGATACCCATCTCCTTAGCTACCTCTGCAACTATTGGAGCCGCACCTGTACCTGTTCCGCCGCCCATACCTGCTGTGATAAATACCATATCAGTATCCTTGAGGACTTCTGCCAGCTGTTCCTTGCTTTCCTCAGCAGCCTTTTCACCCACCTCGGGCTTTGAACCTGCGCCCTTTCCGTGAGTGATCTTTTCGCCGATCTGCATTTTGAGTGTTGCTTTTGAGCGGTTGAGAGCCTGCTGATCTGTATTGATAGAAATAAACTCAACGCCGGTAACATAATCTACCATGCGATCAATAGCGTTTCCGCCGCCTCCGCCGACACCTACAACCTTAATGTTTACTACGCTGTCATATTCAGCATTTTCAAATTCGTAAGGCATTATTATACTCCCTTCAAAATAAACATCCCTGCGCGGATAATAATTCCGAATGCGCAGAATAAGACATTTAATTTAATAATTGAAATAAAACTAATAATAATTTACCACTTTTCTCTTCCGATTTCAATATAGCACAAGAATTTCTACATATATTTAGTTATATTAAATATATTATATGTAATTAAATATCAAATATTTGTGCAATATATTGTCAGATGATAGTATCAGGAACTTTACTCATCTGTGTAATAATCATCCGTCTGGTCATCGCCGCCGGTATAATCTCCGCCGTCATCGTATCCTGTACCATCATCTCCGGTATTATCAGTGTAGTCACCGCCGGTATCACCTGTTCCGTCGTCGGTATAGTCCTCGCCGGTATCATTTGTTCCGTCGTCAGTATAGTAATCACCGGTATCATCTGTTCCGTCGTCGGTATAGTCCTCGCCGGTATCATTTGTTCCGTCGTCTGTATAATCGTCACCGGTATCTCCTGTCCCCTCATCGGTATAGTCGCCGCCGGTATTATCCTCCGGGATATATTCGGGTTCAGCAGCTTCAACGGTATCCTGAGACTCCTCGGTGGTTTCCTGATTCTGTTCATCGGAGCTTTCCTGAGAGGAGCTTTCTGTCTTTGAGGCTTCCTGTTTTTTGTCAGAGCTTTCCGCAGGCTTCTTCTGGCTTTCCTGAGGTACAGAGGATTCATCTCCCAGCCTGAGATATGATTTTCCTCCGTCTGCGCTTGCAAGGGATACATCAAGAGTTCCCTTATCAGTATCCTTGACATTCTTTTTCAGGATATTTGCCGCCGTGCGGAGTTTGTAATCCACATTTTCAAAGTTTCCGATAACGACCTTGAAGCCGTTACTTTTCACAAGGGTTATATATGAGGTATTACTGATATCCACAGTCCTGACATCACCGATATTATATTTTGAAAGAGCATTAAGTATCTTATCGAGGTACTTTTTCAGGTTTTCATCACTGTATTTCACATTTGAGGACAACCGGATATCAGAAAGCTTTGCACCCAGGACAGTGGGAACATCATATTTTTTTCTGTCTGCTATCTCGATTATCTTTCCCGATTTACTCAAAACTATATATTTTCCATCACTCTCTACAATAGACGCCGGATCTGCCTCTTTTACAGTTATCACTATTTTATTGAAAAGCTTCTTATCGATCCTTACATCCTCAATATAGGAGTAATCATTTTTAATTTTTTCTATCCCGTTTGAGGTATTGCACAGCAGGAGATTATCTCCCTTATTAATCAGCGAAGAAGCAATGATGTCGTCTGTATTATATCTTGTTTTTCCCTCAACAGATATATCGTCTATCTTAAAGAAAGCCGTAAGAGAAAGCACTATACAGATAGCCACCAGAGCCATTATCGTCAAAGCAGCAAGAACAACTCTTTTCAGCTTCCTCAGATAAGGACTTTTCGGCTGACGCGGCGGTGCAAGAGGCTTCATCTCAGCTGCACTTTCCTCTTCCTCGTTTTTTGTGTTTTTTCTCAGCATCTGTTCAGCTGCTCTGTCCCTTTCATCCTGCTTCATCGGACGCTTTCTGGGTTCTTTATTGATCTTCAGCTTACTTCTTGTTTTTTCCTCCGGGGGGATTTGATTGTTCTTTTTCTTTCCTTTTTTGGAAGGCTGTGGGGTATTTTCAGGAGCTTTCTGGGACGGCACAGGCTTTCTGACCTTTTTTGCGCCTTCAACATTTGTCATACTGCGCTTCTTCATTTTTTCCACAGGCTTTTCATTTTTGTTATTTACATTTGTCTTTCCTGCAGCAGGCTTTTTTCTCTGAGACGGATCTCTTTTAACAGGTCCCCCAGGTCCCGGTTTTTTACTCATCTTCTCCCCTCCCTTTCCTTGAATTTTTTATTTCTTATTTCTTTTTAGTCGAAATTACTTCTATAATAACTGAATATATCCGCTTTGCAGCGTCATCCACTGCCATCGACTTCGCATTTTCAGAATACTCTCTGAGTCTTTCCGGATCTCCGGCAAGCTTATCTATCTCCTCGGTAAGCTTTTCCGGGGTGAGATCCTTTTCTTCGATCATCACGGCAGCATCCTTTTCTACCAGAGACATAGCATTGTGGAACTGATGATTTTCAGCAACATTCGGTGATGGAATCAGTATCGAAGGCTTACCCTTTACCTGGATCTCGCTTATCGTTATTGCGCCTGCCCTTGCTATTACCAGATCTGCTGCCGCAAGACAGGTAGGCATATTATTAATATATTCCCTTATATCCAGGTTTTTTGCTTCCTGAAGATCTGCTCCCTTCTCCCTGAGAAGATCCGGGAACCATTTTCCATACTGTCCGTATGCATGGATATGCTGATATTTACCATCCTTTGCACTTCTTGAAATTATATCTGCGAGAGATTCATTGATTATCCTTGCTCCCAGACTTCCACCGAAGGACAGAATCACCGGTCTTTCATCCAGTCCAAGTTCCTTTCTTGATTCCTCCCTGTCTGCTGTGAGGATGGCTCCTCTGACAGGATTTCCTGTTTCTGCAAACCTGCACTTGCTGTTAAAATGCTTTTTTGCTGCAGGCATTGCCAGCATTACGCGATCTGCATTTTTGGCAAGCATTTTATTGGTCACACCGGGAAAAGCATTCTGCTCATGAATAACAGTAGGAACTCCCAGCTTTGCCGCTGCCCTTAGAACAGGGCCGCTCACATATCCTCCTGTACCGACACAGATATCAGGCTGAAATTCCTGGATTATTTTTCTCGATGCCTTTCCTGCGCTTATTGCTTTTTTTACTGTGACTATATTTTCTTTTATAGCCTTGGGAGTTGCCTTTCTGCGGAAGCCCTGTACACTGATCCCCTTGAATTCAAATCCAGCCTGGGGAACAAGTCTCTCCTCCATGCCTCCTGTACAGCCTACATAAAGTATTTCTGCGTCCGGCTGACGCTCTCTTACATAGCCGGCGATTGCAAGTGCCGGATTGATATGACCAGCGGTTCCTCCGCCTGCGAATAATATCTTCATAAACATCCCCCTCAGTAATAACAGCACAGCCTGCCCTCGAGCTTATCCCGGAGCGCAGGCTGTATTAATCGTTTTCCTATGCCTTCTCGAGATTAGCTGATCTCGAAATCGACAATACTATGCCCATCTGTGCCAGCAGCACCATCAGAGAGGTTCCTCCGTAACTGAAAAACGGCAGGCTGATACCTGTATTCGGAAGCCAGTCTGTAATAACAAGTATATTCAGTATAACCTGGATCCCGATCTGAGCGGAAAGCCCGGTTCCCAGCATTGAGCCGAAGGGATCCCTGGCTCTCATGGATATCGTTATGCCTCTCCATACAAGAAGAGCAAAAACCATCAGTATAACAATTGCACCCACAAGACCAAGTTCCTCACACACCACCGCAAAAACAAAGTCGTTCTGTGCTTCTGGTATATACATGAATTTCTGTCTTGACTGTCCGAGTCCAAGTCCCCAGACTCCGCCTGAGCCTATGGCATAAAGGGAATTTCTGGTCTGATATGTCTGCTGCCAGAGGTCCTCATCTGTGTAAACCAGAGCCTGACCCCATCCGTCAAGTCTCTGCATAGCGTAGCCAAGCTTGTTTGTAGCCACAAGAAACAGCAGTCCCGTCACGACCAGAATCCCGGCTATAGCAAAATACCGTTTTCTTACTCCGCCTATGAACATCATAACGGCAGCAAGAAGTATCATAATTACAACGCCGGAATAATGGGGCTCTCTGATGAGAAGAAGAACATATATTCCCAGCATTATCACACAGGGAAGCACTCCTGTCTTGAAGGTATGCATTTCCCGGAAATGCTTCGACGACCAGTCGGCGATCATCAGTATCAACGCAAATTTTGCTATCTCCGAGGGCTGAAAGCTGAGTTCTCCCAGTTTTATCCAGCGCTTGGGATCTCCGGGCATAAACAACACAACAACAAGCATTACCAGACCTATGATATATATAAATGGCGCCAGGTAATGGAAGTGGTGATAATCAAAATAAGATATAGCTATCATTGCCACAAGACCTACAAGGGCAAATACAGCTTGTTTATAAAGGTAATTCTGACTGTCCTTTTCATATCGCAGCGCTGACGGATAGGATGCGGAATACATCATGATAAGTCCTATTATCACCAGCGCCAGCACGAAAAAGAGAAACGTCAGATCCATTCCGAGACGTATGGAAAATATTTTCAGTCTGTTTCTGACCTTATTCAGTCTCTTGCCTCCGGATACTTCCTCCAGCTCAGGCTTTTTATTTTCCGACGGTGTCGGTTTGTGAACGGGCAATTTTCTTGCCGGTGAGGAATTGTTTCCCAATCTCTACACCCCTTTCAGAAAACGGGTCAACCAAACACTACAAGCGAAAGTGCAGCACCGCTGAATACAGCCTCCACAATACTGAATACGACCACTATCTTTACTTCACTCCAGCCGCACATCTCGAAATGATGGTGTATCGGGCTCATTTTAAAGAGCCTTTTTCCATGAGTAAGCTTAAAATATGACACCTGAAGGATAACGGAGAACATCTCCGCAATGTATACAAGTCCGATGAGAACAAGAAGTATTTCCATATCAAGACCAAAGAGAACAGCGCACAGGTATCCTCCAAGGTACAGAGAGCCTGTATCTCCCATAAAGGTCTTTGCCGGATGGAAATTCCAGAGAAGGAATCCCAGACAGCCTCCGGCAAGTGCCGCAGACATTACGGAAAGTCCGATGAGATTCATATATCCGGATATCAGTATCAGGAATATAGCTGCAAAAAATGTCACAGAACCGTCCAGTCCGTCAATTCCGTCCGTAAGGTTCACGGCATTTACAATGCCTACTATTACTATCGCAGAAATCGGGTAATAGAAAAGACCGATATCCACCATCCCTGCAAACGGGATAAATGTCTTGGTATTATCTCCGAAAAAGTACATCGCGCCAAGATATGCGATAGCAACAAAAAACTGCAGGAGAAGCTTCTGCTTCGGAGTAAGTCCTAAATTCCGTTTCTTTGCGACCTTGACATAGTCATCCAGAAAACCGATAGCTCCATACGCAGCAGCCATTATGATTCCGCCATAGATCTTTGCGCTCATAAGCCTTGTCTCAGCCGGCGCAACGTCAGTAGAAGCAGTCAGATGATATAAGATCACACACACCAGAGTGGTAATTACACTGGCTGCTATGAACATAAATCCTCCCATTGTAGGAGTCCCCTGTTTTCCCTTATGCCATTTAGGTCCTATCTCAAGAATGGTCTGACCAAAATGAAGCTTTCTGAGAAATGGTACAAGCCATATTCCCATTATCGCAGATATCGCAAAGGAAGATGCTGCTGCAATTATCGTCCAAATACCAGACATCAATTTTCCACCTTTCAAAAACCGTTGTTTTTTTATTTCAGCAATAAGCCTATTATACCAGATTTTTCGAAAACTTCAACCCCACCGGCAGCGTGACGCTGCACCCATGTTCGCGTTATTGCTCGCTTGCTCTCGCTCTGTCGTGTGTATATAAACTACCGTGCCGCGGCATCCGGCGCATACGGCCTCAGACAATACTCCAACCCTCCTCCGCCGCAGCCCTCACAGGCTGCTTCTTGCGGCTGGTTCGTTATAACTTCAGGTATTACACTCCATCGACACTGAGCGCCTGCTTTTGTGTAACATACTAATTGAAATCCGTAAGAACTATGTTTCCGCAAAAATTTACTATAAACAGGAGCGACAACCATAATTTTTCCATTTTCAATTGTCCATTTAATAAGACGCTGTAAAAATCATTTATTTACTTTTCCTCATAATCAAAGAAGCTGAGAACAGACGCCATAGGCATACCGATTGCAAGAAGAACGCCGGTACAGGCGAGCACCTCTTCCACACTGTACTTGCCGTCGATTATATTGACCCTGCTGAGAATACCATTTCCGATTATCTCAAAGGATGCGGTGCCGTTATCCTCGCTGACATTTCTGCAGGCAACATCTGCGCCGTAATTATCCGCAGAAAATGTGATCACTCCTGAGAAATCATCTCCGTATAATCTCATCGCATTTTCATAGGATGTTACCTTCTCCCTGAACTGCATCATTCTGTCCTCGTCTATCTCACAGTCACCATCAAACAGAATAGTATCAGCGATGACATTTTCGGGGCAATTTTCATCATAATCCCGGTTTTCTATAACAAAATCAGTATTCTGTGAAAAATCGTCTATGCAGGTGTTGTATGAACAGAAATTCAATATATCCGATATGATCTCCGCTATCCTTTTGCTGTTTTTACAGGCTATAAGAATAGCTCTCGGATTCTGAACTGTTTTGATCCTGTTTGTCATTTTCGGTACCTCCTGTGGCGGCTGATATCCGCTACATTATTCTGTTATCCTGGTTAAACACAACTGTTACCACGGTATATGGTTCTACTTCCTTATTAGGCTCGATATCCTGGGATTTTGCATATGAGCCTGCATTTTCAGCAGACGAGCCCATAATGCAGAGATTCAGGTTATTCGACGCTGCGAGATAATTAACATCGCTGAGGCTGCAGCCCTTGAAATCAGGAACCACAACTCTCCGTTTTTTACTTTCCTCATCAGTATACAGTACAACTGTTCCATCCTTCGGGATCGTATTATAGGGTGCAGGATTCTGACCTATGATCTTATCACCGCTGCCCACTACTTCAGCCTTAAGTCCCTCTTTTTCAAGCTTTTTCTTTGCCTGATCTATAGTCATTCCGTCATAATTGGTAGTAGTAGTATTGAGCTGTGTCATTTCATCGTCAGAATATACCCTTTCAATTCCCAGATAGGGCAATACCTCTGTCATTATATTTCTGAAGCACGGTCCTGCAACGCTGGAACCATAGTAATTGATCTCCGGGTCAGGTGTATCGAAATAGCAGAGAAGTGCGACCTCAGGATCATCACAGGGAGCTATTCCGCAGAAGGAAGCAATATAGTCCTCTGTATCCTGTCCGGATTCATCTACTATTTTCTGAGATGTACCTGTTTTTCCGCCTATTCTGTATCCTGCCACATAACCGTTAGTAGCACAGCCGGATACAGCATTTTCCTCCAGCATACTGCACACCTTTTCAGCCACGGATTCACTTATGACCTGACGCTTTACTGTAGGCTCTGTCTTTCTCACAACATTACCGTCGCTGTCCACAACCTGGGAAACCACATAGGGCTGCATCAGTTTTCCCTTATTTGCAATGGCTGCACAGGCTGTAACCATCTGTATAGGAGTGATCTTGAAGTTCTGACCGAAGGATGCAACCGCAAGGTCAGTCAGGTCCATACCGCAGACCTGATCGCTTTTTGAGAAGAACACATCGTCTGCTTCGCCCGGGAGGTCTATTCCTGTTTTCTCCGAGAAGCCAAAGCCCACATAATACTCATAGAATTTTTCTCTTCCCAGCATAAAGCCTATCTGCATGAATGCCGGGTTACAGGAATTACAAAGTGCCTGGAGAAGATTCTGGTTACCGTGACCTGCGGTATCCCAACAGGTTATGGGACCTGAGCCCTGGAACGGGACATAGGAGCCCTCGCAGGTAAATACCGTATTATCATCCACAAGTCCTTCCGAAAGCACAGCCGACGCTGTGACCATTTTAAATACAGAACCGGGGATATAGGTATCAGAAACACCCTTGTTTCTCCACTGGGCAGTCAGCGCCTTCTGTTCTGCGTCCGGTCTTTTATCCTCCGGAAGAGCCTCTATCTCCTTTTCCACGTTTTTATCAGAAATTTCAAAGGGTTCATTGGGGTTAAAGGCTTCTTCGCAGGCAAAACCGAGAATTGCGCCCGTCTTTACATTCATCATAATAGCGCAGCCTCTGTTGGCAACATTGAATTCCTTTATTGTCTCCCTGACATATTTTTCCATTATGCTCTGGACGTTTTCATCTATAGTGAGAACGATATTTGAACCGTCGGAGGCCTCTATCCTGTTTTCATACTGATTCGGAAGAGGGTTATTGTGCGCGTCCTGAGCCTCGACTATCCTGCCGGCGCTTCCTGTCAGCTCCTCGTCATACTCATACTCTATTCCTTCAAGACCCTGACCGTCTGCGCCTACAAAGCCCAGTATCGCTCCGGCAAAATTATCGTGGGTATAGAATCTTTTATAATTCTCGATTGTATCTATTACGCCGCTGATCTTGTTTTCTTTATATATCTTGTTTTCAAATGCAAGTATCTTATCCTTTACCTCTGTTTCCACCTTTTTCTTCAGGATAACATAAAAGGAATTTTCGTGGGTCTTTTTGAATACCTCTTCCTTGTCCAGCCCCAGGATCTCAGCGAGACCGTTCGCAACGATCCTCCGGCCGTTCTCATCATCATCCTTGAAATTGGCAGGAGCCAGCACAATATCCCACACTGTGATGCTCTGAGCAAGGATATTTCCCCCGGCATCGTAGATGCTTCCTCTTTTTGCAGATACTGTTTTATCTCTCAGCTGCTGCTCAACAGCTCTCTGCTGCAGCTCTTCGGCCTTGTATACCTGCAGATAAAAAAGTCTTGCAACAACGGTACCGAAGCCCAGTATTATGATTATCAGCATCGTGATCACAGATCTGCGCCATAATCTGGCCGCTGCTCCTTTTTTTGCCATTTTCTTCATTCCCTTCCCTGGAAATTAATGGATATCCTGTCAGAAAGCATATCCTTATAAAATTCATCCCGGCCGAATGCTTATCCTAATATTCGATAAGACGCTTTAATCAGATTTCAGAATTGAATTTCGCAGGCCGATAACGAAGTTATGCGGAATTCAACGCCAAAGATATTAAAGTGTTCTATCGAATATTAGTATGAATGTCCGGCTCCTCCACAAGTAACCCTGCTGAAAACAGGGGAATATGTCCCTTCAGAATATTGCAGCAAACATATTTATGTAGTACAATACAAGGTGACTAATAACAAGTGAGCCGCCAAAAAGAGCGATCAATACTTCTACTCTTTTGCGCAGCTCACCCTGGTATTATATCTTATTTAATACTTCCCGATGATATGATACATTACTTGAAGGCCGAACCAAAAGCGCCGAGAATGTACGTGAAAATATTATCGGAGCTGTCCTCGCTGATGACCTCGCCTTTATCACCGTCGGAAAGAGAAATAAACTTTTTTTGCGCGTTATTCGCAGAGACCATTCCTAACTTTTGCTCCGCATAATTCATTACAAATTCATCGGTAAGCTTACTGTCTATTTTCAGCTGATACTGAGCCTGCAGATTATTCAGCTCCGCCAGCTGCTTGTTTTTTAATGTAATGCTGTTGTTTATCTCGTTGAGCTGTGCGTTAAAATGTACGAGAAGTATCGCAACCGCTGCTGCGATTATAGTAAGGAGCGAGACCGTAAATATAGTCACAGGATTTCTTTTTCTCCTCTGAGCCTTTGCCGATGAACCCTGGCTGATACTGATGATCTGACCGCTCTTTTTCTTCTTTTTATATTTTTTATCGGCACTTGACATCTGTATCGCTGCATTATCCTCGAACAGTGAAATGTCGTATGCTACGCCTCTTCTTTCACCTGCCACTATTATCTTCCTTCCGTAAACCTATATATAAAGTCAGTAGATAGTTTCATTTATCCTCTTGCAGCATCTGAGCTTTGCGCTTCTGCTGCGGGGATTATCCGCCAGTTCCCTTTCATCTGCAACTGCCGGTTTTCTCAGTACAAGCTCTGCGGACGGCTTTCTGCCGCAGACACAAACAGGAAAATCCCTGGGGCATATACATCCTGTGCACCATGACGCCATTCTCTTTTTGACCATTCTGTCCTCAAGAGAATGAAAGGTTATGACCGCAAGCCTGCCTCCTGTTCTGAGAGTGGAAAATGCACCGTCCAGTCCGGCGGACAATCTGTCCAGCTCACCGTTGACGGCTATTCTCAGAGCCTGAAAGGTCTTTCGTGCCGGGTGCTTATCATGCCTTTTTGCTGCCGGATAGGCACCCTTTACTATCTCGGCAAGCTGCAGTGTATTTGTTATCGGAGAGATCGTCCTCTCTCTTTCAATTGCTCTTGCAATATTCTTTGCATATTTCTCCTCGCCATAGCTCTGGAGTATCCTGACAAGCTCGCCGAAGCTGAGCTCATTGACAAGGTCAGCAGCAGTTTTTCCGCTCTGACTCATCCTCATGTCAAGATATGCATCATAATGGTAGGAAAAACCTCTTTCCGGACAATCAAGCTGATGCGATGAGACGCCGATATCCATCAGAATACCGTCGAATGCCGGTATTTCCAGCTCTCTTGCAACTTCAGGTATCTCGGAAAAATTAGTTTTTATTATCGTTACTCTTTTATCTTTTCCAAAACGCTCCCTGAGGGTCTCAATAGCGTCGGGATCCTGATCAAGACATATAAGCCTGCCGTTTTCAAGGCGTTCCAGTATTCCCGATGAATGTCCCCCTCCTCCTGCAGTACCGTCAAGATATATCCCATCCGGCTTTACATCCAGGGCGTCCATTGTCTGCTCAAACAAAACGGGCAAATGAGAAAACTCCATAATTCCTCCCGTTACAGTGCAAGCTGATCCATGATATCATAGATATCCTTATCAGAAAGTGCGTTGTTATATTCATCCCAGGTCTTGCTGTCCCAGATTTCCACCTTTGAGCCGGCGCCGTTGATAACCACGTCGTCAACAAGTCCTGCGTATTCCCTGAGAGATGCAGGTATCAGAACTCTGCCCTGCTTGTCGGGTCTCAGCTCCGCAGCAGTGGAGTATATAAAACGGTTCAGAGCGATAGTTCTGGAGGAAGGCTGCTCAGCGATCTTGCGGCCAAGCTCGTCCCAGGCTTCCTGGGAAAGAATAGCAATAGTGCCGTCCTTGCCTTTTGTGGCATAGAAAACTTCACCAAGCACCTCACGGAACCTGGCTGGCATTATCACACGACCCTTTGAGTCTATGTTATGTTGGTATGTACCTATTAACATAGCTTATTCCTCCGAATTAAGAACAAGCGGAACCACTATCCCTCCACTTTGTTCCACTATCCACCACTTTCTTAACCCATTATAGCCCACTGTATAAAAAAATGCAAGGTTTATTAGTGTATTTTTTCATATAATTTAGGCTTTATTCCTGCAAGGAAAAATAGTTCTCTGCTTTTCGCTGTATTTTTACGTTTTGCAGTTATTTTATTGCAAAATGATCGCTTTCGGGCTGTCAGAAGCATCAGATAGTCAGGTGGTGGAAAGTGGGTGAAATATCTCCGTTTACAGGCAGAAATATATCATTCCAGGATGTTTTTCCAATAAAAACGAATCAGAATACACTTTTCAGGGAATAATATTGGCGGTGATGATATATGGATCTTATTATTTCGTTTCTTGCCGGAGGAATACTCTGCGTAATAGCGCAGATACTCATTGACAAAACAAGCCTCACTCCTGCAAAGATACTGGTTTTTTATGTTGTAGCCGGAGTTTTACTGACAGCGATAGGGTTTTATGACAGATTTGTGGACATCGCGGGAGCCGGCGCAACTGTACCCCTGACAGGCTTCGGATATTCCCTTGCAAAGGGAACAGAAAAGGCCATTTCCCGTGACGGCTTTCCCGGAATACTTACCGGAGGATTATCCGCCTGTTCTGCCGGTATTGCTGCCGCTGTTTTTTTCGGAGCAGCTTTTTCGCTGGTATCTCAGTCAAGACCGAAATAAGAAATGTTTCAGGTTTTCCTCTGCCGGAAGCACCCGGCATTCAGGTTGAAAAACACACAAAGCCCTGCCAGAATCCAAATGACCGGCAGGGCTTTCTTATTTTCTTGTTTTTTATTTTTCTAATCGTTGTTACGGGCGGACTTTTTTTCGTCTGTTCTGATAAGATCGTTTTCACCAGCTTCTCCCTGAAGCATATTTCTGAAGGGCTCCAGAGCCATTCTTCCGCCGGGAAACAGGTCTGCTACTGCGTCAAACGCAGCTCCTGCTGTGTCCCCTTTTTCTCCCTTTTCCTCAATTACCGCTGTACCTGCAGCAGAAGCTGTGGTGCTCATGGTCATTGCTCCTGCCGAATACATTGTAACAGCCGCAAATACAACCGCCATCATCCTTGTCCTTAATGCAGATTTTTTCACAGTGACCACTTCCCTCATTTTTTGTACTATAGTTTCCGGCTCCGTTTATCTATATTCTTATGATATCACCCGGAGCCGCTTATGCATATATTCAAAAAGCCCTTATTCTGTAGCTTAGTTTACAATCCGTGGTTAAAGTGTAGTTTAATATACACAGGAAGAAAAATAGTAAATTATTCTTGAACAATAAACGCTCCTATGATATCATCAAAATCACAGACAGGAAGGGAGGATATATCCTTATGGAGGATAAAAAGACTGACCGCAGGTCTCTGAAAACACAAAAATTGCTCAAGGAAGCTCTTGCAGAAATGCTGACAGAAAAAGAGCTGAGAAAAATAACAGTCCAGGAGGTATCCGACAGAGCGGATGTTCACCGGGTAACCTTTTATAAGCATTTTTATGACATATATGATCTGTATGAACAGCTGGAAAAGGACGTGCTTTCCGAGCTGGGACTGCTGATCCTGAAATTCCACGATGATACAACAAAGAATTTCGGTCAAGAGCTGGTAGATTACATAGAGAAAAACCCGAAGATTTTCAGAATGATATTCAGCCCACACAATACAGCCCAGATAAAATCAAAATTCACGAATATGGTGGAGGGAGTATTTCGTCTGATACAGACAGAAAAAAGCACCCTTGCGCTGAATGATATCCGTCTGGATTATTTTTCTGCCTTCTGGTCCAGCGGATGCATATCGTACTCCAAACAACATCCACCATTTAGTATTGATACCCGATTTTGCCAACGCCGATTACTCCACGACGAATAATAGTAATTCCGAATTTGTCATATTCAAACGCATCCGGAGTAAAGGAATCAAACTGAAAGCTATCATACTGAAAAGTTTCGTAATCGAATTTTTCGTAATCGAAAACATCGATTACGATTTCATCTAATATTTCTTGCGGCAACTCGTAATTTTGATCCACCAAGCCAAAGAAAGTACAGCCCGAATCAACGCAAAATGACATAAACAGACTATGCCCTAAATTGTAGGCGAATCCGCCAATCACACCGCCAATAAAGCTACCGAGCATATATGCCGCCATTGCAAGTGGAGGTATTTCGACAAACCACACACTTGCTGCGATTCCTCCGCCCACCGAAAAGGCTGTTGTTATGTACAATCGAGACATTTCCTCAGCCATTTGTGCTTTATTGATTCTGCCCGTAGCAAGTCTGATTCCGCTTTCCAAGGTTCCAATCATCAACACAACAGCCGTAGAAATCATTGACGCATTTGCTCCCATCAACGTAGTTCCCAGCTTGCCGCTTTGACAACAAGCTACAAGTGCAGCTGTAATTGAACCGTTAATAAATCCTCTTGCAGCAGAACTCAAGCCCTTATATCCCATCTCCGCAAACAGCTTAGGATCTATTTCACCTTCGGAAACGAGCATTGATATTCCGTCAATAATTGTGGGAGCTATTCCTATAACGAAAGAAATAACTGCTGCACTTAACCCGGCTGAAAAGGCTTCGCTCATTATGTCTTTTGCCGTCACTAACTGATTTATATCTAAACCGCATTCTTTTAATAATTCTTGATCGAGGTTTCCTTCTTTTGCTGCTCTTGTTAATCTTTGAGCGTCTTCTCTGCTGAGCGGAATTGATTTATTTCCTTTTTTATCAGACAGAATATCTGTTAATGTTGCTTGTACCTCTCTGTATCGAGCTACTTGATCCAGCTTTCCGTTTGCTTGCGCTACCGCTATTTTTTTATCTAACAGTTTTTGAGCATCTAACAATTGATTGGTGGGAATAAGCTTTGCTTGACCTTGATACATAGACTTATGCATATCTTCTTTCTTGATTTTTCTTTTTCCAAGGAATTCTTCAAGCGATTCATAGCTTTTTCCGGCTTTCTCTGCTTTAGCTTTAAGATGCATATATCGTTCATATGGTGTTTCTGATTGAGCAGCATATGAGCTTTTAGCATCCTTATAATACTTTAAACTGGCTCTGCTTCCGCCAAATTCCACGTCAGCGGAAGCGTATGTGTTTACATCAGGCGCTTTGGCTGTTGCGGCAGAATGATGAACAGCGGAATCAGCGTTAAAAGTTCCAGAATGCCATATTTCAGCTACAAATCCTTGAAGCTTATCAGCAGGCAAATCAGTAGATTGAACTTTTGTCATAATATCACTTGAAATGGATTCAATCTGACTGTTTATTGTATCAATCCAAAGCTGTGATATATGTCCGCCCAAAGCTGCACCCATATTATTAGAAACAAACTTTAGCCCTTGTTCAAAAGCAATACTCATTACTTAATCTCCATAAATCCAGCAAGTCCGTCCAAATAAAAGCTTAAGACGGCATATCTTAACATCTGGTCGGAAATCAATTTGCTTGATTCGATTTTAGTGCCGATTTTAAAGAAATCTGTCCCTTCATTTTTTTCTTTTCCTGCAGGCGCACCCTTGATTTTTCCAAACAATCCTTTAACGGCTTTAGTTCCCTTTTCAAACGCTTCTCCAATACCATCGGTGTGAGTAGCTTTTTTGATAGATTCAGTATCTGCTACACTATCATCAAAGCGTTCTGTTAATTCTATGTATTTCTCATAAAAATCATCATACAAATCTTTATTGCTAAAAAGTGTATTTGATTCAATATATAATACAGCCTTGTTTCCTATTGAGCCGACATATACACCGTATTTAGTCATATCCTTGTCAAACCTAATACTCGGAATAACGGCTTCGGAAGATTTGTTCTTCCCTATGAAGATAAGCTTTGTATTTGAGCCAAGTTGAGCCTTATTATCATTATATATATCTTCGTTCCAAACAACTGCTTCTACACTTCCGTCTTTAATTCCTACAACGGTATTGTTTTCGACGTCATCATCCTTAAGTGTAATAAGCGACGATAACAATTCAGCATATACAGATTCCTTATCACCTGTAACGATTATCAGTTTTTTTACCATTCCGCCAATCATAATGATCCCTCCTGTGTGTTAAATGCTGAAAAATCTTTTTTTCTTTCAAATGTTTTTTATTCCATATTCTCTTCGAAATTTTCAACCTGTTCCATAACTTTACGGAACACTTCGGGACTATACTGCGGAGGATAGCCATTTTTGACCAAACAAATTTTAATATCAAACTTGAGCTGGTCACGGACAATTTGGTTATTTAGCCAATCTGCAAATGAGGATTTTGTATCAATAATCTCTTTAATCTTTATGGCGAGATTCTTGCACTTTTCATTTACAACAACGCCGTTTATTTTCTTATCTTCTCCGTATTCAAAATTATAGCTGTCACGTAAAGCCATCAAGATATCATAGAATGCCTTTTCCTCAAAAGTAAGTCCGACATTGCGGAAGCTGTCTCGGTCGGTTTTCATATCTTTGAGAATCTGCAAAGCCTGTTCGGTTGCTTCCCTGATAATCTCCTCTGATGCTTCTTCCTGCGCTTCGCCTGCTTCATCTGCGGTGAGATGCTTACGGCGTTCGTGATACTGCTCAATGGTTTTCTCCAACATCTCTTGGAATTTCTTTGCTGCCATTTGATTCGTTTTGCCGTATTCCGTGATTTGTTTACGAAGCATCTTAATTAGCAGTTCAAGCTTGGACGCAGGCATTTTTACGTTTGTAAGAGATTCATAGTATTCCGGGCTGAAAATATCTTCCTGATCGCCTTCTTCAAGGACACTTTCAACTTTATTATACTTCAACGCTTCCTCAACCATTTTTGACACACGGCGATTCATTGTTTCTGTATCAAGTTCGGTTGTACCGCCCATCTTTCTAACAAATCCTGCAATAGCCATAAAGCACTGTGCCAAAGCGGATTCTTCATCGCTTAATTCACCGGACGGCTGACAAATATCATAAGCAGAACGCATCCGTCTGACAGTTTTTAAGAAGTATGTTTTGAAGGATACTTTTTTAACTTCTTTTCCGCCTTTTGCTTCTGTGTTCAGCTCTTGCGTAGAAATAAAAACGTACTCGGCAGCTTTTGCCAATAATCTGTATCGTTCAGCAGGATCACCTTTTGGATCTAAAAACGGGCTCAAGTCATATCCGACAAACAGATCTTCGAGAATCGACATCTCTTCTCTGAAAATATCCGTAGCCTGATTAACGTCGTCCACCGAAGGCGCAACCGAATGATTGCCGCCGTACATCTTTACGGCTTCACGCATATTGTCACGAATGCCGATATAGTCAATAATAATACCAAAGTCTTTACCGGGATACTTGCGATTTACGCGGCTGATAGTTTGAATTAAAAGTTGTTTTTGCAAGGGCTTGTCATTGTACATATATGTAAGCGACGGAACATCAAAACCCGTAATCCACATATCAACAACGATAACTATACGGAAGTTAGATTTGTCCTGCTTAAAGGCAGCGTCTAATTTTTCAGAACGTTTAGCGTTCTTTACACCGCCCAAATAATCATACATTTCTTGTTCGTCGTTCTTGCCGACGCTGGCGACCATTGCCATACAGGGCATCTCTTTCAATTCACGGAGTTCCTCTGCGGTTGCCGTGACTCCGTCGGGCGTCTTTTTCTCAATAAACCATTCGGGATATTTGTCTTGGAATATTTTCAGCAATTTATATGCAATCGGTCTGCTGGAGCAAACCACCATTGCTTTTTGAACTCTGTCGGGATCATTCGCACAGGCTGCAACATAGTGGTCGTGAATATCCACCGCAAGGCGTTCCAAGCGTTCCGGCTCATCAAGAATTTTTTCCATAGAGGACATTGCTTTTTTACTTGCTTCAATATCCTCTTTTGTTGCGCCTGAATCAGCGCATTTTTTATAGTATTCCTCAATCAGCCGCACTTGCTTTTCATCCAAAAGCACCTTTGCTATACGCGGATGGTATTTGATAGATACAGTTAATCCGTCGGCGACAGCCTGATCCATTGTGTAACGGTCAATTTCATCACCGAAGGTCTGATAGGTTTCTGCTATCGGCGTACCTGTAAAGCCGACAAAGGTAGCGCACGGGAAGGCTTCACGCAATACTTTTGCATACGGCTTTGATACCATTGCCTTCATATTGTCATCGGCATCCTTGCTGAACTGAATCTTCTTAGAATGTTCGAGCTGGGTTCTGTGTGCTTCGTCAGAGAAACAAATAATATTGTTACGGTCATTGATCAAACCGATTTTGTCATCTTCTCTGTCACAGAATTTTTGAATTGTGCAGATATAAAATCCTCCGCTCTGACGAGTGCCAAGCTCTTGCCTTAAATCTTTTCGGGTAGAGACGACCTTAACTTCGCCGAGGTTCAGGAACTCTTCACTCTTGGTGAAAAGCTTTGCTCCTTGTTTTTGCAGCTCCTCACGGTCAACGATCATAACAATAGTGGGAGAACCGATTTCGGGTACAGCCGTGCAGCGCAATGCTAACTGACGTGATAAAAACGCCATTGTATAGGTCTTGCCGCAACCGGTTGCGCCGAAATATGTACCGCCTTTTCCGCTTTTCTCTTTAACTGATTTTATAATACTCTGCTTTAATAAGCGTGCGGCGAAAAACTGCGGATAACGGCATACGATCTCACGTTCATCGCTGTCGTACTTGCTGTCTTGAAAATAGATATAATCACGGAATATTTCAAGGAATCTTTCAGGGCTGTAAACACCCTTAATCATAGACTGCACTTCGTCAAAAGGCAGTGAAGAAACCTTATCGCCGTCATTCACACGACGCCAGGCATAAAAGTGCTCATACGGCGTGCGGACAGTGCCAAGTCTGGTGTTCACTCCATCCGAAATACAGGCTAACGGGCAAAAGTGCAGTAAATGCGGAATATCACGCCAATAGCGATAATAAATCTGCTCCCACGCGTCATAGATTTTTGCGTGAGCGTCCGCAGGATTCTTTAATTCAATAATGCACAAGGGTATTCCGTTTACATATAGGAGCAAATCGGGACGGCGGTTTTGCACTTGTCCGTTGTTGGTGTATTCCACAACAAACTGATTAACCACACGAAAGATATTGTTTTTGTACTTATCAAAATCAATTAATGCGATATTTACGGCTTCACCGTTCTCAGGTACATAGCGAACACCGTCAACCATCCAATTATATACTTTGTGAAGGGTTGCAAACTCGCCTTCGGCACCTGCCAGACGAACGGAATCAATGATCTGCATAATTTCTTCCGCAGACAATTCGGGATTTGCTTTTCTGAGAAATTGTTCCATATCATCAACATACAGAACATCCCTCTGAGAATCGCGCAAAATGCTGCTTCCGGGCAGATATTGCCATCCTTCATCCTCTAAATATGTAATAAAGGCATTCTCAAATTCCCACTCGCAATAGCGACCGTTATAGTTTTTTAGTTTTGCCATAGTCTTTGCCTCCGGTTAGTTAAGAGGAATAATTTAGTTCAAGTATTGAATCGCCAATGCTATTAATGACAAGCAGCGATTAAAGAAGTAATCGTAATGACGTGTATCTGTTATATCGATCTTATCTGTTTCGTGATGACGAATTCTATAATTGTTACCGATTTTTGTAAGTGCTACAAATTCATCGTTAAATAAAGTTTCAAACGATGTTTGATTATTAGCCATATCGTTAATTATCTTGGCAACAGAGTCTTTTTTGTTTAATTGGGTATAATATGTTTTTAATCTTTCCAGCGCATCCCATATTTTTTCTACAGCGTTTTTTGCACTGTCTGGGTACGGCTGCTTATATAGGTCTATCGCTTCTAATAACAACTCGCGTGTCCCTTGTTCTTTTATAGCTTCAATATTTTTTTCTATTTCATCGGTAAGCGGGGTGTTTTCTACAATTCTTTCAATCATTTTTTCGTCTGTTAATTGATATAACAATCCCGTTTTTTTGAAAATATCATTTATCTCTTTCTG
>CAMVQZ010000003.1 GCA_947169745.1 uncultured Clostridia bacterium
CGAGCGAATGGAATGAGCGACTACGCGAACACGGGTCCAGCGTCGACGCTGGCACGTGGTAGTGGGTTGACATTGGTGTAATTTTTTGTTATATTTTATATGAACTGAATAGTACTTTCTGTAGTATATAAAGGCTAGCAGATTTTCAGCGATAAGATGTTGTTACTGATAGATGTCATTGTGTTTTTTGTGCTGCGGAGAGGATACCTGCAGGTACGAAAGGCGTATGCCCGGTAGGTAATAGGGAATCCGGTGTAAATCCGGGACAACCGTCATTACTGTGATTGGTATTAACCATAAGTCAGAATACCTCCTGCGGATATTTCAGGTTTTGCAAGCTTGGACGATGAAGAGGTGCGACCGTTTATAGCCAGTGGTGCTGTGCCTTTTCGTGCCGGTATTGCCGGCTGTATACTGTTGCGCTTTCTTTGTTATAAACGAGGAAAGCGTTTTTTGGTGGTATGATGAAAAAAAACGAGAAATACGATTTTGCTTTAAGGCTTCTGGTCGAAAAAAAAGATCAGCTCGGGAGACTTCCGCAAAGAAGTGATTTTGATAGTCAGACTGTTTGTTTTATAAAACAGAAGCTGGGTCCGTGGCCCCGGGCACTGGAGGCGGCAGGACTTAAAGATTCTTCCGGAGTGAGTTCTGCTGAGAAAAGCAGGAGAAAGCGGGAAGAGAGCAAAAAGCGGAGAAAGCTTTTAAAACATCAGAAAGAAGAAATGCTTCCTCAGAAAAAAGAGGAGGATCAGAAATGAAGATCAAAAAGACGATAGCGGCCGGTTTTCTGACTGCAGCAATGGTTTCCGCACTTATTCCGTATAGTGTAAATGCAGTGGGAGTATCCCCGAAGATCAGAGTCGTGATAGAGAACAACACGAATAATTCAGCACCCTGGAGTGGTGTCCTTGTGGATGAATATGTAGAGCTTAAGAGCGATTCTACTGCATTGTCTGTATTCAAGGATCTTTGCAGCAGAAAGGGATTCACTCAGACCGGTGCTGACAGTTATTATATAACCGAGATAAACGGCTTGTCTGCGGAGGGTATGGGCGGCTGGATGTTTTCTGTAGATGACTGGTTCGGAAACAGCGGTATTTCGGCATTCAAAGCCTCTGACGGTACTCTTTCTGACGGAGATGAATTATGCTTTGCTTATTCTATGAACTGGGGCACAGACCTGGGAGCCGATTTTATGAATACGAGCACAAAGCTCAGCTCAATAGAATTTGATACTGAGATCAGTGACTTTGATTTTTCTCCCGATACACTTTCATATACCCTTACCCTTCCGGAGAATACAGATTCTGTAACGGTCATTCCGACTGCCGAGAATAAAAATTACAGGTATAAGATATACAAAAACGATTATACTCCGGAAAAAGACGGATACAGAAGGACGGATCATATATCTGTAAAAAACGGTGATAAGCTTTATATCGGCGTAGGCGAACCATCCTGGCATAGTTATATGCCGGAGGGGGTAACAAAGACTGTATATACTCTGGAGATCAGCATTCCGTCTGAAGAATCCTCCGGAACAGAATCATCGGAGACTTCAGAAGAATCAGAGGAACAAGAGAGTAAACAGGAGGAGTCCTCCGGAACAGAGGATAGCAGCATAACAGCGGAAACTATAATTAGTGAAACGAATAAAAAATTCCTTGCTTCAAAGGATACTGCGGTATTCGGAAATGAATGGAATATGCTCACTCTCGCAAGACATTCAGTAATAAGTGATGAGTTCAGAGTCAACTATGTTGATAGCCTCAGGGAGTATCTCGCTGAGAATCAGTTTTCCAGTGCAACAGAAGCAGCCAGAGTTGTTCTTACTTTGAGTGCTCTCGGAGCAGATGCTTCTGATTTTTACGGAAACGATCTTACTGCTGTTTTTTCTGATTATGAGTTTGTGTCAAAACAGGGAATAAACGGAATTGTATATTCCCTGATAGCTCTAGATTCCTGCGGGTATAAAATACCCTCTGCTTCAGGCGACACAAAACAAACAACGAGAGAAATGATTTTGGATGCTATTTTATCTTCACAGCTTGATGATGGGGGCTGGACATTTTACGGTGATAAATATGATCCTGATATGACGGCTATGTCACTGCAGGCGCTTGCACCATATGTCGGAAGTAACGAAAAGGTCAGAAATTCAGTGGATAAAGCAGTCGGGTTGTTGTCAACCGCTCAGAATAAGGATGGTACATATTCCTCATACGGAGCTGATAACTGTGAAAGTACAGCTCAGGTGCTTACAGCTCTGACCGCTCTTGGGATTGATCCTGACAAAGACGATAGATTTATCAAAAACGGTAAAACTGTAGTAGATGGTCTTATCAGTTTCTATGTGACCCGGGATGCCGGCTTCTCGCATATACGCGGAGATGATGTGAATATATATTCAACTCAGCAGGCGTGCTATGCCCTTTGCGCATATAAAAGATTTGTTTCAGGAAAAACTTTCCTCTATGATATGAGCGACGTAACCCTCACAGCTTATAAATCAGAAAGCTCTGTTTCTCCTGAGTCTGATGAGGATAGCAGTTCTGCTCCGGAGACGATCTCTGAGGTAAGTGAGGCAGAGAAAGAGATAACTTCAGAAGCAGATGAGGACAGTAAGTCTGGAAATGAACCAGATAATACAAAAGACGATAATGATGAAAAAAATGCAGATGTATATAAAACAGGAGATAACAGTGACTATGTATTTATCCTTGTACTTGCTCTCACATCTGCAGTAACGGCTGCTTTGGTTTTTAAGCGTAAAAACAGAGCTACAGAAGAAAAATGATCACAAGGCTGTCCTTTCCGGGCAGCCTTTAAGGATATGAAGCTATGAAAAACTGGTTCAGAAAAAACAGCACATTGATTATTGTGGGACTATTACTGACAATAGTACTCACTGCGGCATTTTTTTCGGGAGGAATTCCGGGCTCTCCTGATACAGAGATAACCTCTTCGATTTCAGCTTCCACTGTAAAGGAGCCTGAAAAAAGCGGGGAGCTTTCTTCTGATTTTTCGGAAAGCATCGTAAAAGAAGATTCTGATAAAAGCGAAAAATCTCAGAAAGAGGAAGAAAAAGTTAACTCCCGTTCTGATGAAAGCAGTAAAGTGTCGTCTGAGAGCTCAGAGAGAGAGAATTCACGGAAAGCAGAATCGGATGTATCACAAAGCTCTGAAAAAACGTCGCATGAAACGAATAAACAAAAATCGGTTGTAGACGAAAGCAGCAAAGAAGGGGATGAACCGAAAAAGGAAAGATCGGGGACAAGATCTGAAGTAACATCATCTGAAGCTTCTGATCCTCCTGAAGCTGAAAAAGCTTCTTCCGAAAATGAAACTACAGAGGATACTTCATCGGAGATTTCCGAGCGGGAAAAAACAGAGGATCCGGACGTTTCTCAGGATAATGAATCGTCATGCACTATTCTTATTTCATGCAAAACTGCAGTTACCTGTCCTTCGCTAAAAAAGAGCACGCGCTCAGTTCTTCCTGATGACGGTATTGTTCTTGCAAGGATGAGCTGCGGTTTTTCAGAGGGAGAAAGTGTTTTTGATGTTTTGAAGAGAGTATGCAAAAATAATAAAATCCATCTTGATTTTTCCTCCACACCTGTCAGCGGAGGCGCATATATAAGGGGTATAGCGAATCTTTATGAATTTGACTGTGGAAGTATTTCCGGGTGGATGTATAAGGTAGACGGAGAATTTCCAAGTGTAGGCTGCTCAGAATACAAGCTTACAGAGGGCTGCAATATCGAATTTTTATATAGCTGCAATCTTGGCGCAGATATCGGGAATGAATACAAAGGAGAGTGATGGTTTGAAAACAGGCTTTTTGTCATATAACCCCATTTCTCAGATGGTATTTTTTGTTTCAGTTATATGTATAACTGTTTTTATAATGCACCCGATAATGCTGCTGATATCTCTGGCCGCAAGTTCGGTATATACCCTGGAGCATTCCGGTATCAGGGGGTATTTTTCATCACTTCGTTTTTCTCTGACTGTTTCGGTGATGGTTGTACTGATCAATCCTCTCATCAGTCATCAGGGTGTTACCATTATCGGATATTTTCCTGATGACAATCCTTTTACTCTTGAATCTGTTTTTTTCGGGTTTGCGGCTGCGTTGCTGATGTCCTCTTCAATCAAGTGGTTTTTCTGTCTTAATCGTATATTTAACTCAAAAAAAATAATATATATTTTCGGGAAAATTGTGCCAAAGCTTGCTTTGCTTCTTTCTATGACACTTCATTTCGGAGAAAGGGCGAAGAGACATATGTATATAGTCCGATCAGCCAGATATCCTATTGACTGTTGTGCAGGACGGATATCGCCTGTTGGAAAGATCAGAAATGGCATAAAGCTTTTGTCGTCGCTGATACAATGGTCTCTTGAAAATTCAATAGATACAGCGGATTCAATGAAAAGCAGGGGATACGGTCTGAGCAGGAGATCTTTCTCAGATGCTTATCCTGTAGGTGCCCGGGATATAATTCTCATCGTTACTGTTATTGCCGGAGATGTATTCATCTTTTATACCTTCCTTTCGGAAAAGTTATACTATAGCTTTTATCCGGTGATTGAAATGAGGCCGGAGGGGCCTGCAGGTACGGTGTCATTTTTAGTTTTTATTATAATTCTGATCATACCCCTTCTCATTGATCTTGCGGAGGTGATTAAATGGAAATATTTTCGGTCAGGAATCTGAGATTCAGATATCCTGATTCTGATGATTATATACTGGATGATATATGTTTTAAGGTTTCTTCCGGGGAATTTATCACGCTCTGTGGTCTGTCCGGATGTGGGAAAACGACGTTTCTGAGGCATCTGAAAACCGCTCTCAGCCCATGGGGAGAAAAAAGCGGTGAAATATTATTCCGTGGGGTCCCCCTTGAAGAAGTTCCCGAGAAAGAGCAGGTGTCCGGGATAGGATTTGTAATGCAATCTCCTGACAATCAGAGTGTATGTGAGACAGTCAGGGAAGAGATTGCCTTCGGACCAGAGAGCCTCGGTATCAAGAGCAGTGTTATAAACAGGAATATTGCAGAGATGGCTGCTTTTTTCGGTCTGGAAAGTATCCTTGCATCAAGAACAGATACATTGTCAGGCGGACAGAAGCAGCTTGTCAATCTTGCCTCAGTAATGATTCTGCATCCGGAGATTCTCATACTTGATGAACCAACAGCTCAGCTTGACCCTGTTTCCACCGAAGCCTTTCTCAACGCTCTCAAAAAGATCAATTCAGAACTGGGAACAACAGTGATATTATGTGAGCATACCCTTGAAGAAACATTTTCAGTAAGTGACAGGATCATTATTATGGAAAAGGGAAGAATAATCAGCGATTCCGCCCCCAGGAACTGCGCTGCGTTTTTAAGGAAAGACAACAATGCTATGTTTGATTCCATGCCCTCTTCTGTCAGAATAGCAATGACTGTGCAAAAGAATCTCAGTGAGATACCTGCAGATGTTCCGGAAGGAAGAAAATGGCTTTCTGGAGTTACAGGGGGAAAAAAGATAGATTATTCTCCGGATAAGGAAACGGAGATTGCAGATATTCCGGATGCGCTGGAGCTGAAGAATATCTGGTTCAGGTATGAAAAGAACAGCAGGGATATCCTGAAGGGGATAAATCTGAAGGCGGGATATGGAGAAATAATATCTGTTGTCGGAGGTAACGGCAGCGGAAAAACGACTCTTCTTTGTGCCATTACAGGTTATAATAAAATATATCGGGGGAGGATAATAAAAGACGGTAAGCAGATAAAAAGGGGAAGTCTTTCCGGCTTTGCGTATCTTCCCCAGGATCCCGGAGCTTTGTTTGTGGGAGATACTGTAATGGATGATCTTCACGAAGTGTTGTCATCAAGAAAGCTGTCAAAGGATTCAAAGAAGAAAATGATATCCCAGGTTGTTTCTCTTTGCGGACTGGAAGGTCTTACCGGGAGGCATCCTTATGATCTTTCCTGTGGAGAAAAACAGAAGGCAGCTATTGCAAAGCTGCTACTTACCCGTCCGGATATTCTGCTTCTTGATGAGCCGGTAAAGGGTCTGGATGTAAGTTCAAAAAGAGAGATAGGGAAGATACTTCAGGCTCTTTCTTCAATGGGTAAATGTATAATATTTGTAAGTCACGATATGGAGTTTTGTGCCGAATATTCCCACAGATGTGCACTGTTCCATGACGGACAGCTTATAGGTTCTGCTTCACCCGCTGATTTCTTTTGCGAAAACACATTTTATACCACCTGCCCCAGGAGAATTTCATCCGGGATGATAGAAAAAGCGGTAACTGTTGATGATGTTCTCATGGCACTGAATATTAAAAGAGAGAAAAAAGAGGATATTTCCGAAAGGGTAAGGTGTCTGTTTGAAGATATCCCACAAGAAACTGAGGTGAGAGCTTCCGGAGACCATGATACCCGTCAGATTATAAGCGGCTTGTCCTGTATTGCATTCATTGTTTCACTTATTATATTTACAGGTATCCTGTCGCCGTTACTGCCGGGAAAATACTCTGCTTCGGCAGCGGTTGCGGCTCTGATATCCGGATTTGTTTCTCTGATTACGGGGTTACCATCAAAGAAAAAGAGACAAAAGATGAGTATTAATAGTATGAAGAAGTCATCGAAAGCGATTATTTTGTCTGTCATACTGATCAGTCTTGCTGTACCATTCACGATTTTTGCCGGAATTTTTTTTCTCAGAGATTCCAGGTATCTGTTCATTTCGCTGCTGATTTGTCTTGAATGTATGATTCCGTTTTTTGTTGTTTTTGAAAACAGAAGTATCCGTGCAAGAGAGATTGTTATCATTTCTGTAATGTGCGCTTTTGCAGTTGTATCAAGGGCAGCGTTTTATATGCTCCCCCAATTCAAACCGATGACAGCAATAGTCATAATATCCGGCGCAGCATTGGGAGCAGAATCCGGTTTTTTGATCGGCTCTGTTTCGATATTTGCATCAAATATAGTATTTGGTCAGGGACCCTGGACTCCATGGCAGATGTTTGCTATGGGGCTTATAGGTTTTTTATCCGGCATAATATTCGGAAGCGGACGTACAAGCTTCAGCCGGGTCACTCTTTCGGTATATGGTTTCTTTGTTTCTCTGATAATATACGGAGGGATAATGGATCCGGCAGCGATGATTATGTCTCATATCGAGCCTACTGCAGATAATCTCCGGATATATTATCTGACAGGGCTTCCTCTTGATACCGTTCATGGAATTTCTACTTTTATTTTCTTATTTATAGGATCCGAGGCTTTTATAAAAAAGCTGGAAAGAGTAAAACTGAAATATGGTCTGATACATCAATAATAATTATCACTTATCCTCCAATTATCACTTATCCTCCGTCTGAAAAGGCGGGGGATTTTTTGTAAGTTAAGGATTCTACAAAATCTGTCGATTGTTTGTCAATTATTTTTATATTTTATAGTTTTAATAGTTGATGAATTATGGTATAATCAAGTGGAATAACAGGAAAAATCAGGGAGTGATGTTTTTGAAGAATTATCTTATCTGCTACTATATTTTGCAGCAGTGTCTTTTTGAGAGTCTCGAAGAGGATCTGGGAGAGCTGCTAAATATAATTTCACCTGAATTATGGAAAAATGGAAAGCCCTCTGATGAAGATGTATTCAAAGATTGGAAAAGCGTAATCGATACTGAAAAAATGACAGTAGAGGATATGAAGAAAAGTCTTTCAGAAAAGCTTTCAGGTCTTGGGATGGAGCTTGAAAAGACTATGAAAATAATAGATTCTGAGGATTTTGAATACTTTATTTCTCAGGCGAAAGAAAGGGCAGAGGAGTATCTTTCAGAATTTTAACAGCAGAACTTATTACAGAACGGAGGAATAATATGCTTATAGTTTGTTATCCGAAATGCACAACCTGCAAAAAAGCACAAAAGTGGCTTGCAGATAATAATATTTCTTTTGAAGAAAGAAATATAAAAGAGGAACGTCCTTCCGCTGATGAGTTGAAGAAGTGGATCACCCTCAGCAAACTTCCTGTCAGGAGGTTCTTTAATACAAGCGGAATGCTGTACCGTGAAATGCAGTTAAAGGAGAAGCTTCCGGGTATGAGTGACGAGGAAATGATCTCGCTGCTCTCGTCCGACGGAATGCTGGTCAAAAGACCCATACTTGTTAATGATGAAACAGTTCTTGTAGGTTTTAAAGAAGATTTGTGGAAAGAAATGCTTTTAAAATGACAGGTGATCGAATGAAAGATTATTTACCTATTTGCCGCGCAGATATGGAAAAGCGGGGCTGGGATCAGGTGGATTTTGCATTTATTATCGGAGATGCATATGTGGACCATCCCTCCTTCGGACCGGCAATAATCAGTCGTGTTCTTGAGTCAGCCGGCTACAGGGTGGGCATCATACCACAGCCCGACTGGAAGGACGAGAACAGTATTGATATTTTTGGAGAACCCCGGCTGGGTTTTCTGATCTGCGCAGGAAATATGGATTCAATGGTAAATCATTACTCTGTGTCAAAAAAGCGGAGATCAAAGGATATGTTTACCCCGAAGGGCGAGATGGGAAAAAGGCCGGATCATGCAACGGTGGTATATGGAAATCTTATCAGACGTAAATATAAGAATAAACCGGTGGTAATAGGCGGTATCGAGGCAAGCCTGCGCAGAATGGCTCATTACGACTATTGGGATGATTGTCTGAAGCGTTCTGTTCTCCTTGATTCTCAGGCGGATATCATTTCATACGGAATGGGGGAGCATTCTATCGTTGAGATCGCTGATGCTTTGAACAGCGGAATACCGGTAGAAGATATAACCTTTATCAGGGGAACGGTTTACAAAACAAGATCCACAGAGGGTCTTTTTGACCATATAATGCTCCCCTCATATCAGGAGCTTTGTGATGATAAGCTTAATTATGCAAAAAGCTTTTATATCCAGTATTGTAACACAGATGCTTTTTCAGGTAAGCAGCTTGTGGAGCCATATGGGAAAAGCACATATGTTGTCCAGAATCCGATGTCGCCTCCTCTCACACAGGAAGAAATGGATAAGGTATATGACCTGCCCTATATGAGAAATTATCATCCGTGCTATGAAGCCTCTGGGGGGATAGATGCAATAAAAGAGGTTAAATTCAGCCTTATAAGCAACAGAGGCTGCTTTGGTGGATGTAATTTCTGTGCATTGACTTTTCATCAGGGAAGAATAATACAGACAAGGAGTCATGATTCTATATTGCGGGAAGCGGAGATAATAATTAAAGATCCTGATTTCAAAGGCTATATCCATGATGTGGGGGGTCCGACTGCAAATTTCAGACAGCCTGCTTGTAAGAAACAGCTTTCAAAAGGAGTCTGTACAAATCGCCAGTGTCTTTTCCCGAAGCCGTGTCCAAATCTTGAGGTGGATCATTCGGATTATCTTCAGCTTCTCAGAAAGCTCAGAGAGCTTCCAGGAGTAAAAAAAGTCTTTATAAGATCAGGCATAAGATTTGATTATGTCATGGCAGATCCTGATGAGACATTTTTCCGTGAAATGTGTCAGTACCATATCAGCGGTCAGCTGAAGGTTGCGCCTGAGCATATTTCGGATACAGTACTGAAAACTCTTGGAAAACCTGAAAACAGCGTCTATAATGCCTTCTGCAAAAAATATGCGGCAATAAACAAGAAGCTGGGAAAGCCTCAGTATCTTGTTCCGTATCTTATGTCATCTCATCCCGGTTCAACACTGAAAGAGGCGATTGAGCTTGCAGAGTATCTCCGGGATAATCATCTCAGCCCGGAGCAGGTGCAGGATTTTTATCCTACTCCATCTACAATTTCTACTTGTATGTATTATACAGGTGTTGATCCCAGGACTATGAAACCTGTGTATGTGGAGCATAATCCTCATAAAAAAGCTATGCAGAGGGCGCTGATTCAGTATAAGAATCCAAATAACTATGAGCTTGTACATGAAGCTCTGGAGCTTGCAGGGAGAACAGATCTTATAGGCTTTGATAAGAAATGCCTTATTAGACCCAGGAATATGAAGGATCCTGCCTATAAACGAAAAACAAGATCGGATGTAAAGCAAAAGCCTTCCCGGAAGCTTACAGAAGAAGAAAAAATGTATGATATTTCCTTTGAAAAATACGAAAAGATCCAGAGCGCAGAGAGGGAAAGATCGAGGCAGAATAATGCAAAACGAAGGAAGAATCGTTAAATTGTTAATAAATTGTCAAAGTCTGAATAATTGATTTCCAGATTATTATCAGATTGTAAATTCGTCAGGATTGCTTTAAATCTGATTGATTTTTCCAAAAACTTATGCTAATATTATAGCAAGCGATATATATCGTTGAATGGAGGTGTATGAAAATGTTGGAGGTTTGGATAGTTGTTACTATAATAGCGATTGCAATGGAGATCGCAAGTCAGATTCAGCTCATTTCAATCTGGGCGGCACTCGGAAGCATTGTGGCTCTTATTTGCGATGTATGCGGTGTTGATGACAATATTCAGATCATTGTTTTCTTTGCTGTAACATTTGCTTCGTTGGCACTCACCAGACCTTTTGTCAGCAGAATGACTAAAAAGGTCAAGAATACGCCGATGAATGCTGATATGAATATCGGCAAGATAGGAAAGGTCACAAAAATAGTAGATGAGACCTCGTGCCTGTTCAGAGTCAGCCTTGGCGGAGAGGACTGGTCAGCAACATCTGCTGATTCCGTTGTTCCCGAGATCGGATCCCAGGTCAGAGTTGACGGGATCGAGGGAGTAAAGCTTATCGTTAAACAAGTTTAATTCAGAAAAGAGGTAATTATTTATGGATGGCGGTATTGTAGCACTTATCGTAATTGGTGTGATCCTTTTAATTGTAATAGTCAAGAATATCAATGTTGTTCCGCAGTCTAATGCGTACGTAATTGAAAGATTCGGTACCTTCTTCAAGATCTGGGACACAGGAATTCACGTTAAGGTTCCTTTTATGGACAGAGTTGCAAGAAAGGTATCCCTTAAGGAGCAGGTTGTAGACTTCGAGCCTCAGTCAGTAATCACAAGAGATAACGTATCAATGAAAATTGATACAGTTGTATATTATCAGATCACTGATCCCAGACTTTACACATATGGCGTTGAAAGCCCGATCATGGCTATCGAGACTCTTTGTGCAACAACACTTCGAAATATTATCGGTGAGCTGGAACTCGACAGCACACTGACTTCACGTGACAACATCAATGCAAGGATCCGTGAGATCCTTGATGAAGCAACAGATCCCTGGGGCATCAAAGTAAAAAGAGTTGAGCTCAAGAATATCCTTCCGCCCCGTGAGATCCAGGTTGCGATGGAGAAACAGATGAAAGCAGAGCGTGAGCGTCGTGCAAGAATCCTTGACGCAGAGGGTGAAAAAACAAGCCAGATCCTTGTTGCAGAAGGACATAAAGAAGCTGCAATTCTCAGAGCGGATGCTATCAAGGAAACAAAGATCCGTGAGGCACAGGGTGAAGCTGAAGCTATCCTCGCAGTGCAGAAGGCTTACGCTGACAGTTTGAGAATGCTTAATGAAGCAGCTCCCACCGACAGAGTAATTGCCCTCAAGAGTCTTGAAACCTTCACTAAGGTTGCAGACGGCAGAGCTACAAAGATCATAATTCCTTCTGAGATACAGTCTATGGCAGGTCTCGCTACATCTCTCAAGGAAATGGTTGTTGATGGTCCTATCGACAATTCTCCCAAAACAAATAAGTCTGTAGAGATTCCGAATATGAAGGCTCCTACAGCTCAGCAGCTTCCTGCTGATCCCCAGGCAGCTCTCAGGGAAAAAGCAAGAGAAGCACTTCAGCAGAACGCTCCCCGTGTACAGTGATAAAACATCAGAACTGATATGTCTTTGATCTTACTGTGACGATCAGCCCTGATAACACATAAAATAAAGGGTTGTTTCGATCTGTATTATTAATAGTAGGCATTTGAGTTATGGATTATCTTATCGGCTCTTAATTAAGATTAAGTCAGACGCACTCTGCTGGAAAGTGAAATACGAGAAGTCAGAGTTTACCAGCCGCAGAAAGTAGCCTGTAGGGATGCGGCAGCGGAGGGGCAGGTGTTGTCCGGGGCACTGCGCTCCGGATGTCGCACGATAAGAATATAGTTAAATACAATTGAGCGAGTGTAAACGAGCGATAATGCGAATTGCTCAGTGCGAGCACGCACGCAAGGTCGGAGATAAATTCGACCTTGCATTTTTTTATTATATAATGTAGAATGTATACGGAGAGTTTTATACTTTTGTAATACTGTTTCCTGCCTTCATTTTTGGTATGGGGAGTATTATGGGCTCTTGACCGGACCGGGTCTTTTTTGCTGCTGCAAAATATTCTATGTATGACATTCAGCGCGGAGGGGATCTTTCTCCGGGAATTTAACCTAAGGAGAGAAAAGCAATGTCTATTCAGAAAAAGGTAGCTGTCATTATGGGCAGCGACAGTGATTTTCCGGTGGTATCCGGAGCGATCAAAACAATGGATCAGTATGGTGTACCCTTTGAGGTTCATATCATGTCTGCTCACCGTACACCGGAGAAGGCTGCTGAGTTTTCTTCAAATGCCCGTGATAATGGTTTCGGAGTAATAATTGCAGCAGCAGGAAAAGCAGCGCATCTTGCCGGTGTACTTGCAGCTCACACTACAATACCGGTGATAGGTATTCCGATCAAATCATCAACTCTTGATGGTTTGGATGCTTTGCTTGCAACAGTTCAGATGCCAAAGGGTATTCCTGTAGCAACAGTGGCAATCGACGGATCTGATAATGCAGCGCTTCTCGCCATACAGATGCTTGCTCTCAGTGATGAAGAGCTTACAAAGAAGCTTGCAGAAGAAAAGAAAGCGATGAAGGACGGCGTTGCAAAAAAAGACGATGCTGTTCAGGCAAGGGTACAGGAGCTTATAAATAAATAAGGAGTCAACTTTATGTCTGAGTTACACGATGAATGCGGAGTATTCGGTATATATAAAAATTCCGAAGAAACAGATATAGTTGAAGAAACATATCTTGCGCTTTATTCCCTCCAGCACAGGGGACAGATAGGCGCTGGTATTGCTGTAAATAACGAAGGCCGCATGGTATATCATAAGGATCACGGAATGATCCCGGAGGCACTTCCCGAATCAGAGCTGGCAAGACTGGGTAACGGATGGATCGCACTTGGCCATGTGAAATATTCTTCAGGCGAAGCTGTAGATCACGAAAACCTTGCTCCTCTTGTTATGAGATACATAAAGGGTCAGCTTGCAATTTGTATGAACGGAGCTCTGACAAATTATCAGAAGCTGAGAAATGATCTCAATAAGGGAGCTGCTATATTCCAGTCAAATGGTGATACAGAGATAATATCATATCTAATCGCCAGAGCAAGGATCAGAAGTGCGAGTATAGAAGAGGCAGTCCGGCTTGCAGTTTCAGAGCTGCAGGGCGCATATGCTATTGTTCTCATGTCTCCCAGCAAGCTGATAGGAGTCAGAGATCCTTTGGGAATAAGACCTCTTTGCCTGGGAAGAATAAGGGACAGCTATGTTCTGGCCTCAGAGTCCTGTGTTTTCGATAGCCTCGGAGGAGAGTTTATAAGGGACGTGGCGCCGGGAGAAATGATAGTAGTGGATAAAGACGGTATGCACAGCTATACTGCCTGCAAATCCACAAAATCGGCTCTTTGTCTTTTTGAGTTCGTTTATTTTTCAAGGCCGGATACTATTCTTGACGGTGTGTCTGTTGCAAAAGCACGTCAGAGAGCCGGAAGACTTCTTGCGCAGCAGCATCCTGTAGACGCAGATTTTGTCTGTGGTGTTCCCGACTGCGGAATTGAATCTGCAATCGGCTATTCGATGGAATCAGGGATCAGATATGCTACCGGTCTGATCAAGAATAAATATATAGGACGAGCCTTTAACAACAGAAAAAAGAATTCTCAGTATCTGATGAGGATTAAGCTGAATGCTCTGAAGCATAATGTGGAAGGCAAAAGAGTCATTGTAATAGATGATTCTGTGTTAAAAGGAGATACAAGCAAGCATATAGTTGAGCTTCTCAGACAGGCAGGTGCGAAGGAAGTTCATATGAGAATAGCTTCTCCGATGTTCAGAAATCCCTGCTTCCTCACAAGCGATACAACTCCGAAAGAGGATCTTATTGCATCAAGGATGACCAGTGATGAGATCTGCAGATATATAGGTGCAGACAGCCTTGGTTTTCTTTCTGTGGAGAGTCTGCCGGAGATAGCAAGAGAGTGTAAGCTTGATTTCTGCGATGCCTGCTTTACAGGCAATTATCCGCTGGATGTTTCTGAGACCTCAAGAGAGGACAAATATTCTCAGAAAATAAAATAATATATACGGCAAAGCCGTTCCTGGAGGTAATAAAATGAAAAGCTTTAGTGACAGCTATAAGGCAGCAGGCGTTGATGTTACTGCTGGTTACAGATCAGTCGAGCTGATGAAGGAGCACGTTGCAAAAACTATGACAAATGGTGTTCTTTCCGGTATAGGCGGTTTCGGAGGACTTTTTGAAATAGATACAACTGGTATGGAGCATCCGGTGCTTGTTTCCGGTACAGACGGTGTCGGAACAAAGCTTAAGGTTGCAATGCTTCTGGATAAGCATGATACCATAGGTATCGACTGTGTAGCTATGTGTGTAAACGATATTATCTGCTGCGGCGCCAGACCTCAGTTTTTCCTTGATTATATTGCTATCGGAAAAAACTATCCTGAAAAGGTTGCGCAGATAGTTTCAGGAGTTGCAGAGGGCTGCGTTCAGAGCGGATGTGCTCTGGTAGGCGGCGAGACAGCAGAGCATCCCGGTATGATGCCTGAGGATGATTATGACCTTGCCGGATTTTCAGTGGGAGTAGTAGATAAGAGCAAGATTCTTGATCCCGGAACACAGTCTGCAGGAGATGTAATGATAGGCATCAGATCCAGCGGTGTTCATTCAAACGGCTTTTCTCTTGTGAGAAAGGTATTTGACATCACTTCAAAGGAAAGCATATCAAAATACTACGATGAACTGGGAATGACTCTCGGAGAGGCTCTCCTTACTCCTACTAGGATCTACGTTAAAGCGATACTTTCCCTTATAGAAAGTGTTAAGGTCAAATCTGTTTCTCATATCACAGGCGGCGGTTTCTATGAGAATATCCCCCGTTCACTGCCCGAAGGCCTTTCAGCAAAGATCAGACGCAGTGACGTTCAGGTTCTTCCCATATTTGATCTTATAGCAAAGACCGGAAATATCCCTGAAAGAGATATGTTTAACACCTTCAATATGGGCGTTGGTATGACAGTAGTTGTAGATAAGGCTGATGCAGAGAAGGCTGTTCAGGTTCTTAAAGAGGCCGGTGAGGAGGCATATATCCTTGGTGAGCTGGTCGAGGGAAATGACGGCGTGATAATAGAATACTGATAAAGGGAAGATAACAGAATGAAAAATATTGTTGTACTTGTTTCAGGCGGGGGTACAAATCTCCAGGCGCTGATAGACGCCCAGGAAAGCGGATTGATAAAGGGCGGTAAAATCACTTGCGTCATTTCTTCAAAGCCCGGCGTATATGCTCTTGAACGCGCAAAGGCTCACGATATTCCTTCCCGGGTCATTCCAAGAAAGGAATATCCGGACAGTATTGAATACAGTAAGGCTATCCTTTCAGCACTGAAGGAAGAAAATGCGGATCTTGTGGTTTATGCAGGGTTTATGACTATACTTGATGAGCTTGTTGTCAGGGAATATCCGAATAAAATGATGAATGTGCATCCGGCGCTTATCCCCAGCTTCTGCGGAAAGGGCTATTACGGTCTCAGGGTTCACGAGGAGGCGTTGAAAAAAGGTGTAAAGCTCACAGGAGCTACAGTTCATTTTGTTACAGAGGTTTGTGACGGCGGTCCCATAATACTGCAGAAGGCAGTTGAAATCGAGAACGGAGATACTCCAGAGACGCTTCAGAAGAGAGTTATGCAGCAGGCGGAATGGAAAATACTTCCAAAGGCTGTTTCCCTGTTCTGTGAGGACAGACTTGTAGTCACAGACGGCAGGGTATATATAAAATAAAGAGAGGAAGATAAGAATGACAGACCTTAAAAAAGAAATATCTTCAACAACCTATCCCGGAAGAGGGATAATTATCGGAAAAAGCGAGGACGGCAAAAAAGCTGTTATCGGATATTTCATTATGGGCAGGAGCGTAAATAGCAGAAACAGGGTTTTTGTAAAAGAGGGAAAAGATCTTAAAACACAGGCGTTTGATCCTTCTCAGCTTGTAGACCCGTCTCTCATTATCTATGCACCTGTGAGAACTCTGGAAAACTGCACTGTAGTGACTAATGGAGATCAGACTGATACTGTCAGAGATTTCATTCTTGAAGGAAAAAGCTTTGAGGATGCTCTCAGAACAAGGACATTTGAACCGGATCCCCCGAATTTCACTCCCAGAATATCTGGTATCCTTGATTTTGCCGATAGTGATTTTTCATATAAGATGTCTATCCTCAAAAGCAACGAGGGACGAGAAGAAAGTGCTCTTCGCTTCTTCTATGAATATGAAGCTCCGGTAGCAGGCGAGGGTCATTTTATCCACACATATAAGTGTGACGGTAATCCTATTCCTTCATTTGAAGGCGAGCCCACTCTCGTTGATATAAAAGGTGATATTGACGCATTTACAGCCAATGTCTGGGATAGCCTCAACGAAGACAATAAGGTCTCACTCTATACAAGATTTATAGATCTTGAAACCGGAGAAATCGAGGACAGAATCGTAAATAAAAACGTTTGAGAAGATCTGTCATTAACAGAAAGGGGAAATCAAAATGAACGAACTAGAACTTAAATATGGATGTAATCCTAATCAGAAGCCTTCAAAGATTTTTATGGAAAACGGTGAAGAGCTTCCTATCACCGTTCTCAACGGAAAACCCGGATATATTAATTTCCTTGATGCATTCAACAGCTGGCAGCTTGTTTCAGAGCTTAAAGCAGCAACAGGACTTCCCTCAGCTGCGTCCTTCAAGCACGTCAGCCCGGCAGGTGCAGCGGTTGCTACTGAGCTTTCAGAAACGCTGAAAAAGATATATTTTGTAGATGATTTAGAGCTTTCTCCAATAGCAAGCGCATATGCAAAGGCAAGAGGAGCAGACAGAATGTCCTCATACGGTGACTGGGTTGCTCTTTCAGATGTCTGTGATAAAGAAACTGCAATTCTTCTAAAAAGAGAAGTGTCAGACGGCATTATTGCTCCCGGTTATACAGATGAAGCTCTGGAGATACTTAAGTCAAAAAGAAAAGGTACATATAATGTTGTTCAGATAGATCCCGGATATACCCCTGCAGCTGTTGAACATAAGCAGGTTTATGGAATAACATTTGAGCAGGGAAGAAACGAGCTTAAGATCGATGAGGAAATGCTCAGCAATATAGTAACAGAAAACAAGACATTTACAGATGATGCAAAGAGAGATCTGATGATAGCACTTATCACTCTTAAATATACTCAGTCAAATTCTGTATGCTACGCCAAGGACGGACAGGCAATCGGAGTCGGGGCAGGACAGCAGTCCAGGATCCATTGTACCAGACTTGCTGGTAATAAAGCTGACATCTGGTATCTCCGTCAGAATCCGAAGGTTCTTGCGCTTCCTTTCAGAGAAGATATCAGAAGGCCTGACAGAGACAATACAATTGATGTATATATTTCTGATGATTATGAGGATGTACTTGCAGACGGTATCTGGGAGCAGTTCTTTACAGAGAAGCCGGAGCCTCTCACAAGAGAAGAAAAGAAAGAATGGCTCAGCACCTTCAAGGGCGTTTCACTTGGCTCAGATGCATTCTTCCCCTTTGGTGATAATATAGAGAGAGCAAAGAGAAGCGGCGTAGAATTCATTGCCCAGCCTGGTGGATCTATCCGTGATGACAATGTTATAGAAACTTGCAACAAGTATAATATGACAATGGCATTTACCGGTATCCGTCTTTTCCATCACTGATAACGGAGGTAAACTATGAAAATATTAGTAGTAGGAAGCGGCGGAAGAGAACACGCTATAATCCGTAAGCTTAAAGAAAGCCCGAAAGTCGATAAGATCTATGCAGCTCCCGGAAACGGTGGTATTTCCAGGGATGCTGAATGTGTAGATATCGGAGCTATGGACAAGGAAGGCATCGCAAAATTTGCAAAGGAGAAGGAGATAGACCTTGTATTTGTCGCTCCTGATGATCCTCTGGCAGATGGAATGGTTGACACACTGAATTATCACGGCATCAGAGCCTTTGGTCCTGTTGCAAATGCTGCGGTTATCGAGAGCAGCAAGGTTTTTTCAAAGAACCTTATGAAAAAATATCATATTCCCACAGCGGAATATGAGGTGTTTGATGATCCTGCAAAGGCTGTTGAATACATAGAGAAAAATGACAAATATCCTGTGGTTGTAAAAGCGGATGGTCTTGCATTAGGGAAAGGCGTAATTATTGCAAAGGATCACCAGGAGGCTGTTTCTGCAGTAAAGGAGATTATGGAGGATAAAAAATTCGGTGATTCCGGTAATAACGTAGTTATCGAAGAATTTCTTACCGGTCCTGAGGTATCAGTCCTTGCATTTACAGACGGTATTTCTCTTAAACCTATGGTTTCCTCAAAAGATCATAAAAGAGCATATGATAATGACGAGGGGCTGAATACTGGAGGAATGGGCACAATCAGCCCGAATCCTTATTACACTGATGAGATTGCAGAAATATGCCGCAAGACTATATTTGAGCCAACGGTAGCTGCAATGAACAGTGAAAACCGTACTTTCAAAGGCTGCCTCTACTTTGGTCTGATGATCACACCGGATGGTCCGAAGGTGATTGAATATAATGCCCGTTTCGGAGATCCTGAAGCTCAGGTTGTTCTCCCGAGACTGGAAACAGACCTTGTAGATATAATAGAAGCTGTTATTGATGAAAGACTGTCAATGATAGATATCAAATGGAAGGATGAGCCGGCGGCCTGTGTTGTAATGGCTTCAGGCGGATATCCTCTCGCATACAAAAAAGGTATCGAGATCACAGGACTTGATGAAGGCGGTCAGGTAGAAGGGGCTACTGTTTATCACGCAGGTACGAAATATACAGATGGAAAATTCCTCACAAACGGCGGACGTGTTCTCGGCGTTACCGCAAGAGGAAAAACCCTGGACGAGGCTCTCGAAAAAGCATATCTTGCAGTGGAAAAGATCAAATTTGACGGCGCTCATTTCCGTAAGGATATAGGAAAAACAAAATGATCTGGATTTCAGCCGCTTCTGAATGCTGTAGATAACGATTTCTATTATTATCAGCTTCAAAAAGCGGCTGATATTTCAGGCTTCTGTACATAAGGATTATCTGGTACTTATCATGAAAAAAAATAAAAAAACTCCGATGTTAAAGACCATATCAGAAAAAGAATACAATAAGCTGGTAAAGGATTCAAACGATTGTACATATTACAAGGAAAAATCCCGGTCTCTTCTGATGGAAAATGAACGGCTTAAAGAAGAAAACAGCCGTTTCAAGCGTATCGCTCTGGCGACTCAGCCAGAGAAACGATTGCTGATAAATAAAAACTATGATTGTCTCATTAATGAAATAGAATCTGTCTATTCCGAGTACAGAAACAGGGGCGGGTTCATAAAAAACGGAACAGATTCTCTCATTTCTTCCATGCGTAAACTCAGACCTAATGATGAAGTCGATGATAATCTTAATTATCTGTTTGTTCATCATTTTCCATATTTTAAGGACGGCGCTTGTCCCGAATGCGGGTTCAGACTTCAGGTGTTTGATGAATTTCCAAGAACGAAATTCAAGCTGAATAACGAAAGGGCTGTTCTGAGAGATGATATTTACGGCAGCCTGTATTGTAAAAAATGCGGATTCAGATCCGAGAATCCATATACTGCCGTTTTGCACAGGACACCGGTACTGAATGATAACAGGATCAGCGCCGAGGCAATCGCTCAGCTTGTTGTCAATAAGTTTTCCCTTGGAATGTCTCTCGCGTATCAGGAAATGTTCTGGGAGGAGTTAGGGCTGAAATTTCCGGCATATGTTATGTCTGCCTGGCTGATGGAGGCTACAGTATTCAGATTCAGATATCTGTATGATGCTCTGAGAAATGAACTGATCGGGAGAGATACAATTTACTCCGGTGCAGGTAATGTTACAAGCGGTAAGCTGAGCGCAAACAGAGCATTGTTTGATCCTATATCAGACAAATATGTCTGGCTCTATCAGACACCACCCGAGGATACAAAGCCCATAATCTTGTATGATATCAAGGACAGCACGGATTTTACCGATCCTGAAAGATTTCTTTTCGGATTCAAGGGTATTCTGCAAACCTCTGATTTTGATATTTTTGATCCTCTCAGGGAAGAAATAAATATTTCTGTTCCCTGGAGCAAAGCTCTTGAGTTTTTTGAAATAGCATATGAATTAATTGATCCGAAACTAAGGGATAATTCATATGCGGGGAGAGGTATGGAATTGTGCCAGATGGTCATAAATAATGAGGAAACAGTATTAGGATCCGATAAAGAGATCAGACAGGCGATGAGAAGGATAAAATCACTTCCACTGATTGAGAATCTGTGTAAGATGGCAAGAGATTATTTTACTGAGATAAGCGGCAGCTCAACCTATGGAAAAACAGGACAGGCGTTTGCATTTGTACTGGACTATGAGCAGGAACTGAAGAGATATATTCAGGACGGCGAACTTGGTATCGATAACGATCACTGCGAAATAGCTCTTCACAAATTTGTTCTTTCAGAAAACAGATGGAAGGTTGCAGACGACGGTTCCGGATATGATATAGGAATGATCCTGTACAGTATAGTGGAGACAGTAAAAAAGAACGGTCTCAGCCCGTACAGATATCTGACATATTATCTTAAACATTCAGATGATCTGAAACAGGGAAGAGATATCAGCAAGCTTCTTCCGTGGAATGCGCCGGATGAATGTAAAGAGGTTTATCTGTACTGACAGTAATTTCCTTTTTGTGTATTATCTGGAGACAAGTGTATTTTCAGAGCGGATGTTCGTTATTCTGACGAATATTCGCTTTATTTTTATTACTAAAATAGTAAGTTTTAAAATTGATGTACACTATACACGAACAATAGTGTATGATATTGTTATTAATCACTATAAAATCATAAGAAATTGCAGGAAAAAAGAAAATATTTCATTTTCAATTAAGATTTGATTCTTGTTTTTATATATAATATATAAAAAAATTCTTGTAATTTGACCGAAAAGGCTGTATAATATATGTGTTATTATATATGAAAATATATAAAATTAAAGTAATGGGAGGTAAATCCTAATGGCAGAAAATGTTTTGCCCTTTAAGGGCACAAAAGCTCAGGAAGAACAACTTATGGCTGTGATCGCAAGCAATAAAGAAGTTCCCGGAGCGCTTTTGCCTGTACTTCACGAGGCTCAGGAGATATATGGCTATCTTCCGATCGAGGTTCAGCAGATGGTTGCTGACGGACTCGGTGTTTCCCTCAGCGAAGTATACGGCGTAGCAACTTTCTATTCACGATTCAGCCTTACCCCGAAAGGTAAGCACAGGATCAGTGTCTGTCTTGGAACAGCTTGTTATGTAAAGGGTGCCGACAAGATCCTTACAGAGATTGAAAACAAACTCGGCATAAAGAGCGGTGAATGCACACCCGACGGTCTTTTCTCAATAGACTCATGTCGTTGTGTTGGTGCATGCGGACTCGCACCGGTCGTAATGATCGATGAGGAAGTTTATGGTAAACTTACTCCTAAGGAGATCAATAAAGTTCTTGATAAATATATTGCCGAGGAAGGAGGGGACAAGTAATGACGCTTGAGGAACTCAATAAGATCAAAAAAGAAAAAGAAGAACTCGTAATGGTCAGAAAGGTAGTCAAGGAAAAGGGCGAAGAACTGGCAAAGAATACGGGTTACCGCAAGCAGGTGCTTGTTTGCGGAGGTACAGGCTGTACTTCCTCCGGTAGTAAGAAGGTACTTGCAGCTCTCGAAAAAGCACTCAAGGAAAACGGTATTGAGGAAGAGATTCATGTTGTAAGGACAGGCTGCTTTGGTCTTTGCTCTCTCGGTCCGATCATGATCGTATATCCTGAGGGTTCTTTCTATGCTCAGGCTACACCAGAGGGTGTTGAGCGTATTGTTAAAGAACATCTAAAAGAGGGTAATGTAGTAAAAGAGCTTCTTTACAAGGAGACTGTTCATTCCGACGGATCAATTACACCTCTCTCTGAGACAAACTTCTATAAAAAGCAGATGAGAATAGCTCTGAGAAACTGCGGCGTTATCGACCCGGAAGATATCGAGGAATATATTGCTGTAGACGGATATCAGGCTCTCTATAAGGCTCTTACATCAATGACTCCTGATGATGTAATCAAGGAGGTTCTTGATTCTGGACTTCGCGGAAGAGGCGGCGGCGGATTCCCCACAGGTAAGAAGTGGATGTTCGCAAAGGCTTCTGAGGGCGATGTAAAGTATGTATGCTGTAATGCAGACGAAGGCGATCCGGGTGCATTTATGGATCGTTCTATCCTTGAAGGTGATCCTCAGTGTATCATCGAGGCAATGGAAATCGCAGGTTATGCTATTGGCGCTCACCATGGTTTTGTATATGTACGTGCTGAGTATCCTATCGCAGTACAGAGACTTTCGATAGCTATTGAGCAGGCTAAAAAATATGGTTTCCTTGGAAAGAATATTTTCGGAACAGGCTTTGACTTTGATCTTGAGATTCGTCTGGGTGCCGGAGCGTTCGTATGCGGTGAAGAGACAGCGCTTATGACTTCTATTGAAGGCAACAGAGGCGAGCCCCGTCCCCGTCCTCCGTTCCCTGCTGTAAAGGGACTTTTCGAGAAGCCTACAGTTCTCAATAACGTTGAGACATATGCAAATATTGCTCAGATTATTTATAAGGGCAGCGATTGGTATTCATCAATCGGAACAGAGACCAGCCGAGGAACAAAGGTATTTGCTCTCGGCGGTAAGATAACAAATGTCGGACTTGTTGAGATCCCTATGGGTACAACACTGCGTGAAATCATCGAAGAGATCGGCGGTGGCATTCCCAACGGAAAGAAATTCAAGGCAGCACAGACCGGTGGTCCTTCCGGCGGATGTATTCCTGCTGAGCATATAGATACTCCTATCGACTATGACAGCCTCCTTGCCATCGGTTCAATGATGGGTTCAGGCGGAATGATCATTCTTGATGAAGATACATGTATGGTAGATATCGCAAAGTTCTATCTTGAATTTACTGTTGATGAGAGCTGCGGAAAATGTACTCCTTGCCGCGTAGGTACAAGGAAGCTCCTTCAGTATCTTGATAAGATCACAAAGGGCAATGGCGTTCCTGAGGATCTTGATAAGATCGAAGAGCTGGCTCAGCATATGCAGAAGTCTTCACTCTGCGCACTTGGCCAGACAGCACCTAACCCCATCCTCTCAACAATGAAGTTCTTCAAGGATGAGTATATCGCTCACATTGAGGATAAGACCTGTCCCGCAGGCGTCTGTAAGTCACTTATCAGATATGAAATCATTGCCGATAAGTGTAAGGGCTGTACACTTTGTGCCAGAAATTGTCCTGCAAAGGCTATCAGCGGTACTGTTAAGCAGCCTCACGTCATTGATTCCGAGAAATGTATCAAGTGCGGCGTTTGTATGAATAACTGCAAATTCGGCGCAATCATTACGAAATAAGGAGGGGATAATTTATGGAAACAGTACATCTTAAAATAAATAATATCCCTGTCGAAGTTCCGAAGGGCTATACGATACTTCAGGCTGCAAAGGCTGCTAATATCGAAATCCCCACACTCTGCTACCTCAAGGACATCAACTGCATCGGTGCATGCCGTGTATGTATGGTAGAGGCAAAGAACAGAAGAGGACTTCTTGCTGCTTGTGTATATCCTGCAGAAGAGGGATTGGAAGTATTCACAAATACTCCCGCTGTTATCAAATCAAGAAAGACTACAATTGAGCTTCTTCTTGCTAATCACAAGAAAAAGTGTCTTTCCTGCGTAAGAAACAATAACTGTGAGCTGCAGAAGCTTGCTCTTGAATATGGTGTTGATGAAGACCATTTTGAAAGTGAAGTTGCTGATTACGAGATAGACGAGCAGTCACCATATATCGTTCGTGATAACAACAAATGTGTTCAGTGTATGCGCTGCGTTTCTGTTTGTAAGAACGTTCAGACTGTATCTGTAATCGGTGCTATCAAAAGAGGATATCAGGTTCATGTAGGCAGTGCATTTGACAAGAGCCTTGATGATTCCCCCTGCGTTGGCTGCGGTCAGTGTATCGTAAGCTGTCCTGTAGGCGCTCTTCATGAGAAGCCTCAGGAGGAGAAGGTCTGGGATGCTATCAATGATCCTGAGAAGGAAGTTATCTTCTTTACAGCTCCTTCAATCAAGGCAACACTCGGTGAAAGCTTTGGTATGCCCATAGGCTCAAATGTTGAGGGTAAGATGGCTGCTGCTATTCGTCGTCTCGGTGAAGGTGTTAAGATCTATAACATGGACTTTACAGCTGACCTTACAATCCTCGAAGAAGCTCACGAGCTTATCGAGAGGATTCAGAACGGCGGTACACTGCCGATGTTCACATCATGCTGCCCTGGCTGGGTAAAGTTTGTTGAGCATTATTATCCTGACTTTATACCGAATCTCTCAACCTGTAAATCACCTCAGGCTATGTTCGGTGCTGTTCTTAAGGGCTATTATGCTCAGAAAACCGGCATGGATCCCAATAAGATGTTTATAGTCAGCGTTATTCCCTGTACAGCAAAGAAATTTGAATGTACTCGTCCTCAGCTCCGCTCAGGCGATGGTGACTATGATGATGTTGATGTAGCTCTTACAACAAGAGAGCTTGCAAGAATGATTAAGCGCGCTGGTCTTGATTTCACATCACTCCCCGATGAGGATTATGATGCACCCTTCGCAAAGGCAACAGGCGGCGGCGTAATATTCGGCGCTACCGGCGGTGTTCTTGAGGCTGCACTCAGAAATGCTGCAAGGACTCTTGACGGCGACTTCAAGGTTATTGATTTTGTTGATGTCAGAGGTCCCGAAGTAATCCGTGAGGTAACTTACGAAGTAGCCGGCATTAAGATCAATGTTGCTGTTACATCTGGCCTCGGAAATGCACGCAAGCTTCTTGAGAAGATTAAGAGCGGCGAGGCTGATTATCATATGGTTGAGATAATGGCTTGTCCCGGCGGCTGCATAAACGGCGGCGGTCAGCCTTATCAGCCTGACAGCGTCAGAAATTATGTAGACTATAAGGCTCTTCGCTCCAAGGCACTGTATGATCAGGATAAGGCCAGCGAGATGAGAAGCAGTGAGGAAAGCCCTGTATGTAAGATGGTTTACGATGAGTTCTTTGAGGCTCCCGGAAAGGAAAAGGCTCACAAGTACCTCCATACATCATATATTTCCCGTGGTTCAAAAATGAAATAATAATTAATACTTTTCTTGCCGGAAGCTATTGATTTAGTTTCCGGCTTCTTTTTTTGAAATTCTGACATGATAATGGAATTTTTGACATTATTGAAACGGAGTATAATAAATAAAATGTGTAAAATGTATGATTAACACATTTAATATTCTATCTAAGAAGATTAATTGTATATCATTATGGTATAATACAAAAAGAGTGTAAAGGTAAGTGTATATTTTTGTGAGATTGTTTGATTAAGCCCCTTGTGATTGTAATTTCAGATCCTGAGTAGTTTCAGGATCGCTGAAAGCGGGTGATAGCGCTAATGACCTATAATGAATGTTATCTGTATCTGGAGAAAATGTTTATTTCAACAGATTTTAGTTCCATCGGGAAAGATTTCACCTCTCTTATTTATATAACAGATCCCGGAGGAGGATATATAAATATGTCGTATATCGGGGGGCAGAAATCTATTTCTCCTGTAAAGACTGACAGCTGTAATATTTTTATGAAAATGTCAGCAGATGTTTTTTCACAGATGGTATCGGGAAATCTTGATCCTCTCAAAGCATTCACAACCGGAAAGATTCAGGCAAAGGGGAATATTCTTCTTGCGATGGCAATTTATAATTCCTTTAAATAGATAAGTCGGATTTTTAGACACTTGTCGTAATATGTCTAATGACAAGTTAAGATGCAGTATAATAAAATAAATATATTAAATAGTAGGAGATGATGTAATGACTGCTTTTTCAATGGATGAATACTACAAGGGTATCAGCGTAAATGCATACGAGTATTTTGGTGCTCACCCGGTTTCTGACAATGACGAGGATGGAGTTATTTTCAGAGTTTATGCGCCTTCCGCTCACGGAGTAGATGTTCTTGGAGATTTTAACGGATGGAATGGCGGATATCATCCGATGAACAGAATAAACTATGGTATCTATGAGCTCGCTGTTCCCGATGCAAGGGTAGGACAGCTTTATAAGTTTCGCGTATACCAGCAGGGAGGCAATGTTGTAGATAAAGCGGATCCTTATGCTTTCCACAGCGAATTAAGACCCAACACTGCCTCTATCATTACCAGGATAGCTCCTGAGAAGATTTTTAATGATGAGAAGTGGATGAAGAGCCGTTCAAAGTGTTATGATAAGCCTCTTAATATTTATGAGATGCATATGGGCTCATGGAAAAAACCCGAAGGCAAAAGCGAGGCTGACGGCGGAGCCCAGTGGTTCAGGTACGATGAGGTTGCTGACGATCTTATCAAATATGTAAAAGAAAACAATTTCACACATATAGAGGTAATGCCTCTTGCAGAATTTCCCTTTGATGGTTCCTGGGGTTATCAGGCATCACAGTATTACAGCGCTACTTCCAGATATGGTACACCGGAGCAGCTTATGATGTTTGTCAACAAATGTCACGAGAACAATATAGGCGTTATCATTGATTTTGCGTTTGTACATTTTGTCAGAGATAATTATTCTCTTGCAAAGTTCGACGGAACCGATCTTTATGAATATCCGCCTTCAGATGTAAACCAGAGTGAATGGGGAACATATAATTTCAATGTATCCAGAGGTGAAGTTCAGAGCTTCCTTATTTCCTGTGCTTCATTCTGGCTTGATGCATATCATTTTGATGGCATAAGGATGGATGCTATTAACAACGGTATCTATTGGATGGGTAATAAGGACAGAGGTGTCAATGATCGTTCTGTAGAGTTCTTTAAAAAGATGAATACTCTTCTTAATGAAAACTTCGGAAATATTATGCTTATTGCAGAGGATTCCTCTGACTATCCCGGAGTTACAAAGCCCGTCAAGGAAGGCGGTCTCGGATTTGACTATAAATGGGATATGGGCTGGATGAATGATACTCTTGAGTATATGAAGATCGATCCTCTCTGGAGAGCAGGAAGTCATAACAAGATCAACTGGTCAATGGCATATTTCTATTATGAGAGGTTTATTCTTCCGTTCTCACATGATGAAGTTGTTCACGGTAAGGCTACTATAGTCCAGAAGATGTTCGGCGGCGACTATGCCGATAAATTTGCTCAGGCAAGGACTCTGTATGCATATATGTTCACACATCCCGGAAAGACCCTTAATTTTATGGGTAATGAGCTTGGTATGTTCAGAGAATGGGATGAGACAAAAGAACTTGATTGGTTCCTTATAAGAGATTATGAGATGCATCGTTGTTTCCATAGATTTTTCCGTGAATTAGGAGAGCTCACTACAAAGAATCCTGCGTTCTATGAAAAGGATTATGAGAGTGATGGTTTTCTTTGGATTAATGCTGATGATGCAGATCATAATGTATACTCATACTATCGTATGACTGATGGTCAGAAATATGTAATAGTCTGCAATATGGCAAATGCAGTCAGAGAAAACTATCGTATAGGTCTCAAGGAGTCTTGTACACTTACTGAAGTGTTTAATACCGATTTTGAGATATATGGCGGTAAGGGTATAACAAATGCTAAGCCTATAAAATCGTTGCATGAGCAGTGCTGTCAGTGGGAATACTCTGCAGATATAAGGCTTGCTCCCTTCGGAACGGCTATTTTCGCAGTCAAGGAAAATCCCAAGCCGAAGCCTAAAAAGACTACAGCGAAAAAAGAAAAGAAATGATTAACATTAAGCACCTCCGTTTAAAAGATGGAGGTGCTTTTTCAGAATACATTATAGACAGAAGGATATTCCATATCCTTGAAATGAGCAAGTAGAACAAGTGCCCTGCTTGCTTCGGTTATAAATACTTCATCATTATTTCCGTTCAGTTGATAATCAGCTGTTTTAAGCGATTCGTCTATCTCATCGATCCTCCCGTGTGAAATGAATATCTGCATTTTCTGAAAATTACTGTTCCAGATTTCCATGCAGTCATTCATTACACTGCGGGCTTTTTCATTTTTACCATCATTAACAAGCTCAATTGCTTTGCTGAGTTTTGCGCCTACAGCATCAGATGTTTCTGTGTTTATCCTGAAACCGGCTGAAGTTATTATCAGAAGTATAAGTGCGATAATGCCAGCGGTAAATAGTTTTTGCATTTTTCCTCCTTTATCCTTCTGCCTTTATTATTTTGTAATGTTTTCCCTTATCGGCCGTCATAATGAAAATATCCTGCAGATCTGTTTTTTCCAGCTTAAGAATACCCTTAAGCCAGTTCTTATCAAGATGACAGAATTCAAGAGATGATTCGGCAATCTGGCCGTCGCTGACGATCACTGTTTGTATGCCGTCATTTTTAGCGGTAACACCAAGCTGTCTGGCAGTAACGGTATCACAGGAGGCTTTTTTCATTATACTCATTTTTCCGTTTGTTTCTACAATAGCGTAATCCACATCATCAATATGGAAAATATCCTTTTGCCGTAACTCCTTAAACAGATCCTCTGCGCTCATTCTGAGTTTTTCCATTGCCTTCTGATCTACCTTCCCGTTGTTGATGACGATAACAGGTTTTCCGCATATCAGTTTTCTGAGCTTCGTGTGTTTAAGCATCAGAATAGAAATAACTATCTCGCAAATGACGAGAACAAGAAGGGGGACAATACCGCTGACCATAGATTGATCGTTATCCTGCATAGGTATTGCAGCAATATCTGATAGCAAGAATGTAATAACAAGCTCACTGGTCTGAAGCTCGCTGATTTGTCTTTTACCCATTATCCGGATCGACGTTATGATAATAATGTAAAGCAATATCGTTCTGATAACTGATATTATCAATGTATTCCTTCCTCTCCGATGTGGTTTTCATTCAGTAATAATATTCTTCTCAAAAAAAGGTTTTAATATACATAGTTTTGTCACGGTTGCAAATAATATTAAAGCTTGGAGAGGGTGAGAATATTGTATGAATTTATTGCCTCTGTCCTGAGATTATACGATAAAGGTTCAGAAGCGGCTCAGAAAAAAACAAGTGTTAGTATGAAAGATTCTCTGGATGAGAATATAAACCTTATAAAAACGGAATTCAATAATTCTGAGGATCTTACTATTCATATTATGAGGATCCGGACAACGCGAATAGCAATTATAGTAATTGACAATATGGTAAATAAAGATATTCTTGCAAACTGTGTCATCAAACCCCTTTTTCATAAAGAGATCAATAGTAATCCTGAAGAGTATATATCAGGTATCAGTGAAGAGGTCTTGATTACAGATGACATAACAAAGATCAATAAACTTGAGGAAGTATGTACGGCGATACTATCAGGTTTTGCCGTAATTGCTGTTGATGGGTTTTCAGAATTGCTTTCAGTTGGTATACAGGGATTTCAGACGAGAAGTATTTCTGAGCCCGAGTCGGATGTCGTGCAGAGAGGTTCAAGAGAAGGCTTTGTAGAATCACTGAGAACAAATATTTCAATGCTCAGAAGAAAGATAAAGTCGCCGAAGCTGTGCTTTGAAACAATGACGGTAGGTAATATCTCAAGGACAGATGTAGGTATCTGTTATCTCAGGGATGCTGTTTCGGACAGTATTCTTAAAGAATTAAAGTGCCGTCTCAGAAATGTTGATCTTGATACCGTTTTATCTGCTGGATATCTTGTACCTTATCTTGAAGACAGGGGAGGGGTGTCTCCTTTCCGGACAGTGGGTGTAACGGAAAGACCGGATACTGTTTGCGGCAAGCTGACGGAAGGCAGAATTGCTGTGATGATAGACGGCGTTCCATCAGCGCTTATTGTACCTTATTTATTCGGTGAGTATTTTCAGACTCTCGATGATTATTCAAACCGTCCGTATTTTTCCGTTTTTACAAGATGGCTGAAATTTATATCTTTTCTCGTATCGATACTTCTTCCCGGAATATTCACATCTCTTGGCACCTTTGCACCGGAAATGTTTCCCACTCTTCTACTGAATAAGATTGCCGGCTCTATTGGTCATACTCCCTTATCCCTTACTGCAGAAACCATCCTGATACTGCTTGTCTATGAAATAATGAGAGAATCAGGACTAAGAATGCCGCAGCCTCTGGGATATGCAGTAAGCATAGTAGGAGGTCTTGTTATAGGAGATACCGCAGTCAGTGCAGGACTGATAGGAGCCCCTACCCTGATGGTAGTAGCTGTATCCGCAATATGTTCATACATTATTCCTAATCTGTACGCACCTGCAGCTATTCTGAGGCTTGCTTTCACGGTCTGCGGAGGGATTGCTGGTATATGGGGTGTTTCGGCTCTGTTTGCAGTAGTACTGATAAACATCTGCAGTAAGACAAGCTTCGGGATTCCATATACAGCTCCAATATCTCCTCTAGGCGCATCTGCGTTCAGAGATATTTTTATCCGTGCAGGATGGAAGACTCTTTCGGCTCATAGCGAAAAGGTACAGGATATGCCTGGAGCTGAAAATAAGGAGGATGAAAGAAATGACTGACAGAATCTCTGCAGTACAGTTATTTATCCTCCTTACAGCCGGAAAGCTTGCTGGTCTGATACTGTATCCTGGAGTTACGGATACTTATGTATCGTTATTTTCGTTTATTCCAGCTATAATTATTTATTCTATGATGGTATATTTTCTGATAATACCTTCTTCTATGCGGAATAAAATATCAGGATTGTTATCTGCCCGGTATCCGGAACGCTGGTTGAGCTTTTTCTTTTCATTGTATTTTATGTATATGGTCTTTCTGAGATTATATCGTTTTTACAGATTTGCTCAGCTGAATACAACTGAGGGCTTAAGTCCTTTATTCATAACACTATTTATTCTGACAGCGGCAGTATATGCGGCAACTTCCGGCTCAGAAGCTGTTGCAAGATTTTCCGGATTTGTGTTTTTTTCGTTTTTAATTTGTTCTGTTCCACTTATTTATCTGATGCTTCAGACTTTCGATCCCGGATCTCTGACTGCTATCAGCAAAGGAACAACGGGAGATACCGTATGGTGTCTCCAGGAGATTATTTCGGAAAGCGATGATCTAGCGCTGATGTTTATACTTTCATCATCCGCATCAGGAAAATTCAGACGAACCGCAATGCTCTGGAATACCTTTATTCTGATATCATTCCTGTTTTTCCTGATAATCGTCGGAGGCTCGGTGATAGATTATATCGAAGGAACAGATTATCCGATATATAAAATAACAGACAGTGCATCCTTTCTCCAGAGAACAGCTCCGGTATTTGTAATGATAACTATACTTTGCATTATATGTCTTATATCGGCAGAACTGTATGTTGTTATGAAACTTCCGGATAATTTTGCATTTTCCGGCAAGCAAAAAAAATTTTTCATAATTATTATTGCCGCTGCTGTATACGGCGGAGCTCTCCTTGTGATATTTTTTTCCGGACTGAGAGATGCTGTATACTCTGAAAAAGTCAGATTTATTATCACTATGCTGTTTTCACTTGTTGTACCTCTCATCTCATTTGCTGTTATGATAATAAAAGAAAGAAAGGTAAGAGCGTAATTGAAAAGAAAGATATCCGTTTTACTTGTGTTAGTTTTATTTGTTTTAATAATAACTGGCTGCAATAAGCTTCAGCTTAATCAACGAATGATAGTACAAGGGATAGGAATAGATAAAAACAGAGATGGATACTATATGACATTTATTGTTCTGGATACAGAAAATGAAAAGGAAAACAGCTCGGAGATAATGTATTCTGAAGGTGAAAATGTTGAGGATGCTATCATTCGCTTTCAGAATAATACAGGAAGAAGAATACTTCTCAGTCAGTGCCTGTTTATAATGATGAACAAATCTGCAGCAGAAAACTGCGATGAGACTTTATCCTTCTTTGTGACTGATAAAGAAATAATGAAAACTGTAACTCTTGAAGTAACAGGAGACAAAGCTGCAGATGTTATTGATACCGCTTATAATAAATATAATTATTCTGCAGAAAACATCAGCCTGAGTACTGAAAGTAAGGTGATTAACCAGGAGTGCGCACATTATACACTGTACGATCATATGGTCTCTCTTAAGGGAATGCACGGTGATAAGCTGCTTGCATATGTGGAAACGGATCCCTATACCTCGTCGCTATATGCGTATAAAAGCTGTATCATAAAGGGTGATAACGAGGGAGCCTTTGTACTTGATGAGTATTACACTCTTGGAAGTCTGATAATGTCCGGTCAATGCAAAGAGGTTTCCTTGTATTCTGTTGATGATAAAAGAATGTATCATATTTCAGGATTAAAAACAAAACTATCGGCTGTTCCTCAGGGTGATGGAATTGATATAAGAATAACTGCAAGGGGAGAGACTGATAAAAACAGCAGGGATAAGGCAGAGAAAGAGGTTTATGAGCGGATATCCTCAAGCGCAGTCAAAATTTTTAAAGATAACAGATCAGATGTTTTTTCAATAATAAAAAATTCTTTCCCTTCAAAGGATATCACCGAAGTACAAAGAGAGAACCTGCTGGAAAAAAGTACTATTTTTGTTGATGTCAGACTAAGTGGAATTTAACATGTATTTTATTCAGAACCCAAAAGAATGCATTGTTTTGCGAATATACCAGCAAGACTTACAAATATCCAGGCGCTCACTGTCAGGGGATTGAAAATCCTGAACTCAGGATAAACCAGCCGCAAGAAGCAGCCTGTGCAGGCTGCGACGGCAAGGGGTGGGAGTACTGTCTGAGGTACTGAGCGACGGATGCCTTGGAACAAGAATATATGTACGCACAACAGAGCGAGTGCAAACGAGCGATTATGTGAATACGGGTGCAGCGTCGACGTTGCCTGATGGAGAGGACGAGGTTGACGGGGTTAACGTGTTAAGGTAAAATAATAATAAAAGGGGGTGGCAGATATGCCTGTCTGGAATCCGTGGCATGGCTGCAGGAAGTATAGCAGCGGATGTAAAAACTGCTATGTCTATAGGAGGGATTCAGCCTTCGGCAAGGATAGTAGTGTAATCAATAAGACAAAAGCCTTTGACCTTCCTCTGAAAAAGGATCGAAACGGAAGATATAAACTTCTTGGCAGCGCAGGAGTTGTTTACACCTGTATGACATCTGATTTCTTTATCGAGGAAGCAGATGAATGGAGAAGCGAAATATGGAAAATGATATCTTTAAGAAGTGACCTTCATTTCATAATAATAACAAAACGTATAGTCAGGATGAGTGAATGCCTTCCTGAGAACTGGGGATCAGGTTATGATAATGTGACAATATGTTGTACCTGTGAAAACCAGGAGGAGGCTGACAGACGTTTGCCTGTATTTCTGGAGCTTCCGATAAAACACCGTCATATTATAGAGGAACCGATGCTTTCGGATATTAATATCAGTAAATATCTCGAAACCGGGAAAATCAGCCGTGTTATTTGTGGGGGAGAATCAGGAGATAATGCCAGGATTTGTGATTACGAATGGATACTTGATTCAAGAAAACAATGTGAAAAAACAGGAACTGAGTTTTATTTCAAACAGACTGGTGCAAAATTCAGAAAAGACGGAAGACTTTATAATGTAAAGAGAAAGTATCAGATGTCCCAGGCTCAGAAGGCCGGGATAAATATTGTGTATGAGAAAACAAAGGATCATAGTGTTCTTTTTAACAGGTTGTCTGGTTCTTCCTTTCGCTCCAGGTTCAGATTATCTGAAAGAGATGTTTTATACATAAAAGAAAAGGGTATAGAAACTATCAGATCTCATGCGAACGATTTTATCACGAAAAGACTTGCTCCGGAGTATCCGGAAAATGATGGGAAACAGACTCCGATGAGAGGACATCCGGTTTTTATTGCGCAACACGCATGCGCCTGCTGCTGCAGAGACTGTTTATATAAATGGCATAGAATAGAGAAGGGAAGAAAGCTTTCCGAAAACGAAATTAATGATTTAGTTGATATTGTTATGGAATGGATCCAAAGACAGTCTGAAAATTATCGGGTTTAGTTATAGATATAAATTACAATCTTTATGGTATGTTTTGAAGGCTTTTTATGCAAAGCCCTACAGATATCAGCGATGAGCCTCATTGAGACTGTATTTGCTTGACAATAAAATGACGTTATGTTATAATTTAGCTTGTGTAATAAGGCATGAAACACGGTTTTATGCCGATGAATACTGGAGTTTTTAATTAGTCCTTTGTCTTAGTCTGCCGCTTTACTGCGGCTGCTTTCACGTCATATGGAAATAATCAGAAACAACAATCACTTTGGATCAGAGGCGATTATTATGACAATTATTGTTACAGGCGGAGCAGGTTTTATAGGCTCAAATTTTGTATTTCATATGCTTCGTGAGCATCCCGATTACAGGATCATATGTCTTGATAAGCTTACCTACGCAGGTAATCTGTCAACATTAAAAGGTATAATGAACGATCCTAATTTCAGATTTGTAAAGGCTGATATCTGCGACAGAGATGCGGTAGACAGGCTTTTTGAAGAAGAAAAGCCGGATGTGGTTGTTAACTTTGCTGCCGAGAGCCATGTGGACAGATCAATAGAGGATCCAGAAATATTCTTAAAAACAAATATAATAGGCACTGAAGTTCTCATGGATGCCTGCAGAAAATACGGTATCAAGAGATATCATCAGGTATCGACCGATGAGGTCTATGGGGACCTTCCCCTTGACAGACCAGATCTTTTCTTTACAGAAGAGACTCCGATCCACACAAGCTCCCCATATAGCAGTTCCAAAGCCGGCGCCGATCTCCTTGTTCTCGCATATCACAGAACCTATGGACTCCCGGTAACGATCTCCAGGTGCTCAAATAACTATGGCCCCTACCATTTTCCGGAGAAGCTGATACCACTGATGATAGCAAATGCACTCAATGATAAACCGCTTCCTGTATATGGCGAGGGGCTTAATGTGCGTGACTGGCTTTATGTGGAAGATCACTGCAAGGCTATAGATCTTATAATACATAAGGGAAGAGTCGGAGAGGTATATAATATCGGCGGTCACAATGAAATGAAGAATATAGACATTGTCAAGCTTATTTGTAAAGAACTGGGAAAGCCCGAAAGTCTGATAACCTTCGTTGCAGACAGAAAGGGTCATGATATGCGTTATGCAATTGATCCCACAAAGATACACAGTGAGCTCGGCTGGCTGCCGGAGACAAAATTCGCTGATGGAATAAAAAAGACTATCAAGTGGTATCTCGAAAACCGTGAGTGGTGGGAAGAAATCATTTCCGGTGAATACCGGGATTATTATGATAAAATGTATTCAAACAGATAATTTGATTATCGGATTTTGCATTGCGTCGTTGTAATGAAAGAGGAATGATATGCAGGAAAAACTGGTTAAGTTGCCGACTAAAAGGAAAAGGATAGATTATTTTGATGCCGCAAAGGGTCTTGGTATGTTTCTTATCATATGGGATCATGCTTCTGTTCTTTCAAATGACGTAATCTCCGTCTGGGGAGCGTCCTTCAAGGTATGTTTGTTTTTTATAATAAGTGGAATGCTTGTGGGAATGTCAGATAAAAAGCGTAAGAAATCCGACACCTTCAAAAAGCTTTTCAAATCTCTTATCATTCCATACTTTATATATTCCGCACTGTCGGTTGCGATGCATATATCGGGTCTGCTGATTATGCACAAAAAGAATATCCTGTCAGCCTTGTGGAGTGATGTGTTTACAACTATCAGTTTCAGAGGAATATCGGCTTTGTGGTTCCTGCCGTGCATTTTTATCGGGAGGGCGATATTTGAGCTGATAAGCTATAAGGATAAAAAGATGCCGATAAAACTTTTGATTTGTCTCTTTACCTTTGGCTTTGTTTATCTGAATACATTCATCTTCGGACATTTTGAATCTTCAATGAATAAATATCTGCTATATCCTTACATAACGATTATGAAAGGAATTACGGCATTCTTGTTTATATGTATCGGCTGGCTTCTTGTGAGGATAGGTAAGAAATATAAAAAGATACTGTTTTCGCTGCCCTCAGGTATTATAATGCTTACTGTTAATACAGGTTTGTGTTTTGTCGTGGTCTTTAACGAAAATGTTAATTTCAATAGTTTCCATCTTGGGATGTTCCCGATTATATATGTTATACGGGCGATAATTGGCAGCCTCGGGGTGATAATCATACTAAAGGCTGTAACATCCAGGATCAGGCTGAGATTTCTGACGTATATGGGTGTAAATTCCTTGTTCTTTATGGCTACTCATCATCCCTTGTATATTACAAAAGCAACAAGGAAGATCGTAAACAGGTGTTTAATGAATTACAATACTCTTTCAGTTATGTATTACATTCAACTGATAATTATAGTAGCTCTTATCCTTTTGATCGAGTTCGCTCTTTGTGAGCTTGTAAATAAACGAAGGATTATTTTAAGTAAATTAAAAAAGCAAAAATAGATCGGGAGAGAAATTATGGAGATAATAGACCTAAAAAACAAAAACATTCTTGTGACAGGTGCGGCTGGCTTTATTGGCTCAAATCTAGTGAAGCGACTTCTGAAGGACGCACCGGATTCAAAGATCATCGGAATTGACAGTATGAATGATTATTACGATGTATCTCTGAAGGAATACAGATTAAATGAGCTTTCAGCGAATGAAAATTTCATATTCATCAAAGGAAATATTGCTGATAAAGAGCTCATAGACAGTGTTTTTGAAAAGTATAAGCCTTCTGTAGTTGTGAATCTTGCTGCACAGGCAGGAGTGAGATATTCGATTATCAACCCGTCAGCTTATATTGAATCCAATATTACAGGCTTTTTCAATATTCTTGAGGCTTGCAGACATTCATATGATGATTCACAGCCAGGCGTAGAGCATCTTGTATATGCTTCAAGCTCGTCAGTATACGGATCCAATAAGAAGGTTCCGTACAGCACAGATGACAACGTAGACAATCCGGTGTCACTTTATGCTGCAACAAAAAAGTCAAATGAGTTGTTTGCACACGCATATTCAAAGCTTTATAATATTCCTTCTACCGGTCTGAGGTTTTTTACTGTATACGGACCTGCCGGCAGACCAGATATGGCTTATTTCGGATTTACAAATAAACTCAGGAATAACCAGACTATTGAGATATTCAATTATGGCAACTGTAAGCGTGACTTTACCTATGTTGATGATATAGTTGAGGGTGTAGTAAGAGTTATGAAAAAAGCTCCTGAAAAGAAAACAGGAGCTGATGGTCTTCCGCTTCCTCCTTATGCTGTATATAATATCGGTAATAGCAGTCCAGAGAATCTTCTTGATTTTGTAACAATCCTTCAGGAGGAGTTGGTTGCAGCAGGAGTTCTTCCGGATGATTACGATTTCGAGGCTCATAAGAAGTTAGTTCCCATGCAGCCCGGAGATGTTCCGGTAACATATGCTGACACCTCAGCGCTTGAGCGTGATTACGGCTTCAAGCCATCAACGACGCTCAGGGAGGGGCTCCGCAGTTTTGCTCGTTGGTATGCTGAATTCTATAAATAACAGATCATAGGGGGTCATTAATGTTATGAAAAATCCGGTTATTGCAGTAGCAGGTACTGGTTATGTAGGATTATCTATTGCTACTCTTCTTTCACAGAACCATAAGGTATATGCTGTTGATATTGTTCCAGAAAAGGTAGAGCTTATCAACAACAGAAAGTCACCCATACGTGACGAGTATATTGAAAAGTATCTTTCTGAAAAAGATCTGGATCTGACGGCAACTCTTGATGGCGAGATGGCATATAAAGAGGCTGATTATGTCGTTATTGCTGCGCCTACAAATTATGATTCAAAGACCCAGCATTTTGATACATCAGCAGTTGAAGCCGTTATTGATCTTGTTATGAAAGTTAATCCGGATGCCATAATGGTTATAAAGTCAACGATTCCTGTCGGATATACTGAATCGATCCGAAAGAAGAAGGGCTCTGACAATATTATTTTCAGCCCGGAATTTCTCCGTGAGTCAAAGGCTCTTTATGATAATCTTTATCCCAGCCGTATTATTGTCGGTACAGTTATGGATGATGAAAGACTGTACCAGGCTGCAAAGGATTTTGCCTTCCTTCTCCAGGAGGGTGCTGAAAAAGAAAACATTGACACTCTTTTTATGGGCTTTACCGAGGCAGAAGCAGTCAAACTTTTTGCAAATACCTACCTTGCTCTGAGAGTCAGCTATTTTAATGAGTTGGATACATATGCAGAGATGAAAGGTCTTGATACAAAGCAGATTATTGACGGTGTATGTCTTGATCCCAGGATCGGAGGTCATTATAACAATCCAAGTTTCGGATACGGAGGCTATTGTCTTCCTAAGGATACTAAGCAGCTTCTTGCTAATTACAGGGATGTACCCCAGAATCTTATCGAAGCAATAGTTGACAGTAATAGTACAAGAAAAGATTTTATCGGAGAGAGAGTTCTCAGCCTCGCCGGATATTACGATAAATTCAACAGAGGTGATTTCCAGGCTGATAAGTCTCTTACCTGTGTTGTAGGAGTTTACAGACTGACAATGAAATCTAATTCAGATAATTTCCGTCAGTCATCTATACAAGGTATAATGAAAAGGATCAAAGCCAAGGGTGCTGAGGTAATAGTATATGAGCCCACTCTTGAAAACGGAAGTACCTTCTTCGGAAGCAGGGTCGTAAATGATCTTGACGAATTCAAGAGGAGATCCGCAGCGATCATTGCTAACAGATATGACAGCGTTCTTGACGATGTACGCAGTAAAGTTTATACAAGAGATTTATTTGGAAGGGATTGAGCCTGATGTCGGACAAGAGCAAGAAACAGGAGACAGTTCTTTTGCTGTCAAACTCCCGGATCGGTGTTTTTGGTTTTCGTAAAGAGCTGGTTCAGAGACTGGTTAAAGAGGGTTACCGTGTAGTAGTGTCATTCACAAACGGCCCCTTTGGAGAGGGAGAAACCGAAAGCAAGGAATGTGGCTGTGAGTTTATTGAAACCGTCATAGACAGAAGGGGAACGAATCCCTTTAAAGATCTCAAGCTTGTAAAGCAGTACAAGGATCTGCTTTACAAAGTTAAGCCTGATTATGTATTTGCCTATACTGTAAAGCCTGATATTTATGCTGGTATGGCTTGTAAAAAAGCGGGAATAAAGTTTTATCCTAATATTACAGGTCTTGGTAAAGGCCTTACAGAGGGAAAGCTGGTTTCCACCGTTCTGAAAAGTCTTTACCGAAAGGGTATAAAAAAATCCGAATGCGTTTTCTTTCAGAATGATTCAGATAAAAAGTTCTTTGATGATAATAAAATCGGTTACAATAAATGTCGGGTACTTCCCGGTTCCGGTGTAAATCTTGAAAAATTCAAACCTCTTCCGTATCCGGATGATAAAAAGGTAATATTCACTTATGTTGCCAGAGTAATGAAAGCAAAGGGTATTGAAGAGTTTTTTGAGGCAGCAGCTTATCTGAAGAAAAAACACGATAACTGCGAGTTCCAAATTTGCGGTTATTGCGAAGAGGATTATAAAGAAAAGATCAAGGAATATGCTGATAAGGGAATTGTTGTTTATCACGGCCTTGTAAAGGATATAATGGAATATGAAAAAATGTCCCACTGTATTGTAATGCCTTCATTTCATCCTGAAGGAGTTTCAAATGTCCTTCTTGAGGGAGCTGCGTGTGCAAGACCGCTTATTACTACTGATTGGACCGGATGTCGCGATGCAGTCAATGACGGTATTTCCGGATATCTTGTTGAGCCAAGAAACAGTAAGGATCTTATCGAGAAAATGGAAAAATTCCTCAGCCTTTCAAATGAAGAAAGGAAGCAGATGGGTCTTGCAGGTCGTGAATTTGTTGAAAAGAAATTTGACCGTAATATTATCGTACAAGCTTATCTGGATGAGATCAGATCGTGAGCATTGAAAGGTAAAGATTATGATAGAGATCACAGATAAATCCAAATGCTGCGGGTGCAGTGCCTGTTCGCAGAAATGCCCCAAAAACTGTATCGAGATGAAGAAAGATAAAGAGGGCTTTCTTTATCCTGTCGTAAATAAGGATGTTTGTATAGACTGTGGGATGTGTGAAAAAGTATGTCCGGTGTTACGCAGCGAGCCTGAAAAGAAATTCACCCAGACTGCATATTTGGTACAGAATAAGAATCAGGAAATACTCGGGCAGTCAACATCAGGCGGTGCGTTTACAGCTATTGCAGAAAACATCATAGAAAGAGGCGGAGTGGTATTCGGAGCAGCTTTTGATGATGATTTCAATGTATTTCACACATATGCCGAGAATGCTAATGATCTTAGAAAATTCAGGAACAGTAAGTATGTTCAGAGTGATATCCGGGGTGCATATAAGGATGTTCTCCGGTTTCTTAAAGAGGGAAGAGCAGTCCTTTTCAGTGGTACGCCGTGTCAAGCCGAAGGACTTTACAGATATCTTGGCAAAAAGTATGATAATCTTATCATTATTGATACTGTCTGTCGTGCTGTTCCTTCACCGGAGTTATGGAAAAGATATCTTGATTACAGAAAAAAAGACAGCTCTGAAAAGCCGGTATATGCAGCTTTCAGAGATAAATACAGATATGGTTATCAGTATTCACAGATGCATATTAAATTTGATTCCGGTCGGGATTATTATAGCGGTGTTGAATCAGACCCGTATCTCAGAGCTTTTTTTAATAATCTGTGCGACCGTCCGTCTTGTCATGAATGCGCCTTTAAAAAGAGATACCGCATAAGTGATATAACTGTATGGGATTGTTTTAATGTAAGTCTCATTGATAAGTCAATGGATAATAACCGTGGAGTTACCAGAATGCTTGTTCATTCCGAAGCAGGTGAAAAGTTGGTATCAACGCTTAAAAATGTCCAGCTTGTTGCTATTGACCCGGATGTTGCGGTCAACAGATCTAAGGAACTTGTAAAACCTACAGAAAAAAATCAGAGGAGAGATGAATTCTTCTCTGACTTTGAAAGTATGGAAATGGAACAGCTGATAAAAAAATGGTTTCCGGACAGGATGAAGGTAAAACTGGAGCGTTTCACAAGAAAATTCCTTGCCCGGACAGGTCTTTACAGGATCGCAAAGAAAACTGCAAGAAAAGTTGTTGGAAAAGACTAATTAGGAGAGATCGGTATTATGAAAAAAATAGCTGTAGTTTCCTGTTATTTTCAAAAGAATTATGGCAGTGCCCTTCAGGCGCTTGCAACACAGAAGATACTTGATGAGCTCGGAGTAGAAAATGAAACACTGAATTATTCAGGCATTGAAAAACAAATAAAGAAGAAAAAGTATTTTTTCTATATGAAAAAAATGCTTAGTCCTCAGGTTGTTATCGGTAAGATGGGATATATTAAAGTCCGTCTCAGGAAAAAGCTTTCAAAATCCCAGCTTGCAAAAAATCTCAGACTGAGGGACGCATCTATCAAGCAATTTGAGAAACATTTCAGGCTGTCTAAGACTTTTGCTGATTTCGATGAAATTTCAGATTATGTGTCCGATTTTGACGCTGTTCTTGTAGGCAGCGATCAGCTGTGGCTTCCATCTAATCTTGACGCCGATTATTATACACTAAATTGGGTTCCTGATAAGGTCAAGCGTATATCATATGCTACCAGCTTTGGTGTGCCTGAGATACCGAAGAAATACTACCCAATGGCCAAGCATTTTCTTGAAAGGATAGATCATCTTTCAGTCAGGGAACAGACAGGTGCAAAGATTGTCAAGGATGTATGCGGACTTGACGCCAAAGTGATTTGTGATCCGACAATGATGCTTACAAGTCAGCAATGGATGGATATACAGCAGAAAGAACCTCTTTATAAGAAGAATAAATATATTTTCTGCTATTTTCTTGGAGACAATCCGGAGCAGAGAGAATTTGTCAAGAAACTGAAGAAACTTACAGGCCATGATATTGTCTCAATACTTCATCTTAATGTTTATGTAAAATCAGATGAACACTATGCTGATTATACTCCCTATGATGTGGACTCTGCAGGCTTTATAAATTATATCAGAAACGCAGAATATGTGTGTACGGATTCTTTTCATGCATCAGTATTTTCTATTCTTTACAGACGTAAATTCTTCACATTCAGACGTTTTAAAGCAAGCTATTCACTCCAGACAAATAACAGGATAGATACCCTTCTTGATTCCCTTTCTCTCAGGGACAGACTTCTGACAAATGATGCAGACCCGTCTGAGTATAAGGATAAGGAAATAGACTATGATTCAGTCGAGTCAAAGATCGAAGGACTCAGGGAGATCAATATGAAATTTTTGCAGAATGCTATTGATTCACTTTAATTTAGAGGAAAAATATGAATATATTATTTTTAGATACAGGTTTCGATAAAACAAGCGAGACTTTCAGAAAACAGAGGAGCTCTGTTAAGGGCTGTAATAATGTCTGTTTATATAAAAAAGCTGAAAAAAGCCTTCTGGATAAGATAATAATGGCTCTTGGTATATACCTGTTCCCGCCACTTCTTCTTTTTGCATACGGAAACTGGAAAAAAGAGCTTGATGATTACGATCTTTTTATTATTCCTTCAAGGCGACCCGCAAAATATGCTGCAAAGTATATCAAGAAAAAGACAGGGAAGCGGGTTATTGTATGGTACTGGAATCTTGTTACTGATAAGGAGATACCACCGGATTATTGTAAAAAAATCGGGTGTGAGCCATGGACCTTTGATAAAAAGGACAGCAAGAAGTACAGTATGAGATTCGGCGACACATATTATTTTCCCGGATTTGTGGAAAATCCGGATAGCAGAATGATAAAAAATGATGTTTTTTATGTTGGTATAAGCCGTCCGGGAAGAGAAGAGTTTCTTAATGATCTCGAGACATATCTGAAAGGACATGATATGACCTGCAGGATCAACCTTGCCGCTATCCCCACTGATTCAAAAAAGGTAAGAGAAAAATATACCGGGCGAATGACATATGAGGAGATCATAAATGCCATAGGGGAGACAAGGGCCATACTTGATCTGAACCGTGAGGATCAGACCGGACTTACCCTCAGACCCCTCGAAGCGCTTTTTTTCAAAAGAAAGCTTGTTACAAACAATGAGCATATAAAGAATTATAAGGTTTATAATCCGGAAAATGTTTTTGTAGTAAAGGAAAATGATTTTACCGGTCTGGAGGATTTTCTGAAAAAGCCGTATATTCCTGCCGCAAATGAGGAAGAGATAGTTAAAAGATACAATTTTTCTGACTGGCTCGACAGGATAGTCAAGGAAGAGGAAGCAGATTGACAGTAAGGAGGTACTTGAGTGTTACAGGAAGCAAGTAAAAGAAAAAGCATTTTTATTCTTGATGAACAGCGTATTTGCTTTTTATTAGGGATAGTCGCAGTCTTTCTGGCTCAGTTCAGTCAGCGCACGGGCAGTAATTCGTATATGTATGCCGCCTATTTTTTGATAGTTGGCTGGTCTCTGATATGTAAACTGGATCTTCTTTTCCCGGTTGCTCTTTTTCTTCTTGTAGATAATAACATCCTTGAAATAGGAGGAGTATCTGTACAGCTTTCAATCATGATGATTTATATGTGCAGGAGCCTTTTTGTCTATCACGAGAAGCTGCACCGTATGACGATAGTTTTTGCAGTTATGATTTCGCTATATTCATTGATATATTATAATCTTGGGTTTACCTATGTGTTGTACGGACTCCGACTCGCACTTGTTGTTGTTTTTTATACAGAATTCATCTGTATAAAATCAAATGGTACCCGTGAATCATATGACAGAATGCTCAGCTTTGCTGTCTGGGGATTGTTTTTCTCCTTCTTTATTGCACTTCTCGTTAACCGTCAGATCCTGGAGCAGTCCAGATTGTCTATTTCTGTCGGCGGTGCGTGGAATCTTGTTGGAATGCTGGCGGCAGTTCTTTTTACTCACAGTTTGATGATGTATTTCACATATGAAAAGGTTGTTTATCTTCTTTACACAGGAATTTCTTTTGTTGTTTCAATAATGAGTACCTCAAGAACCGCACTTCTTATTCTTGCTGTAAGCTTTGTATGGGTATTTCTTTTTGCAAGGAAAAATTCTGCCAGGGCTGTGTTAAAGAGACTTATAATACTTTCAGTTGTTGCCCTTGCGATTTATCTCATTGTCTCTGGTACAGTACAGATAGGTATTGTAAATAAGCTTATTGACAGAATAATCAATCCCCGAAGAGGCGATGTTTCCAACGGTCGTTTTACTCTCTGGAGTCAATATACTGCCTTTATTTTCAACGATCCTGTTGTTTTGATATTCGGCTATGGTTCAACAGGCGTCAAAGGGCTCAGTACAATCGCTACTGTTCCCCATAATATGTACATTGAACAGTTACTTATGTATGGTATCGTGGGAAATATTATAGTATTTTTCCTCTATTTCAATTCATTTAAATATTCAATCAGAACACATAAGTTCAATTTCGGATACAGCAAACTGAATTTCAGATATATTCTTCCTATTCTTGTTATATTTGTCATTGGAATGTTTTCTCATGTCTTGACATCCGTATTTGTTACTACGGAATTGTTCTTAGGACTGATACAATTTCTTGTGCTTAGCTCTGACAGCAGCTCTGGTGCAAAAAAACTTGTATAATCATTTTTGAAGAGGTATAGCATTTATGAAAAAGGTAATGATAATAACCTCCGCAATAGATGTAGGTGGAGCTCAGCGTTTTTGCCTCAATCTGACAAAATACCTTAATAGTGTCGACTATGATTATGAAATGGTTTTTCTCAGAAAGAGTAAAAGCGAAAAGCTAAAGCAGGAGTTTTGTGATAACAAGATTAAATTCAGAGAACTTAATGCTAAGTCAGTTATGAGGGCAGTTCCTTCGCTGGTAAAGCTTATAAAAAAATCCAAACCTGATATTATGGTATGTACTATCGGTAATGTGGATTTTGCTGTATCCATAGCAAAAAGGCTCAGCCATACAAAAGCGAAGCTTGCTATCAGAAAAGCTAATGTTGTTTTTGATGATCAGAAAAGCAGATCAAATCTCAAAAAGCTTCGTTTTGAAAGTAAAGCTGCAGATATGCTTATAGCTTTAACGGAAGAGATGAAGCAGGATTACCAGCAGTATGGTTTTAGCGGAGATAAAACTACTGTCATTTACAATATGGTAGACCTTGATTATATAAAGGGGAAAATTGATTCTTCAAAAGATGACGATCATCCCTGGTTCAGAGATAAAAAAGGAAAAATCATAATTGCAAACGGCAGATTTGTTCCGGAAAAAAGATATGACATTATGATAAGGGCATTTCATGAGATCTATAAGACTTCCCCTGAAACAAGATTTATGATTCTCGGGGACGGTAAGCTCAGGGAGGAGATCACAGGCTCTGTTCCTGATGAAATGAAAGATAGTATTGATTTTCTTGGTTTCAGAGATAATCCGTATTATTATATGAAAAACTCAGACCTATTTATGCACGCTTCTGATTATGAAGGCTTCCCGAATGTACTTATTGAAGCATTTGCGTGCGGTCTGCCTGTGATATCCACAGACAGTAAAACAGGTCCGAAAGAAATTATAAAGAACGGTTATAACGGATATGTTGTTGACCGTGGAGATTATCAAGGTCTCGCAGACAGGGCGCTTTCAGTTTTATCTGATGATAATCTCCTTAATGAACTTTCAAAAAATGCAAGCTCAGATTCGGAAAACTATACTGTAGATAAGATAGCGAAAAAATACATCGAGCTTTTTGACCGTCTGTAATTTTTGTTGTTTGATCAATACTTATCCTGAGAGAATGGAGGTTTCATATGCGCAGCAGAAAAGCATTAATGAATACAATGGCTGCAATTCTCTATGAAATGACAGCTATTATCTGTGGATTTATAGTGCCAAAGCTGATACTTGACACTCTGGGATCTCAGTATAACGGACTGACGTCGTCAATTACTCAGTTTTTAGGATATGTTTCTCTGATGAGAGCTGGAATCGGAGGAGTTACGAGAGCTGCATTGTATAAACCTCTTGCACACAATGATATGGAAGGTGTCAGCGCCATAGTCAATGCTACGGAGAAATTCCTTAAAAGGGTCTCTGTTATTTTTGCTATATCACTTGTAGGTTTTGCCTGTGTATATCCTTTTTTTGTAAGGCAGAGCGGCGAAAACGGAGAGACCTTCAGCTGGTTTTTTACTTTTTCTCTTGTTCTGATAATAGGTATCAGTACATTTGTGCAGTATTTTTTCGGGCTGACATATCAGATGCTTCTCAATTCCGATCAAAGGCAGTGTGTCATATCATTTGTTCAGATAGGAACTGTTATTCTGAATACTGTCATTGCTGCTGTGTTGCTTAAGCTTGGTGCTTCTATTCACATAGTTAAGCTTGGAAGTGCAGTTGCATTCTCTCTTAACCCGATCGTCATTAATCTGTATGCGAGAAAGAAATATAAGATAAATAAAAAGATTCCCCCTAACAACGATGCAATCAAGGACAGGTGGGATTGCTTCGGACTTCAGGTTGCAAATTTTGTAAATGCAAACACAGATATGTTTATCCTTACTCTTTTCTGCAGAATAGAGATTGTTTCGGTTTACACTGTATATTATATGGTCACCAGCGGTATCAGAAAATTCATTATGACTTTTGTAAATGGTATCGGCGCTGCATTCGGAAATATGTTTGCAAAAAAGGAAATGGATGCTGTACACGAAAATCTCAGACTGTTTGAATTGATAACCTTCTCAATGACGAATTTTCTGTTTTCAGTCACTGGCTCTATGATACTTTCGTTCGTAGGAATTTATTCGACAGGAATAAAGGATGCCGGAGCTGTGGATTATATCCAGCCGGCGTTTGCGTTTGTACTTGTTATCGGAACGATGTTTATGGCATACAGAATTCCGTATCAGACGGTTGTCGAAGCAGTGGGACATTTCAGACAGACTCGAAACGGTGCTTTTTTTGAGGCGATAATGAATATTACGGTTTCTGTTGTTCTTGTAATTTTCTTCGGACTGATAGGTGTTGCAGTAGGAACATTGTGTGCAACTGTATTCCGTACCTTCCAGTATGCCACATATATGTCTAAAAACCTCGTCAAAAGAAGCCTTTGGTTCCTTATTAAAAGACTTATACTCTCTGCAGCGGACTTTCTGATAGTAATTGCATTTTCTTTTGCAATGCATTTTGACAGTCCCAGCGGCTATATGCAGTGGATAGTTCAGTCGCTGATAATGTCCTTTGCAGCCGGAATAGTTGTATTCGGGACTGAGATTATTTTCTACAATAAAGACTTAAAGCTCACAATTAAAAAAATAAAAGGTGCTGTATTCAAAAAATTCAAGAAGAAGAAAAAAACAGCAGATACTGCCTCATAATATTCTGACCAGAGTCTTTTTCCGGCTCTGGTCATAGATATTTCTGGAGTATTAGTATCAGAATCAGTCTACAGGAGACAGGGTTAATGACATTTGTAGTCTTGTAATAATAATGACGTTTATTGTTTATAAAGGAGGATATAGATATGACCAAAGTGATAAGTAAGGTTAAAAGAAATGATGGGAGAGAGGAAGCAAAAACAGCCTTTATTTTTTCATGTCCCGGCCAGGAAGAACAAAAAAGCGGAAAGCTTGTAAACGGCCGTACCGGAAAAAATCTTGACATAATGCTTTCTATTTTAAACAGACAATATCCTGAAATTTTTCCGTACTGTGGTCGGTATGATTACAGAATCACAAATTCTTCTGAAAATGTACACTATAAAGCATTTGATAACAGATCTGAACCAAAAGAGGCAGAGATAACAGATCCAGAAAATATCCGGCGACTCATAAATGATATCACCGGATATAAATACATAATCACCTTCGGGAGATGTGCTGCACTTGCGGCTGATGAGATAAAAAAACTCGGGCTAATGCCGGATTCTGTTTTTTTGTATTCCAGACATCTTTCATTTCTCAGTCTCAACAGCAGCATAAAGTTTGATACAGACGGAAATATAATTGAAAAAGGAAGCCAGGATTCAACATACAAAAGACTTGAAGTTGCTGCAAAAATGATTACAGATCAGCTTATATAGTTTTTAAACGCAACTGCTCAGCACAGCTTCTCTTTCAGGATACATCAATTCAAAGTTTGTTTCTATTATCTTACTGGATTCCTCAGGTGAGTATCTGAAGTGATCCATGTGATTTCCGGTAAAGTAATAATCAGGGAGTGTCGGTATATAATCATAATCGAAAGTATCAATAATTATGAGCTTGATCTTCATTCTTGATGGAATTATATTTTTTATATAAACGCTTGCCTGCTGCCCAGGAAGAATACTGTCCTTTACCTCAGCAAGACCTGCAAGATTAGGTGCAAGTTCTACAAAAGCACCATATTCTTCAACTGACCTTATTATTCCTGCAACAGTTTCTCCGATCGAGAAGTTCGCTGCATTTTCCTCCCATGTTCCTAAAAGCTCCTTGTGAGTAAGACTTATTCTGCCGTCTTCAAAGGTTCTGACTACTGCTTTGATTTCCATTCCGACACGGAATCTTTCTCTCGGATGATCGATCCTTGAAACCGAAATAGAATCAATTGGTATCAGTGATATTATACCGCATCCTATATCCGCAAAAGCACCGAATGAATCCAGATGTGTGATCTTAGCATCGATCACATCTCCTGGTATGAGGTTATTGATGTATTCCTTCATACATCTTTCCTGAGCAAGTCTCCTGGAAAGAATTGCAATTGTTTTTCCTGATTCATTTTTTCTGAAATCAGTAATAATAAAACACACAGGACGATTTACTCTTGAGATCACCGCTATATCCCGTACTTTTCCTTCTCTTATACCAATTGCACCTTCTTCCCGCGGAATGATTCCCTTCATAATTCCGAGATCAACTATCAGGTTATGCTGAGAATCACAGACTATAGCCCTTGCTTCGAGGATTCTTCTCTCGTTGTATGCTTCGTTCAGAGAAGAGAGAGACATTAATGCATTAATATTTTCCTCTTTACCAATGAGTCTGCCTTCAGGATAATATCCTGCCATTTTGCTTCATTCCTTTCTTGAGGCACGCCTCGTTTATCTTTCTCAACATCATATGTAACAGCTACCGAAAATATGCAATGACGGATCGAAACATTCATTGAACAACACAACAATCATAACGAGCGATAACGCGAATTGCTCAGTGCGAGCGCGCACATACACTGTGTACGCTGATACACTTGAAAATGATACAATAATATATTAAAATAGATTATGTACCACGGAGGTGTTTGTATGGAAAAAAATAATGGAAATATCCGTTTTTTGTCTGTCATTTCATATATCGGGATACTTTTTGTTATCGGTTGCTTTTCAGTTGAGAGGGACCACCCGGATCTCAGATTTCACACTATACAAGGCGGTCTGCTTTTTGCTTGTTTTTCAGTGATCTATTCTTTCGTCTTTCTTTTCGGACAGCTATTCTGGTTCATACCTGAGTTTCAGTTTATTATCACGCTCCTTTTGATGCTCGGTGTAACTACAGCTTATCTTTTTATGATCGGGATTGGTATTTCCGGAGCAATAAAATATGAACAAAAAATGCTGCCGTATATCGGACCCATAGCTGTTACGCTCAGGACAAGACTTGACAGAAAAAAGAAGTGATCTGAGACCGAAATAATAATACATCAGTTGTATTGCGAAAAATGCCGTAAATACAAGGATGAATAATTTATTAACCAGACAGGAGATCTGATTTATGAATGAAGATGTTATAAGAATTGATTCATATGACTATTACGACAAATTATCAACTCCGAGAGCAATGCTTTTCTTATATGACCATCTTGACTATCAGAGCAGAACGATGGAAGAAGTAATCGGTGAAATTGCCTCTGAATATGTTGATAGCATTTCGGTTTTTGCCGCAGATAACGAGCAATCTCCTGATATAGCATATAGCTTTGGCGTAACTTCTACCCCGTGTGTGTTATTCCTAATAGACGGGGAAGTTGCAGAGGCTGTAGAAGGAGCCAATCCAAAGGAGATATATACGGATATTATAAATGAAATAATCGTTTAAAAAGGGGCTGTCGCATTATGACAGCCCCTTATACTAATATCCCAAGAACATATACAGCCTATACGGTCTGCACTCAATCAGTTATTAGTAATAAATTGTTGTAAGATTTATTTTATCATACCTTTTGCATATTTCCATGCGAGTATTCTCATAACAGCTCTGTCGATAAGATCAGTTTCCAGCTTTCCGGTATGAACTGCATCGATTATATTATTATATGCATTATCATACTCCGTAACGCAGAGCATATCATTTCCGGCAAGCACTGCTCTGACTTCCGCAGAAGTTCCGTCCGAGCTTTTGCTTATAGCATCCATAGAGAGGTCATCTGTAATGATGATACCCGAAAATTTGAGTTTTTCCCTCAATATCTTATGAACCTTTTCTGAAAGAGAAGCAGGATTTTCCTTATCCATACATTCCACTACATTATGACTTACCAGTACCATATGAGCTCCTGCGTTTATTCCTGATTCAAATGGTTTGAAGTCGTTATTCAGGAAGGTCTCATATGTCCTCTTGTCGACAGCGATCCCGGTGTGTGTATCAGTGTTGTTTCCGTACCCTGGAAAATGCTTCAGCGTCGCTGAAACTCCGTTCTCCTGGCTGATTTTTGTAACAGATGCCGCGAATATAGATGTTACCTCTGCATTTTGTCCAAGAGATCTGTCATACATATAGTTTGAGGTTCCAGTACTGATGTCACAAACAGGAGCAAGATTGACATTTATCTTCAGGTCACTGAGAAGCTGAGCCTTTCTCAAAGCATCCGCTTCAATTGCCTCCATTCCTCCTTCGTCAAAAAGCTCTCTCGGAGATTTGAAATCCTGATCAGTCAACCTTTTGTTTCCACTTATTCTGCTGACTGTTCCGCCTTCCTCGTCAACGGATATGACCATTGGTATCTCAGGCGATTTGATATATGTATTGTTGTTGTCGATTACCTCGTCCTTTGTTTTTCCTATGAAATCTCTCCCGAAAAGAACATATCCGCCAAGATGATAATCTTTTGCGATTTCATCAGCATCTGCTTCGGGGCACCTGACCATCAGCATTTGTCCGACTTTTTCATAAAGGGACATTTTTTTCATTTTATCATATGCTTTATCATAGTAATCGGAAAAAATACCTTCATCCTGCCACTCTTTCGGTATTTTACTGTTATTCTCCTCAGAGCTTTCCGTAGCAGATGAAGTGGTAATTGAAGATTCTGTTTTTTGGCTGTTTTCACTTACTTTTGTTTCGGCTGATGCATTAGTTTTTTTGCTGTCCTCTTCAGTTTTGCATCCGGAAATAGTGAGAGCGGCCGAAGCAATTATTATCAGTGAAATACATTTTGTTACAATATTATATTTAGATTTCATTTATTACACCTCAAAAATATTTTCAATAACATTCAGTCCCAGATCAGTACATATTTCCAGAGATTTGATGCATTCATTGTCATAAACCAGATCCGGAATATGACAGTCGGAACCAATAATAACTCTCTGATTACTTCCTTTAAGCTCATTCCAGAATCTCTCGTGGGGATACGGATAACGACGTCCATCCGGAAAATCAGACTTTCCTCTTCTCAGTCCGTTTGCGTTGAATTCAAGAGGAATATCATACTTTTCAGCAGCAGATAATATTATCGAGACAGCTTTGTCACAATTTTTATCCCAGGAGAATTCTGATAAAAACATCAGATCCGGATGAGCAATTATATCAAACAGACCAGTACTGACAGCTTCCTCTATATTTTTTGCATATACAATATAATCCCCGGTACTATTTGCAAAATAAATATTCTTTATCTGATTATCAATATCTGTATACATATGTTCTCCGAGTATAAGATAATCAAGTCCATATTTTACCTTAAGTTCTTCATAATACGTTTCATATTTCCTGAGATATTCTATTTCCAGTCCTTTATAGAGCTTTAATTTATTGCGAAATTCTGTTTTCAGGGAATCTATTTCTGAAAGATAATCATTCAGCTCAGAAAAATCCATTCTGGAACCATAATCCTTGTCAGGAAAGGGACCATGATCAGAAAATCCCAGTACGGAGAGATCATTCTTTATCGCAGCCAACACATAATCTCTCTCACTTCCGATGGCGTGTTTACACCGTTTTGTATGTGTGTGAAAATTAGCTTTCATAAAAATCCCCCTCTTTTCATTGCTTCAATTCTATCATATTTTTTATTAAAAAACAACAGCTCTCCACCGGCAGTCTCACGCGCTGGATAAAATAATTCAGGGAAAAATCAGGCGCCCAATGTCAGAGGATTAAAAGCCTAAAGTCAGAATAAGACAGCCGCGTTAAGCAGACCGTTAGGGCTGCGGCGGCGGAGAGTGGGAGTGTTGTCTGGAAAAATGAGCGCCGGATGCCGCGCCACGAAAGTATTTGTACGCACAACCGAGCAAGTGTAAACGAGCGATGACGCGAATTGCTCAGTGCGAGCACGCACCGCTGGCGGTTAGATAAAATAATTCTGGGAGAAACAGGCGCTCGCTGTCAGAGGATTGGAAAACCGAAAGATAAAGTAATCCAGCCGCATAAAGCAGCCTGTAAGGGCTGCGGCGGCGGAGGTAGGGAGTATTACCTGAGATAGTGGGCGCCGGATGCCGCGCGACGAGAATATATACACGCACGGCAGAGGGAATGGAATGAGCGACTACGCGAACACGGGTCCAGCGTCGACGCTGGCACGCGTTGGGGTTGACAAATTATGAAAACTGAGGTAATGTTATTGTTGGTACTGATTATTATCTTTTTTCAAAGTATACAAGTAAACATTCAAACTGATTGTGTAACATGGTTTCTTAAAAATGTTTAAGTTTTTTTTCATAGATTATTATTAAAAGATATTATATTTGTTATCACAAACCGATTATTAATGTTATATAATTAGATCATCAAAGAAAACAAATTGGAGGTATCAATTATGGATAACAATGAATACAAGAATACAGAAAACGAAGAAAGAAAGAGTGAGCTTAACGCTTACGAGACCGGAAGAAGAAATGAGACTGGACTGGAGCCGGTATTTTCAAGCTCAGAGAGGGAGAGGGAATACCAGAATAAAAGCAGTGATATTTCTGTAAATACAGAAGCTTCTTCGTCGGATAATACGCAAAGCAATATATACTCAGGATATAACCAGACTTCTAATGGATATCCCGGATATGGTAATTATCAGAATATGGGCAGCAGCCCTTCTCCGTATCAGGCATATAGTAATCCTTATTATATGCCGAGGAATAATACATCATCCGGACAGATCCCTCAGACTCCTGGCGCCTATCAGATGCATAATACACAACAGAGAGCAGCAACTGACTATCAGAATTACTCTCAGCCTGTAAAGCCTCAGCAGACAAAGAAAAAATCCGGCAGTTCAGGCAGAGGTGCAGCTGTTATTGCGGCAGCTATGATAATTTCATTGCTTGCTGGTGTCGGCGGAGGTTTCTTCGGAGCATATGTTATGAATAACAACAGCACAAGCTCAAGCAGTGTTTCGACTCAGAGCACCGTTGAGAATGATAAGAAGAAAGAAGAAAAAATCACATCTGATAGCAGCAAAAAGGAAGAAGAAAGTGATTCTGTGAAGATCACTGAGGCAAGTGATACAAAGACCACGCCCACTACAATTCAGGAAGTTGCTGCTATGGTAAAGGATTCCGTTGTTGAAATCACAACAGAAACCACTTCATATGACAGTTTCTATGGATCTTATGTTTCCAAGGCAGCCGGAAGCGGTGTTATTATATCTGAAGACGGATATATAATAACTAATAATCATGTTATCGAAGATGCAAATACTATAACAGTCAGACTTACCAATTCTAAGACATACACAGCTAAGCTTATCGGTAAGGATGCAACTCTTGATGTTGCATTGCTTAAAATAGATGAAAGCGGACTCACAACTGCAAAATTTGGCAATTCAGCGAAACTCAATGTTGGTCAGATCGCAATAGCAATCGGTAACCCTCTTGGTCAGCTGGGCGGAACTGTTACAGATGGTATTATCAGCGCTACAGACAGAGAGATACAGCTTGATGGCAAGACTATGAATCTTCTTCAGACTAATGCTGCCATTAATCCCGGAAATTCCGGAGGCGGACTCTTTGATTCAAATGGTAATCTTATTGGTATAGTTGTTGCAAAATCCACATCAACAAGCTCCGGAACATCAGTAGAAGGTCTTGGATTTGCCATTCCGATAAATGATGTTTCAGATGTTCTTGATGATCTTAAGAAAAACGGCAAGGTTACAAACAGAGCGTATCTTGGAGTAAATCTTCGCGAGGTAACAAGTGAGGATGATATGTTCACATACCGTGTTGATAAGGCAGGGGTATACGTTACAGCAGTAACAGCAGGCTCAGCTGCTGAAAAGGCAGGTATAAAGATAGGTGACTGCATCGAGAAATTTGACGGTAAAGAAGTCGAATCTGCTTCTTCTCTTTCAGCTCTGGTTTCAAAGCATAAGTCAGGTGATACAGTTGAAATAAAGATATATCGCGACGGAAAAGAACAAACACTCAGTGTTACACTGGGTGAGAAATCCAACGACTCCGACTCAACTGAAAAAAGAAGAAGCTACGACGAGGACGATTATATTCCTCGCTGGTAATTGAAATCGCTTACAACATCTTCATATTTTCATAATTTTCTCCGGAACAGGGTGCTGCTTTATAGCGGCGCCTTGTTCTTTGTATAAAGAAAAATATGATAAAAATAGCCCCGACAAAATAAGTTCTGTCGGGGTAAATCATATTTTACTGTTATCAGATACCAAGAATCTTTATCATTGAATCGATCATATTCTGAGCGATATCTGTGGCATCACTTTCGTCTTTGCCTACGGCAGTAATATACACCTTGATTTTTGGTTCTGTACCTGATGGTCTTACTATAGCAGCCCCGCCGCCCTCGAGAGAGTATGCGAGGACATTGGATTTGGGAAGGTCGATCTCTGTTTTGTTGCCTGTAGCGAGATCGACAGAATAAGAATTGAGAAAATCAGAAACTGCAGTTACTTTATACTTATCAATTACCTCCGGATGCTCGTTTCTGATTTTTGCCATGATATCGGCCATCTTCTGCATACCTGATGCACCTTCAAATTCAAATGCTTCAGTTCTGTTGAGATAATAACCGAATTCATCATAGAGCTCATTCATTACATCGTTAAGGCTTTTATTTTTCTTGCGGTAGTAAGCAGCCATTTCGCAAATAAGCATAGAGGCAACAACCGCATCCTTGTCTCTTACATATGTTCCTGCGAGGTAACCGTAGCTCTCCTCAAATCCGAATACATATCTGTTTTCCTGACCCTTCTGCTCAAGAAGAAGGATCTGTTCACCGATATACTTGAACCCTGTAAGAACAGTCTTGAGCTCGCAGCCGAATTTTTCGCAGACCTTGTCAACGAGCTTACTGGTAACAATAGTTCTTACAGCTACAGGATCAGAGGGAAGGGTACCATTCTCTTTTCTTGTGGAAAGGATATAATTCATAAGCATGATACCGGTTTCATTACCGCTCATAAGACGGTAACCGTTATCAGTTTTTACTGCGATACCAACTCTGTCACTGTCAGGATCCGTTGCAAGGAGAAGATCGGGCTTTACTTCATTACAAAGCTTAAGACCAAGCTCAAGAGCCTCTTTTATTTCCGGATTAGGATAGGGACAAGTTGTAAAGTTTCCGTCAGGCATTTCCTGCTCCGGAACAATAACAACATCATCAACGCCTATTCTGCTGAGTATTTTTCTGACAAGCTTGTTGCCAGCGCCATTGAGGGGAGTATATACTATCTTAAGACCTGAATCCATACATACTCCGGGGCTGACTGACTGAGCCTGAACATTTTCAAGATACTTATCATAAAGGTCGTCGCCTATCCACTGGATCATACCGCTTTCAAGACCTTCTTCAAAGCTTATAAGTCTGATATCCCCGTTAAAATACTGGACTTTTTCGATCTCGTCAAATACAGCATTTGCATTAACATCTGTCATCTGACATCCATCGCTGCCATAGCATTTGTAGCCGTTATACTTTGCAGGGTTATGGCTTGCAGTCACCATTATACCAGCCTGTGTCTTAAGCTCTCTTACAGCGAATGAGACAACAGGTGTAGGCTGAAGCTCGGTGCTGATATAAGCCTTTATACCATTTGCAGCAAGAACCCTTGCAGCTTCTCTGGCGAAAACATCTGCCTTGATCCTGGAGTCGTGAGAAATAGCGACTGTAGGATTCTTGTATTTATTATTTAGGAAATTCGCAAGACCCTGTGTAGCGCGCCGTACAGTATAAACATTCATTCTGTTTGTTCCCGCGCCGATAATACCTCTGAGTCCGGCGGTACCGAATTTAAGTTCAGTATAGAAACGCTCATAGATCTCATCATCATTGCCGGTTATCTCTTTGAGCTCATTAACGAGATCCTCATCATCGATTGCATTATTGAGCCATGACTTATAAGCAGCTCCGATATCCATATATAAAACCTCCTGTATAAAAACAATTACGCCCTAAGACATAATTATACAAACATAAAATCATATGATAATAATACCATATTTTCGGAAATGTTTCAATAATTTGTTTCTTTTTCTTGCATTCTTTTTATCAAATCAATAACGATATATTTTTATCCTTTTTTCTTTTTTTTGTATAATTATTATATATTGTGAGTGAGCAGTATCATATGATCTTTAATTTCTGTTTTATTTAGAAAATTATTCCATTTTTGCTTGTAATAATACTCAAATTAAGTTACAATATTATAGGAATCAATAACAATGTTCAGCTGTCAGATTGAACTGTTGGCACTTTATGCTCTAAAACATTCATTATATATTTTGTAATAATATATATCAGATTCCTGTCGGCGGCCGCATGTATTCTCCCGGTCTGCTGATAAGATTATTATTTCGGGGAGGAATATGATTAATGTCAGAAGAAGATTTGAAAAATGAAATTCCGGAAGCGGATACAGAAGAGATCCTGGATCAGGTATCGGATAAATTGCCTCAGGGTGAAGGAGAACTCAGAGACAACATAAGCGATGAAAAAGAAGCACTGGAGGAAGAGGATATTGAAGAAAAAGAAGCTGATTCTGAAATCAGTGATAATGCTTCAGTTGTACAATCCGATCCGCCCAGAAGATTCAGAGCACCGCTGATGATTGCATTTGGTATTCTTCTTTGCTCCGTATTGTTTTTTGTAGGGTTGGGAATGTTTTTCCCGTCCGATTTCAATGGAACGTGGGGAATAGAGCTAAAGACCTCTGATGACGGTGAACCTCTCAGATTCAATTTTACTTTTAATAGGGATAATACCCTTAAATTCCAGTCAGGGGGTTCCTCATATCTGGGCAGTTATTCTACAAAGAATGAGGATGGATCACTTATCAAGGATGATGAAGGGAATAATGTTGTTAATATTTCTGTTCTGAAAAACGGATTAGAAGAAAAGTACAGATTCAATTATTCCTTCAAAGGTAATATTATTACCGGGAAAACTCTTGAAATGACAGATCTTGACGGACTGTTCCTGTCACCTGACAGTAAATCCGCAGATGAAGAAACTATTAAAAGACATAAAAAAATGACAGATAGTGTTACAAAGGGCGATAGCATATATTACATCTGGTCCTTCAGACCGAGTGAGGTAAACTATTATGTTAAAAAGAACGAGGGCTTTAAACCTGATGATCAGCTTTTGTTCACATGGATACACAGTAATGCGCAATCGGATTATAGTTATACCATAAGATTCAATAAAGACGGTACATTTGATGAGTATTCTTATGATTTTGAAGTACACGGAACATATAAAATCAATAATGGAAAGTGTACCATACAGTTCTACGACTTAGGAAACGAGAACAAGGAAGTTGAGCTTGACTATAGCGTAAATGATGACAAACTTGATCTTAATGGAATTGAGTTTACAAAAACTGAAAAAACCGATGATTATCTGAAAAATGCTAAAGATAATTCAAATAATAGCAAAGGAGAATAAACTATGTTAAACGAATTTTGGAAACAGTTCAAAAGCGGCACTGACATCAGGGGAGTTGCTGTCGCAGGAGCCGGTTCAGAGGTCAATCTGACAGATAAAGCTGTGACAGCAATGGTCAACGGTTTTATCTGCTGGCTCAGCGAAAAGAAAGGCGTGCCCACATCCTCACTGACTATTGCTGTTGGAAGAGATTCCAGGATTTCCGGTCCTCATATTCTGGATCTTGCTGCAGATACAATGGTAAAGGCAGGTATTACAGTATATGACTGTGATCTTGCTTCTACTCCTGCAATGTTTATGACAACAGTAGATATGGAATGTGATGGTTCTCTCCAGATAACCGCAAGTCATCATCCTTATTATCGTAATGGACTTAAATTCTTTACCCGAGAGGGTGGTCTTGACAGCCAAGATATAGAAAAGATACTTGAAAATGCTCAAAACGGAATTGTTCCGGAAAAAGCCGGTTTCGGAAGAAGAGAATACTGCGACTATATGAACCGCTATGCCTTTAATCTCAGAGAGATGATAAAAGAGGAGGTTGCATCCGATGATGATTATGAACATCCTCTGAAGGGATTCAGGATTGTTGTTGATGCAGGAAATGGTGCAGGTGGTTTTTATGCTGCAGATGTACTAGAGCTGCTCGGTGCTGATGTAAGAGGAAGCCAGTTCCTTGAACCCGATGGAATGTTCCCGAATCATATCCCGAATCCGGAGGATGAGACAGCCATGTCATTTATCTGCAAGGCTGTTACAGATAACAAAGCAGATCTGGGTGTGATTTTTGATACAGATGTTGACAGGTGTGGCGCAGTTGATGCAGAAGGTAAAGAGATCAACCGAAACAGACTTGTTGCTCTTGCTTCTGCTATAGCTCTTGAGGATAACGAAGGCGGCACTATAGTAACCGATTCAATTACTTCAAGTGGTCTAAAGTTATTTATCGAGAACGAACTGGGAGGAAAGCATCTCAGATTCAAGAGAGGATATAAAAATGTAATTAACGAAGCTGTTTCACAGAACCAGAAGGGTGTAAACTGTCCTCTTGCAATAGAGACTTCTGGTCATGCTGCAATGAGAGAAAACTATTTTCTTGATGATGGAGCATATCTTGTTACAAAGATAATCATTAAAATGGCAAAGCTCAGAAAAGAGGGCAAAAAGCTGGAAGCAGTTATCGAAAAGCTTGCTGAACCTGTTGAGAGCAAAGAGATCAGAATTAAGATCACAGAAAAGGATTTCCGCAAATGTGGTGAAAAAGTTATTAAGGATCTGTTTGCATATGCTGCAAAACAGAAGTCCTTTATCGTTGCTGAGGATAATCATGAGGGTATCAGAGTATCATTTGATAAATCAAACGGTAACGGGTGGTTCCTCCTCAGACTCAGTGTACATGATCCTATAATGCCTCTTAATATTGAAAGCGACAGCAAGGGCGGAGTAGAAAAGATCTATTCAAAGATCATTCCTTTCCTTGAAACCTGCGAAGGTCTCGAGACATATAAAAAAACTGCTGATAAGTCGGCAGTAAAAGCTGAACCGGTAAAGAAGCTTACTGCAAAAGCAACTGCAGCCAAGGAAGACAAACCAGCGCCTGCGAAGAAACCTGCTGCAAAAGCAGCTGTCAAGGCAGAGCCCGAAAAGAAAGCTGCTGTGAAGGAATCCAAATCGGAGGTAAAGGCGGAGCCTGAAAAGAAGACTGCAGCAAAAGCAGAGGAAACTGCTGCAAAGGCAGCTGTCAAGGCAGAACCCGAAAAGAAAGCTGCTGTGAAGGAATCCAAATCGGAGGTAAAGGCGGAGCCTG
>CAMVQZ010000004.1 GCA_947169745.1 uncultured Clostridia bacterium
GGGGGGCGCAGCCCTCCTTTGTGGGTCCCCCTTTGACCCCGTGCCGGAGGCACGCACCGCACAGACTATCGCCTCAGAAAAACAAACCAGACACGAAAAAAGCCTACTATAAAAGCAGCAGGTACAAAGATAACTCCTTTCAGGGAGAGGTCGAAGAGGTCTATACATAAACTTCTCTATATAGTATTTTTTAAAATTTTGCCCTATAGCGACTTATAGATATGACCTCGTAGACCTCTCCCTTTTAGTCAATAATGTCAGTATTACAGAGCTTTACGCCCTGCACAGACTATCGCCTCAGAAAAACAAAACAGATACGAAAAAAGCTTACTATAAAAGCAGCAGGTACAAGGATAACTCCTTTCAGGGAGAGGTCGAAGAGGTCTATACATAAACTCTTCTATATAGTATTTTTTAAATTTTGCCCTATAGCGACTTATAGATATGACCTCGTAGACCTCTCCCTTTTAGTCAATAAAGTCAGTATCACAGAGCATTACGCCCTGCAGAGACTATCGCCTCAGAAAAACAAAACAGACACGAAAAAAGCTTACTATAAAAGCGACCACCACAATTTTCATTTTCAATTTTCCATTATAATACTCTTACTATAAATGGATCCGGCGGCTGCCACAACTATTACTATTAAAAATCGGCACGGGATAAACCGTGCCGATTGGTGGCTGTGAAGCCGGAATTATTTAGGATAACCTGCAGTGACAGTGCCAGATTCTAATTCTGCTCTGTGACCTGCGCTGTCTCTTACTACTACCTTGAAGGTGTAATTTCCATTGAGGGGAGCTTTTGCAGTAAATTCGGTGCTCTCAACAAATCCGTCGCTGAGTGCTCTCCAGGTGTTTCTGTTTGTGCTCTTGATAAAGTAAGCAAATTCATATCCGCGACCTGTACCGCTGTTTTCGTCTGCCTGAGCCGTGATCGTGAAGTCCTCGCCGGTAAATATATGAGAATTTACCTGAATTGTCTTTACTGTAACAGGTGAGCAGGTGTCCTCGGTTACATTGATGGCTGAGGTCAGGGTCTCTCTTGCTGTATTGCCTGCGTTGTCCTTTGCGATAACAAGGAAATCATAAGTGCCTAAGGTTGCGAGCGTTACATTTGCTGTGTCGCCCTCTGCAAAATCATCCTCGACAGCTCTCCAGGTATTGGTGTTTGTCCGTCTGTAGAAATGTCTGAAGGTATATTTTGCGCTTGCACCGCCGCTGGTGCTGCATTCGAAAGCGACCTTCTCGCCGGAGATGATGGAGTTTGTTCCGGAATGTAAGCCGGATACCTTAAAGTTTACGGAAAGGGGAGTATTGGGCTCGCTCTTGACTGTAGTGGTCATTACCTTTTCAGCGGTTGTTCCTATCTCGTCCTTTGCGATTACCTTTGTTTTGTATTTTCCGGCAACAGTTGTCCTGATGGATGCGCTGGTAGCGGTTACAAAGCCGTCTGTCAGAGGCTTGAAGGTTTGGGAGCCCGGCTTCTGATAGTAATAAGCGTATTTGATGTCTTCTCTTCCGGATGCCTCGCCGTTTATCACAAGGGGTTCGCCCTTGATGAGTTTTGTCGGTGCTGAGGAATTATTAACGAGTGCAGGAAGATTGTCTGCAACGTTTATGTTGATCTCGCATTTTTCTTCTTTTCCGGTATTGTCCTTGCACTTTACGATAAACCAGTGTGTGCCGCCCTTTACAGGTGTGAAGGATGCTGTTTTTGCTTCTGAGATAAGGTCATAGCCCTTGCCTGCGTCAACGTCATCCTGATGCTTTGCCATTATTCTGTAGGAATAGGGCTGTGAGCCGAATTGTGCATCAGCTGTGAGAATTATGGGATCGCCGCCTACTTCGTAGGAATCTGCATTTGCTTTAAGAGATACTGTGAATACGCCTGTTACAGCTACATCGACGCTGTCTGTAGCGCTGAGTCCGCTGGCATCCATGTATGTTACTGAAACATTGTATGTGCCATCCTCCTGGGGTATGAAGTTATAGGATCCGGTCTGACCTGTTGTTTCTGTTGTGGATGCACCGTCCGGGTCTGTGACAGTGAATTTGTATGTTCCGGATCCGCTGCCGCCGCTGGATGTTGCTGAGAAGTATGCTCTGCTTCCGACAACAGGCGACGGTGTTGTGCATTCAAGGGATACAGACACTCCGTCGGTAAATGTTACCTCGCAGGAGTCATCGACTACTTCATCTCCGGCAGCATCGTATACTCTCACCTCTATAGCGTAGGATCCTTTGTCGGAGGAAGAGAAGTTGCATTCAAGTGAGGAATCACTTGTTTCTCCGCCTGCATACAGACCGAAATCAGAATAAATATCATAAGTATAAGGAGCGGTGCCTCCGTGGATATCTACAGTGAGAGTACCCTCTTCGTCAAGGGCATAGGTGGACTTATCTGTGGAAACGTCTATTGAAAGACCATCTGTAACAGTGAAGGTTTTTGTGTCAGTGGCTGTGCCGTTTGCTTCGTCTGTGACAGTTGCAGTAACGGTATATGTGCCGGAGGAAGCAGGCTCATAGGTAGCTTCAAAGGTGGAGGTCCTGATGGGATCTACTGTTGTTCCCTGGGAATCAGTACACTCAAAGCTGATCGTCCTTGTTCCTGTGCCGCCGGCGGCAGAGGCTGTGAATTTCAGGCTTTTTCCGAGAGGAATACTGTAGGAGGGCGCAGAAAGAGTTACGGAGAGGGGATCAGCGGGCTTCTCTTCGATGGTGAATTCAAGGGATGCGGAAGCTCCCAGATAAGTTCCCATACCGTAGATGTTAGCCGTAGCTGTTCCGGGATTGACGTTATTGCTGTAGGATACACGGAAATCTGTTCCCTCTGTAAGGGGTGATCCGGACTCAGTGGTTCCTACTACCTTAGGCTCAACGCCGCCGTCTACCCAATCGAATGCGGTTTTGCCGCCTTCAAAGGAGAAGGTGCAGCTGTCAAAAAGGTCGTTGCCCTTTACGGTAATGGATTTATTAAACTTTACAGCTCCGCCGTTGTTGCTGTTGTAAAGGTATGTATAAATAGTAGTTGTTCCAGCTGCAGCTGCAGTAAATTTGCCTTCAGCGGTATTTGGAGTGAGAACATCCGCCGGGTTGGCGTAGAAATTGGGGATAATATACGCAAAGTTCTCGGAGGGAGAATTCTTTCCGCACATAAGATAGGAGACTTCTGCGCTGTCTTCGACTTCATATTCGGATGCCAGGATATCAACGGGAGTAGTATCAAAATCAACAAATTCGCTGGTTGCTTTTGTGGTGAGGGTCAATGTCTTGTCCTCGCTGAGCTCAGCGTCAGAATATCTGGTGATATTCTGGCCGAGTTTTGACTTCTCGTCTGTAACTCTCACGCAGACATATGTCATTCCCGGATGATATGCAGCCCGGACGATACCGATACCTATCTGGTTGTAATCCGGGCTGGCAAAATCAGCGTTATTGTCAGACACCAGCTCGTCTAGAAGAGCGGTGACATCTCCGTCTCCCCTGATGATGAATTCATTGTAATGACAGTCTGAATAAGCGTTTTCATCGCTCTTGAAGACATAGTTGTCGCCCCAGAGGTCTGTGGTATCATAGCTGACCATGGTCTCGGCAGCTCTGACTACGCACTCCTCAGACAAGGTCTTATCCAGATCATAATCATGCGCAAAAGGAAAGTTGCTTACGTAAAAATCTGCCACGTCGGTGTAACAGACATCCACGTCACGGATCTTGACGGTATAATATGGATCTCCGCTGCCGGTGCCGTATGCATTGACTGTTGCAGCAGGAATAGCAAATGCCGAACCAGCCAGAGCAGCCGACATACCCAGACTTAGGATACGTCTAAGTCTTTTTGTTTTCATTTTCTTCAATCCTTTCTTGATAAAATAACAACCTGCGGTCTGACCGCAAACAATATAGTACCATAATTTTAACACACAATTTGATAAAATTCAATATTTTTTCATCACATATGCATTAAATAATTCTACTTATTGCCTATCTGCGGCAAGCTGGCTGGGCTTTACAGTGGGAGTGGAGGGGTGGTATAATTGTTTTGTTATTTTGAATCAGAAGGTTTAGATGAGATGAAGAATAAAAAAATACTGGGAAATATCATACTTATACTTGTGGCGGCTATATGGGGAACGGCCTTTGTTTTTCAGAGGGTGGGAATGGATAGCATAGAGCCGATGACCTTCAATGCTGCCAGAATGACCCTTGCGGCTATAGCTATAGGAATGGTGACAATGTTCCGCAGGAGGAGATCAACTCCGGATAAGACCGGGGAGAAGGAGCGGGGGAAAAAGACAATTATTATCGGCGGTATCTGCTGCGGAGCATTTCTTGCGCTGGGAAGTCTGTTTCAGTAGATGGGCCTGGTATATACTACTGCCGGCAAAGCAGGATTCATTACAGCGCTGTATATACTGATCGTTCCGGTGATAGGTTTTCTGGTTTTCAGAAAGCGTAATACGTGGCTTGTCTGGCTGTCTGTGCTGCTGGGCATAGCCGGGATGTATCTGCTGTGTATAAACGAGGGCTTCAGTTTTTCCAGAGGAGATATACTGATCTGCATCTGTGCAGTTATGTTCAGCGGACATATTCTCTGCTGCGACTATTTTGCTGAACGGGGAGACCCGATCCTGATTTCAGCGATACAGTTTGCAGCAGCGGCGCTGATATCCTGGGTAGCAGCCTTTGTACTGGAAGCTCCCTCTGTGGATAAGCTGGAGTCTGCTGTTATACCAGTTTTATATTGCGGAGTGGTTTCGGGAGGAATAGGATATACCCTACAGATGGTGGCGCAGAAGCATACAGAACCGGCGACAGCATCTCTTCTGATGAGCCTGGAATCGGTTTTTGCTGTTCTGACCGGCAGCATATTCCTCGGTGAACAGATGAGCCTCAGGGAAACAGTCGGCTGCATTATAATGTTTGCCGCAATAATCCTGGTACAGCTTCCCGGAATGCCAGGAAAGAAGAAAGGGACTGGGAACATTGAGAATGAAGGGAGCTGTCAGATTAACGGCGAGGGTAAGACGATAGAGTGATGGTGTTATATAGAGTAAAAAAAGCAGTTGATTTATGCCGGAGAGATCCGGCGTTGTAAAACAAAATAACTACGGAGCAAGGCTTTTCGGCCTTGCTTTTTTTATGCCCAAAAAATTTTTTTCGGGAAATTTCTGAAAATTGACCCATCTGAGGGTCAAAAAACAGGCCCCAGGGGGTATTGGTGAAAGGAGGTGTGAGAATGAAGAAAAAATCTGTTAATCTCACGCAAAGAGAAAAGCTTTTTTGCAGTACATTTGTCAGCTGCGGAAATTATAAAGAGGCACTGGCTGCTGCAGGATACAGATGTCCGGAAAGATCTTTGTCGCAGCTTCTTTCAAGGGACGATATAAACGAGGAGATAGACAGACTTCTTGCTATTCGCAGCAGAACCTCGGCAATGCTTGCCAGGGCAGGCTACGAAAGGCTGGCCTTCGGAGATATAACAGACGCTGTAAAGCTTATCTTCAGGGACAGCATAGACAGTCAGGAGCTGGAAGGATATGATCTGTTTAATGTTTCGGAGATAAAACGTCCAAAGGACGGAGCAATGGAAATAAAGTTTTTCGACAGGGCTAAGGCACTGGAAAAGCTGGAAAGCATGGGCTCCGAAAATAAAACTACGATCCCGGATTTCTACTCTGCTCTTCTTCAGGGAGCCGGAGATGAAGATGACCAGCCCGGGGTCGGTGGGGGTGATTAATGATAATCAGAAGCTTTTCAAAAAAACAGCTCGGGGTGCTGAGCTGGTGGTGCAGGGGGAGTAAATATTCTGACTGTGACGGTATTATCTGCGACGGCGCAGTCAGAAGCGGAAAGACCTTGTGTATGAGCATTTCCTTTGCGAGCTGGGCAATGGCAGACTTCTGCGGCGGCAGCTTTGCTGTATGCGGAAAAACTATTCGTTCTGCCAAAAGAAATATAGTCAGACCGATGCTGGAAATACTCCGGGATATAGGCTTTGAGGTGTGTGACAGATCCTCAATGAATTACTTTGAAGTATCATACCGAGGCAGAAAGAACACATTTTATATTTTCGGCGGACGGGATGAAAGTTCGGCTGCTCTTATCCAGGGTATTACGCTCTGCGGTGTGCTTTTCGACGAGGCTGCTCTTATGCCGCGCTCTTTTGTGGAACAGGCTGTCGCAAGGTGCTCAGTCGAGGGGTCTAAGCTGTGGTTCAACTGTAACCCTGAATATCCCCAGCATTGGTTCTGCACCGAATGGATAAAAAAGACAAAGGAGAAAAACCTGTGCTACTTTCATTTCAGAATGGAGGACAATCCCTCTCTTTCGGAAAGGATGCTGGAGCGCTACCGGAGGATGTACAGCGGAAGCTTTTACGAAAGATATGTTCTTGGAAAGTGGACTGCAGCTGAGGGTCTGGTTTATCCCTTTATGTCAGATGACAATATGCTATGGGACAAACCTGCAGGAGAAGCGGAGGAATATGTTATATCCTGCGATTACGGAACAGTAAACCCCTCATCCTTCGGGCTTTGGGGACTATTCGGAGGTATCTGGTACAGACTGGAGGAATATTATTATAGCTCCCGCAGAGAAGGTATGCAGAGGACGGATGAGGAACATTATGCCGGACTTTGCAGGCTTGCAGGGGACAGGAATATCCGGGAAGTGATAATCGATCCTTCTGCTGCAAGCTTTATGGAAACAGTCAGAAGACACGGCAGGTACAGCGTGAGTGCGGCACGGAACAATGTTATTGACGGCATACGTCAGGTGAGCACAGCTCTGAAAGAGGGAAGGATCCGTATATGCCGCAGCTGCAGTGACAGTGTCCGGGAATTCGGACTGTATCGATGGGACAGAGCCGGCAGGGATATGCCGGTAAAGGAGAACGATCACGCAATGGATGATATAAGATATTTTGTTGCAACATATCTGATGGATCGCGGCGAATCATTTTTTGCTGTAGCCGCAAAAAGATAGGAGGTGAAAAATGGGTCTATTCGGAAGAAAACAAAAAAAGACCTCTCCGGGCTTCCTCGCAGTGCAGACCTCCCCGCCCGTAAATGAGCTGAGACTGGGGAGCAGGATATCCGGCGGACGGGGAAGCATCTGGGAAAACAGACTGTACAGAAGTCTGAGAGAGTCTGTGCCGGTGATAGACGCTGCAATATACAAGATTGTCCGTCTTACAGGCGGCTTTCAGGTCAGATGCAGTGACAGCAGGGCACAGGAGGCTATGGACAGTTTTGTGAAAAATGTCCGGGTCAATGGGATATCCGCAGGTCTTGCCGCTTTTGTGAATATTTATCTTGAGCAGCTCCTGACCTATGGCACTGCTGTGGGAGAGATAGTGCTGGGAGAGGATATGACCATAAAAGCCCTCTATAACAGCAATATAAATGATGTCAGGCTCAGCTGCGGGGAAAATCCCCTTGATGTGGAAATAGGAGTGAGAGACAGCGCAGGAAATTACTCCGGAATAAAGCATCCGGAGCTTGTGGTGTGCAGTGCAATAATGCCGGAGCCGGGAAGTATATACGGAACATCCATCCTCAGAGGCCTGCCCTTTGTTTCTGATATATTGATGAAGATACTCGGAGCTGTGGGCACAAACTGGGACAGAGTGGGAAATGTCCGGTTTGCTGTGACATACAGACCCGGGGAAAACGAAAGGAGCTTCGGCAGGGAAAGAGCCGCTCAGATAGCATCTGAATGGAGCAAGGCTATGAAGAGCAGCGACCCCAGAGATTTCATCTGCGTCGGAGATGTGGATATAAAAGCCATTGGCGCGGATAATCAGATACCTGACTGCGCTGTTCCTATCAGGCAGATAATGGAGCAGATAACAGCAAAGCTTTCCATACCGCCGTTTCTTTTAGGATTATCCTGGTCGACTACCGAGAGGATGTCTACACAGCAGGCTGATATGCTTACAAGCGAGCTGGAATATTACAGAAGAATACTGGAAGCGCCTGTCAGAAAAATATGTTCCGGATTTCTGAGACTGGAGGGCTTTGACGACAGCCTTGATATCATCTGGGATAATATCAACCTGCAGGATGAGGTCGAGCTTGCAAAGGCAAGGCTCTATAACGCACAGGCTGAGGAAAAGGAAATAAATAACAGAAAGGAAGGATAATTTGACAGGAGACATCAGAGAGGGAGAACTGGAGCTTATAAATAAGTATACAGGCAGAGAGCTGGGAGAAAATGAGGTCTATGCATTCAGCGTTGTCCTTTGCGACAATGAAATAGACAGAGACTTTGAAAGGTTTTCTCCGGAAGCTCTGGAAAAACTGGGTGAGCTGTTTGTTGGAGTTACAGGACTGATGGATCATGACCCGAAAAGCGGGAATCAGTCCGCAAGGATATTCTCCTGCAGCGTCAGGAAAATAAGGGACAGAATGACTTCCGACGGAAAGCCATATGCAAGGCTGGAAGCAAGAGCCTATATTCCTGTGCACGAGGGAAGCAGGACTCTTATAAGCGAGCTTGACGGAGGAATAAAAAAGGAAGTCAGCGTTGGCTGCTCAGTGCGGAGAAGGATATGCTCTGTATGCGGAGGAGAATACGGCAGCTGTGGACATATCAAGGGCACAAAATATAAAAACAGGTTGTGCTTTGCAACACTGGAGGACCCTACAGACGCCTATGAATGGTCGTTTGTCGCAGTGCCTGCCCAGAAGCAGGCAGGGGTGATAAAAAACTATACGGGAGGAACTGAAATGGATATAGAAAAGAGACTGTTTGAGGGATGTCCTCAGACCTTTACGGCGGATGAGATGAATATTCTGGCTGAAAAATACAGGCAGCTTAATGAAAAGGCTGCGGATGGGGAAGCCTACAGAAGAAAGCTGGAGCGTATGATAAACAAAACAGCAGCTGTGGCTCTTCCGGGAATCAAAAAGGATATTTTAGACCTTATGATCAGAAATATGAATGCAAGCCAGCTGGAGGAGCTTTATTCCGCTTTTGCGGAAAAGGCCGGAGGAACATGGGGAAAGCCACAGCTTTCGGCCGTAGGCGGAGCAGCTGACTTATCAAACAGAGAATATACAAGTATTTAAGGAGGAATTATTTATGAATGTATGCTTTAACGGATTCAAGGAAAATACAGTAACATTTGAAGCAGGGGCAGCAATAGACAAGGGTGCTCCGGTAATGATAACGGACAACGGAACTGTTTCGGCGGCTTCGGGAAAATTCTGCGGCTTCTGTGCCGGATACAGGGACGGCTATGCAGCAGTCCAGCTCAGCGGCTATGTGAGAGCATCCTACAGCGGAACAGCTCCTGCAGTCGGCTTTACAAAGCTTTCGGCTTCCTCAGGCAAGGTGGCCGCAGACAACAGCAACGGCAGGGAATATCTTGTCACAGATGTGGATACAACCGGCAAAACAGTCGGAATAATTCTTTAATAGGGAGGAGAATAATATGGCATATTTTGATTCGATAAAACTTGAAAAGGGAATGTACACGAACGGTACAAAATCATTTTCGCAGATATTGGAGGAAATGGATCCCTCGGAAAACTACAGGAATACGGAGCTGGAGGGTCTGGACGCTTTTCAGAGACAGCTCAAGAGATTCGATATCAAGGTAGGGGGAAGTCGTTCTGACTGCGTTCAGAAATTTTTCCAGACCTCGGACAGCGCAGCACTTTTCCCGGAATATATTTCAAGAGCGGTTAAACAGGGAATGGAAGCTTCCGATGTGCTTTCGGATATTATTGCGGCAAAGACCATTATAGAGGGACTGGATTACCGCTCTGTAGTATCCGATCCTTCCGATGACGAAAAGTCTCTGAAGCCTGTGGCTGAGGGAGCTGCTCTTCCCAGCACCACTATCAGGACCGGAGATCACCTTGTAAAGCTTCAGAAGAGAGGCAGAATGCTGGTGGCTTCCTATGAGGCTGTCAAATTCCAGAAGCTGGATCTCTTTACTGTGGCTCTCCGACAGATCGGCGCACACATTGCAAGAGAACAGATAAAGGATGCTGTTGATGTACTTGTGAACGGCGACGGAAACAGCCCTGCGGCACAGACTATATCCGCACAGACCAGCGGAAGCATTTCATACGGAGATCTTATTTCTCTCTGGGGAGCGCTTTCACCCTATGAGCTGAATACTTTCCTTGCGCCAACAGGAGCAATGACCAAGCTTTTGTCCCTCAGCGAAATGAGAGATCCTCGTGCAGGTCTTGATTTTCACTCTACAGGAAAGATGATAACTCCTCTCGGAGCAGGACTTCATCACGTACCGGGAATCAGCGGCGATAAGCTTATTGCTCTTGATAAAAACTGCGCCCTTGAAATGGTACAGTCCGGAGAGGTTGTGACAGACCACGACAAGCTTATAGACAGACAGCTGGAAAGAGCATCTATCAGCACTATCACCGGTTTTGCAAAAATCTTCCCCGATGCTGTCAGGGTGCTTACATACTGACAGGAGGTCTGGGGATGAATACGGAGAAGGTATACAGTATTTTCTCCCGTCTGTCCGGGCTCAGGGATACCGAGCTTTTAAGATATACATTTTTGTGCGAGACTTCCGCAGGCTATGTGGTTTCCCGGCTCAGGGATAAGACGGCGGCGGCCTGCAGCGGCGGCAAGGTGGAGTTTGCTGCCGCCGCTCTCGCATATTACAGATATATTCTTTGCCAGCTGACGGATGGGGAAACCGGCGAGGTGAAAGTTGGAGATATCGCTGTAAAAAAGGATGCCGTAAGCATACTGGGCTCGGCTGAGAAGATCTGCCGGGAAGCATTCAGGGATATCGGCGATCTTCTTACGACGGAGGATTTTTATTTCAGGGGGGTCTGATATGAAGGATATTGAAATGGCAATAAGCGTCCTGGGAACAGGTATGACAGCAAGAACAGCCAGGGGTACATACAGAGGTCTGGGAGTTGTGAGCCCGGTAAGAGAAATAAAGAATTCCGACTCGGGAGAAAATGTCATTCCGGAGGGAATATGCTCTCCGGAGGATGTCCTTATATACGCAGACCGGAATTTTATCGGCAGGCTTTCCAGAGGTGATAAGGTCACAAGCAGCGGAAATGAATATTATATATTGCGGGCATATGACCGGGTATGCAGATACGGAGATCATGTCATCTGTGTTGCGAGAAGGGGCGGTGACGTAAAGTGACAGCTGCGGATATTTTTCTGGACAGACTGAGGGATGATCCTGAGACAGGTGAGGTTACGTTTGTTTCTGCCGGCAGCGGGGATATCCTGCCTTATCCTGTCACCAGGGCTGTGGCTAGTATCGGAATGAAAAATCAGGACAGGAGCCGGCTTATAGGTGACGATCAGGGATATATGGCATCCGGAGAGATGGAGATGACAGTTCTGTCTCCGGAAAAGGGGGGAGCTGAAGCGTGTCTGGAGCATACGGAAAGAATAGTGGACAGAATACGTCAGGCGGATGAGGAGGGGATGATCATATCAGTCTCCCTTGATAAATATAGCTACGACAAAGCTGCCGGAGCCTTCCGGATCGTAACAGGCTTCCGGCTTGCAGAAAAAAGAGTGTGCGGAGGTGACAGCTATATTGACAGATAGTCAGCGCATATATGCGAAGGATGTGAGTATCAGCATTGACGGAAAAAAGCTTTTACAGGCGGAAGCAGCGGAAATAAGAAAAAAGTCGGTGCTGCATAGTATCAGAACGTGTTTTTCAGGTAATGATGTGGCACATATCAGAAAAAGCGAAGTATACAAGGCGAATCTGAGATGTATTGTTTTTAAAAAGCCCTTTGAAAACTGCGGCTTCTCCGATCTGGATAATTTTACGATGGTGCTCACAACCGACAAGGAAAGAATTACCCTGTCAGGATGTATGTGGGATGATTTTTATTATACGGCAGACAAGGGGAAATTCAGTGAATTTATCAGCGTTACAGCACTGAATATGAAAAGGGAGGTGTTGTTTTGACTGAAAATGAAATACCGGATATACCGGAGGAAACAGATGACGGCGCAGTACTCAGGAGGATATCAGAGCTTCTGAGGGCTGATATTATGAGATACAGCAGAAAGCTGGATGCAGAGGAGGAGATATATGAGAACTGACAGGAAAATGAGCTTCAGGGATTTCATATTTCCGGTCAATCCGTCTGTAATCAAAATAGAAGGAAAGAGAAATCTCAGTATCTCCCCTGTCCCCGGAGGAATGGATAACATAAGTGATAACGGCAGGCATTGTATGAGTATCAGGGGACAGGGTGAGTTTTTCGGAGAGGATTGCTGTGAAAGCTTCAACAGACTGAAAACTCTTTTTGAGGAGGGTAAGGCAGGTATGCTTTATATACCGTCCCAGAGACCGGTATTTGCATTTTTCAGCAGGCTTGAAATGACGGCGGAGGATATTGAGGATGTGATAGGCTACAGCTTTGAATTCCGGGAGATACCGGGAGGCTTTTCATATCACAGGGAACAGTCTGCTGAATACGGGGACGGGAAAAGCAGTCTGTGGGATATATCCTACAGGCTGGGGATACATATTGATCTTCTTGTCAGTCTCAATCCCCATATAAAGCGTCCGGATATCCCGGTAATGCCCTGGGAGAAGGTGATCCTTTGCTGAGAATAGTATTATCTGATATCAGGGGCAGGGAAAAGCGTATGGATGAAACTGTTTCACTGAGTATTATTTCCTCCTGGGACGCCCCGGCGGACAGCCTGAGGGCAGTATTCCCGGTAAGGGGATGCATTCGTGAATATACGGATATAAGTGTCTTTCTGGGAAATGAATTATTCTTCTCCGGAATTGTGGATGAGCAGAATGAGGAAACGGGAGAAAAGGGTCATTTCCTTGAGATCAGGGCAAGAAGCAGAGAGGCGGTGCTCCTGGATAATGAGGCAAGACCGGAGACATTATGTCTGGCAGACGGAGAACTCATATTTGAAAGGCATTTCAGGGAGCTGGGTTTTTCGGGGATAAAGGGCGGAAAGTTACCTTGCGGCGGTGAACTGGTCATATCAAAGGGGATGAGTGAATGGGATGTTCTGGAGGAATACTGCAATAAATTTACCGGTACAAGACCGGTGATACATAATGACGGAATGATAGATGTCAGCGGAGGGAACAACAGCGCTCTGATAATGCTTTCCCCGGATAAGATAGGATATGTAAAGAAATGTCTGAGACGGAGCGGAGTTATCTCGGAAATATTTGCAAGGACATACAATGCCGGAGGATATGAAATGAGACTGACCGGGAATCTGGCGGAGAGGAAGAAAATCCGGAGAAGAAGATTTGTCAATGTCTTTGAAACAAAAGGAAGAAGCGTCGGGGCGGCCAGGGAACTGATAACAAGATCGGAAAAGGTTTATGAAAGCCGTATCATTGGGTACAGGGAACTTTTGTCCTGCAGACCGGGAGACCGGATCAGGATAAGAGGAGAAAAGAATGATCTGAGGATAAAGGAGGTGCATCTTTCGGTGGATGCAAAAGGATGCAGGACAAGAATATATGCGGAGGTGGAAAGCTGATGTGGATATCAAGAAATATTCTTGACAGAAAAGCTACAGGAAAAATAGCAGCCGCCGGTTCAGTGGGATACGGGACTGATACCAGGGTCTCTTCTGTAACATCGGAGGGGAAGGGACGATGCGAAATTGTCAACCCTCCCGGATATTACAGCATCCCGAAGCAGAATTCCGATGTGGCAGTTATACCTGCGAGAGAGGGTATGATGTGCATCGGGGTAAGGTCTCCGGTGGTGGAGGATGAGTTTGAACCGGGGGAAATAGTGTTGAGATCGGATGGAGGAGCTGTGATAAAGCTCTCAAATGACGGAAATGTTTATGTGAATGGAGAGGTGATCTGAACGGATACTGCACTTGGTAATAACGGAGATTATAAAAAGGACAGCGGCGGAGCATATCTTATCGGCGGAAGAAAAGAACTGCTTCAGAGAATATATATTGCCGTCTGCGCCCGCAGGGGAGGATTTATTTATGACCGGGAGCTGGGCAGCGGTGTTCCGGAGATAAACAGAAACGAACCAGGCGCTCAGGAACGTATTGAGGCTCTTGTAAGGGAAGCTGTCAGAGAAGAAAATCCGGAGGTGGATCTCGTTGTAATCACCTTTGCCCATACAAGGATAAGGGTGGATATTAACGGCTCGAAATCATTTATTATTCTGAAGGAGGTATGATATGGGTATCAGTTATGATGAAATACTTGAAAGAATGTCAGATGAATTTGAACTGCAGAGCGGATATGAAGCCGCAAGCCAGTCTGATATCGGGATACGTCTGAAGCTTCTGGCCGGGGAAATATTTGCGCTGTCGTGCAATATAGAATGGCTGAAAAAAGAAATGTTCCCCGATACTGCTACCGGAGAAATGCTGGATAAGCACGGTGAGCAGAGGGGGATTTTCAGGGAGAGAGGAAACAAGGCCAGCGGAAATATTGCTGTCAGTGTGGATGTGCCTCTTGATTATGATATTGTTATCCCGGCAGGAACGGTGTTTACTACCTCGGACGGCCGGCTGGATTTTGTATCAACGGAGGAGGCTGTTATATACAGGGGAACTTCTTTGTGTACCGTCAGCGCCGAAGCAGTAAAAAGCGGCAGACAGTATAATGTTGCTCCCGGAGAAATAACTACAGTTGTTACATATTTTTCTATCGGAGTCAGCGTCAGTAATTCCGGGGCATTCAGAGGAGGCTCGGAGGATGAAACGGATGAAAGTCTGAGAAAAAGAATTGCGGACAGAATAAGAAATATACCAAATGGAGTGAACAAAGCATTTTTCGAGGATATGATCAAAAATGTGGAGGGCGTGAATTCTGTGAAGCTCGTGGAGGATAATGCTACCGGTCTTTCCATATATCTCTGCGGCAGGGGCAGCGGTGTGGATATGGATGTTATCAGAGCTGTCCGGGGGCTGATAGATGAAAGAAAATGTATCGGCTATAATTACAGCGTCTACAGTTCCAATCCCTTCCAGCAGGATGTTACTGTCAGGATAACTGTCAGGGACGGCTTTGTATATTCCGATGTGAGCCAGGAGGTAAGAGCAGTGATAGATGAATTCTTCCTTGATGCCAGAGCAGGACAGGGTCTTGTTTTAGCAGAGCTGGGAAGCAGGATTATAAGTGTTCCCGGGGTGGAAAACTATGAATTCGTAAATATGACCGACAGAAGCATCGGGAATAGTCAGTTCCTTGCTCCGGGAACAATAACCATAGAAAGAAGGCAGTGATTATGGATGTTTTGACAATGCTCCGGGAAAAGCTGGATGGATGCGGTCTTTATGATCTGCAGCAGGGCACTGTCGTTTATGCAGAGCTTGCGGCATACGCTGCGGGACTGCAGATGATATATGACCAGCTGGAGGAACTGGAAAGAGAATTATTCATCACTACCGCTGAGGACAGGGGGCTTTAGGTATATGAAAAAATGCTGGGGGCATATAATACAGACAGCAGCCTTCAGGGACGAAGAAACAGTCTTATCAGTGCCTTTTCAATAACCAACAGCGATCATTCCCGGAATGGTATGGGGCTGATCCCGGGAATATATAATGTTGATGGAGAATTTACAATGGATAACGGAGATCTGGTGTTTACCTGCAGCGATAGTCTTACACAGGAGCAGGCGGAAAGAATCGGCTCTCATATGGAAATATTCAGACCGCTTCTGCGGGGCTTCAGGTTTGAGACATAAAAAAACGGCTGCCCGTTTATGGGCAGCCGAAACTGTTTATTCAGTTCTCAGGATATCAGTCCTTAGCAGAAGCCTTCTTAGTCATAACAACTGCAGTACCGAGAGAAGCAAGAACTACAGCTACGAGAGCGATAGCAGATGTTGTGTCGCCTGTAGCAGGTGTTGTCTCGTCAGCGTCGCCTGTTGTATCAGCGGGAGACTCTTCTGTTGTATCCTCAGCAGGAGCTTCTTCCTTTGACTCCTCAACAGGAGCTTCTTCCTTTGACTCCTCAACAGGAGCTTCTTCCTTTGACTCCTCAGCAGGAGCTTCGTCCTTTACGATCTCATATGTAACATAAAGGAATTCAAAGTCGAGATCCTCATAACCAGCTGCAACAGCTGCAGGATCGTTGTGCTTTGTATCGAAGAGAACCTTGAACTTGATCGGCTCGCCTTCCTTAGCTTCCTTTACATATACGTTGGACTGGCTGTTCTGTGTACGAACGTGCTCAGGCTCATACATACCCCAGCTTGCATCCCAAGCGCCGTCAAGACGAACCTTGAACTGGAGATAGTTCTTGCCCTGGGGCTTATCGTCCTGGCTCCACTCTGTGATCCACTCTTTCTTTACTTCCTTGATGTCAACGATAGCCTCATAAACGCCGTCGCCGTCATCATCTGTCATAGCGATATCGTCTTTCCAATCGTTGAATCCACCAACAACACCGATCTTGTGCTTCGGAAGGTCTTCAAGTGTAGCAGCTGATACGCTGATTGATGCTGTTGCAGCTACTGAAGCTACGAGAGCTGTTGAAAGAGCTGCAGCTAAAATCTTTGACTTTTTCATTAGTAAATCCTCCTAAAAATTAATTAATGAAACTTCAATGAAAACATAAGTTTCGTTAATAAAGATTATACTATGTTTGATCGTAAAAATCAAGATAGATTTTATGAAAAAAATTACCATATAATACCTTTGTAAGATATTCTTTCCGGTACAGCTGTGAGCTGAAAACCCGGCAGGGAAAACAGATTATTATTTTTTGTTGTAAATCACCAAATGAGCAAGGCTGAATTTAATAAAAATGCCGATGTACAAAAACCGCTGATGTGTTTCATTGTATAAAACAACGAAATAATAACGAAAATGATAAATCCGAAGCACGAAATAGCCTAAATGTAACAAAAAAGAAATAATTATTACAATAATGATGAGCGCACATCAGGTGCGGATTGTATATTTTATACAAAAGTCTGAAAGTTGATTCTGACTGAATCAGGCGTATGGTTCCAGGGGTTGTGATGTACCAGAGAAAAAACTTACATTATAATAAGAAACACAAGGAATATAACAGTCAAAGTGTATACATCAGCCCCAGGTAAAGGAAGAAAGCCCCGGTCGGGGCTTTGATTATTATTTGAATAAATTCTGTATCAGGGCGACAACAAAGTCTGTCAGGAATACCGCAGCTGCAATAAGTCCCAGAAAAAGTATGACTGAAAGGATGCGGATTGCTCTTGCCCGTCCGGATGAAAGATCTTCTTCAGGTGTCTTTTTTTCCTCCGGCTCCGGAATATCAGGTTCATCTGCGCCTTCTTCACCGATTGCTCCGATGCCGATAAGTGTATCCCTCGCCTCGTTGTAGAACCTCAGGGGTACGAATACATCGCAGTTTTCTATCGGGGCGCTGTTGAGTATCTGTATTCCGCCGTCTCTTCTTTCGTGCTGGTAAGAGCAGGGGATTCCCTCGCCCTTGAGGGCAGCGCAGATACGTTCCAGCTCAAAGCCGTTGGCGCTGAGCATTCTGACGGGTGAATCCTCGCTGGGGTCGTTTATCAGAGTCCTTGAGCAGAACCGGCAGCTTTCCGGGGCGTCGGCGGTAAATAATCTGTGGCATTTTGTGCAGTATCTCATTGAAATTCTCTCCTGTGTTTTCCTTTTTCGGTATGTGTTTACCTTATTGATTATATAACAATTTGTATAAAAGTCAAATAAAAAACCCGGAGGATATCAACATAGGGCAAAAAAGTGTTGAAAACAAGGGACTTTCTGATAGACGGGCAGGAAAAAGTTGTAAAATGTTCTTGAATATATATTAGTTAGATTTACACAATATCAAATTACGAAAAAGTGCAAGATGCACAATATTTTATTTTTGGATTAATACATAAGAAAAATTCAGCTTCCAAAACATAGCAAAATGTACAAAAAGCAGACTAATTGGAAAATAAAAAAATAAAATAACGATACTTTTTGCTTGCAAAATTTAATCTCAGGTTGTATAATCTAGTAAGATAAGGCGCAAAGGGTCAAGTTATACCCTTCGTTTTATACAATATTATCTTTTAGGAGGACGATATCAATGCATACTAAGAAGCAAGCAAAAAAGATGATCGGTATTGCACTTGCAGCAGCTCTTGTCGGATCAATGGCAGCTGTTGCCGCTACATCTTCAGCTTCTGCTAAAACTGTTTCTGATTTCGGTTCATTCGGCGTTATCGGCGGCTTCAACAACTGGGCAGCTGACGTTGCGATGACAGATGAAGACGGCGACGGCGTATATGAGGCAGAAGTAACAGAGACTGGCACCTATGAGTTCAAGGTACGTGCAGACGGAGCCTGGGACTACAGCTGGGGCGTATACGAAGAGGAATATGACAGAACACAGAACAGCCAGACCAACTGCAGCGCAACTGTAGGAGATGGTCAGAAGCTCGTAGTTAAGCTCGACACAACAAAGGTTGACGACGCAGCTACAGCTAACGCTGATTCTTATGTAAACGACGGTGACTTCGATTTCGAGACAGAGGGCTATGATTTCTGGCCTGTTACCTTCGAGGTTATAGACGCAGAGGAGTCTGAGGAGTCAGAGGAGTCAAAGGGTGACGAGCAGTACAAGCCCTTCACAACACTTGGCGTTATCGGCGGCTTCAACAGCTGGGGCGGCGACGTTGAGATGACTGATGATGACGGCGACGGCATCTATGAGGCAGAGGTAACAGAGACTGGTTCCTATGACTTCAAGGTTCGTGCAGACGGCGCCTGGGACTACAGCTGGGGTGCATACGAAGAGGATTACGACAGAACACAGAACAGCCAGACCAACTGCAGCGCAACTGTAGGCGAGGGTCAGAAGCTGGTAGTTAAGCTTGACACAACAAAGGTTGACGACGCAGCAAAGGCTAACGCTGATTCTTTTGTAAATGACGAAGACTTTAACTTTGCAACAGATGGTTTTGACTTCTGGCCTGTAACCTTCGAGGTTGTAGACGCAGAGGAGTCTGAGGATTCCGAGGATTCTGAGGAGTCAGAGGAGTCAAAGGGTGACGAGCAGTACAAGCCCTTCACAACACTTGGCGTTATCGGCGGCTTCAACAGCTGGGGCGGCGACGTTGAGATGACTGATGATGACGGCGACGGCATCTATGAGGCAGAGGTAACAGAGACTGGTTCCTATGACTTCAAGGTTCGTGCAGACGGCGCCTGGGACTACAGCTGGGGTGCATACGAAGAGGATTACGACAGAACACAGAACAGCCAGACCAACTGCAGCGCAACTGTAGGCGAGGGTCAGAAGCTGGTAGTTAAGCTTGACACAACAAAGGTTGACGACGCAGCAAAGGCTAATGCTGATTCAGCTGTTAACGATGAAGGCTTCAACTTTGCAGCAGATGGTTATGAATTCTGGCCTGTAACCTTTGAGGTTGTAGACGCAGAGGAGTCTGAGGATTCACAGGAGTCTGTAGTATCAGATGTATCAGAGGATTCTGAGGAATCTGAGGCATCTGAGGCTGGCCGTTGGACTGGTCCTGAAGAGTACATTTACTTCGATAACAGCGAAGTTAAGTGGGATGAGGTTTATGCATACTGGTGGCATCCGGATTATGCAAGAACATATGATTTTGAAGACAACGATTACGGCTGGGAAGAGAGAGTAGACGATGAGGGTAACCCCGCAAACGGTCCTGTTGCATTCCCCGGAACAAAGATGACCCAGATCGAGGGCACAGATATCTGGCAGGCAAGAGTTCCGATGAACGCTCAGAAGATCATCTTCAACAGCGGTAAGTCAGACGAGCAGATCGCAGCCGGTGAGGAAGGCTTCCAGACAGAAGACCTCTCATTCAGCGATACAGAGAATGCTGGTCAGATCTATACAATCGACGTAGCTGCAGGCACAAAGAAGGGCAGAGGCGTTGAGAAGACAAAGATCAAGTATCAGGGTGGTGCATGGTCAGATTATGATGGCGCCGCATTCATTTCTGAGTTTATACCTGATAAGGAGTCATCCGAGGAAAGCGAAGTATCTGAGGACAGCGACGTAAGCGAAGTATCCGAGGATAGCGAAGTAAGCGAAGTATCTGAGGACAGCGACGTAAGCGAAGTATCCGAGGATAGCGAAGTAAGCGAAGTATCCGAGAATAGCGACGTTTCTGACACAGAGAGCGACGTTTCTGACACAGAGAGCGACGTTTCTGACACAGAGAGCGATGTTTCTGATACAGATAGCGACGTTTCTGACACAGAGAGCGATGACAGCGTAGTTTCCGACGACGAGAGCGACGAGTCTGCTGAGTCAAGTGACGAGAGCTCAGAGGATGTTTCTGATATCGACGAGTCATCTGATGATACTGATAATACAAGCAACGACACAGACGACAACACAGGCAACGACGGCAACACTGACGACAACAGCGGCGATTACAGTGACAACGACACTGTTAAGACCGGTGACGCTGCAATGGCTGTTGCATTCGTAGCAGTTGCAACTGCAGCTCTTGGCGCAGTAGTACTCGCTTCTAAGAAGAGAAGAGAAGACTAATTCCTGGTTACAGTGAATTGATCTGATTAACAAAACAAGATTGGGATACATCGGTTCCGGTGTATCCCTTTTTTTATGTAAAAAGTTGTAATATTTTTGTAACAAAAATAAAGTTATTATAAACAATTATATAGTTCTGGATTGGATAAAGTACACAATATGCTGTGGTACGAAAAGAAAACAAGCACGAATAAGGGGGTAAAATTCTGGCAAAATACACAAAATATCTCATATCAGGAAAATAAAAGAATCAAATAATAATACTTTTCTCTTGCAATTTCGGGCTATAAGATGTATAATCAAAAAAGATAAAGTAATAGGTATACCTGTTGCTTTACGGACAAATCAGATTTTAGGAGGAAGATTAATATGCAGACAAAAAAATTAGTTGGCATCGCACTTGCAGCTGCTCTTGTAGGCTCAATGGCTGCTGTTGCCGCAACTTCTGTTTCTGCTGCTGGTGATCCTAAGACCGACGTCAAGGCTTATGGTATTGCTGGTGCAATGAACAGCTGGGGTGGTACAGCTGATGAGCCCATCGACGATATCGCAATGAACGATGACGACGGTGACGGCATCTATGTTGGTTCTTTCAGGATCGACAGTGTTACTGAGGATATGATCACAGAGCTCACCTCAGACGGCGAGCCCACAGGCAAGAAGGGTATCCAGTTCAAGGTTCGCGGCGATCATGCGTGGGATTTCAGCTGGGGCGCTTATGAGGAATCTTATGACAGAACTCAGAACAGCCAGACAAACTGCCTTATCGAGGGCGTAAATGTTGGCGACGCTATTGCAGTTACAGTTAAGCTGGATACAACAAAGGTTGACGACGCAGCTAAGGCTAACGCTGATTCTTATGTTAACGATCCTGACTTCGATTTCGATTCAGAGGGCTATGATTTCTGGCCTGTAACATGGGAAGTTAAGACACCTAAGAAGGTAGATAACTTCAAGACACTTGGTGTTATCGGTTCCTTCGTTGGTTCTGATTGGAAAACTGACATCGCAGCTATGACAGATGACGACGGAGACGGCGTATTCGAGGGCGTAGTAAAGGGCGTTGAGCCTGGCACATATGATTTCAAGGTTCGTGCAGACGGTGCCTGGGATCTCAGCTGGGGCGCATATGAGGCTGAGTATGACAGAACTCAGAACAGCCAGACTAACCTTACTGTTACAGTAACAGAGAAGTCTGACATCACAGTAAAGCTTGATACAAATAAGGTTGACGACGCTGCTACAGCTAATGCTGATTCAGCAGTTAAGGAAGCAGGCTTCAACTTTGAAGAGGATGGCGTTGAGTTCTGGCCTGTAACCTTCACAACAGCTGCAGCTAAGGAAGAGGAATCAGAGGTATCTACTGCTTCTGATACATCAGAGACATCTACTGCTTCTGAGATATCTGAGGATTCAGAGCAGTCAGAGATGCCTGAATTCTATGAGACACAGATCTCCGACTATATCTTCTTCGATAACAGTAAGACAAAGTGGGAGACAGTATGCGCTTACTGGTGGCATCCGGACTATGCAAAGACAACTGACCTCGAGGGCAACCTCCACGGCTGTCACGAGACAGTAGGCGAGGACGGTACACCTGGCTTTGAGCCTGACAAGTTCCCCGGCACAGAGATGACTCAGATCCCTGGCACAGATATCTGGCAGGTAAGAATCCCCTTCAATGCTCAGAAGATCATCTTCTGTAACGGTTTCTCAGACGAAGAGGTTGCTGCTGGTGCAGAAGCTTATCAGACAGAGGATCTCCCCTTCAGCGCAACAGAGAATGCTGGTCAGATGTATGTAATCGACGTTGACGGCGGTCTCAAGGCTGGCAGAGGCGTAGAAAAGACAAAGAGCAAGTATCAGGTTGGTGAGTGGGTTGACTACACCGGCGAGTACATCAAGGAAGAGATCGGTGAGAAGGTTGAGCCTTCAGAGGATCCGGTAGAGTCTTCAGAGGAAGTTTCTGAGGTTGATTCAACAGTAGAGTCTTCAGATTCTGCTGAGGAAAGCGGCTCAGAAGAGAGCAACGTACCTTCAGGTGACGATGACAGCGAGATCGAAGTATTCAAGACTGGTGATATCGCTATGGCAGCTGCATTTATCGCAATCGCAGCAGCAGCTCTCGGCGCAGTAGTTCTTGCTTCCAAGAAAAAGTCAAGAGTATAATCCTGTAAGCAGGAATACACAATAAGTTTTTTCAGGGATATGTCCTTTCGGGGGCATATCCTTTTTTTCTCCCGTTAATACACTGTAACCCATGCAGGAGATGATGAATATAGTGTAAAAAAGGGAGCTGATTGGAATAGAGATACTGATAGGATTAATGATACCGTTTGCAGGCACTGTTTCCGGGGCAGCAATGGTATTTCTGATGAAAAACAGAATAAATGATTGGGTCAGATGTATTCTCACGGGATCCGCCGCAGGGGTTATGACAGCTGCATCGGTCTGGTCACTGCTGCTGCCCTCTTTGGAATTGTCCGGCAGCGGCTTTATGAAAGCTGTCCCGGCTTCATCCGGATTTCTTGCCGGCTTCGCTGTACTTCTATGTCTTGATAAGCTGGTGGGAAGGATCATTACAAAGCGCTCCGGAGCGACTGTGTCTCAGCAGACCTTTATGACTGCCCTCGCTGTAACGCTTCACAATATACCTGAGGGAATGGCTGTTGGAGTGGCTTTTGCAGCAGCCTCAGGAGGTTCTGCGGATATGACCTTTCCCTGTGCTGCGGCGCTTGCTATCGGCATTGGTATACAGAATTTTCCGGAAGGCGCTATTGTTTCCATGCCCCTGAAAAGTGATGGCAAGCCCAGGCTCAGAGCCTTTGCTGCCGGGAGCCTTTCCGGAATAGTGGAACCTGTGGCAGGAGGTATTACTGTTCTGATAGCGGGAATAGTATCTGTTATTATGCCATATCTGTTATCCTTTGCTGCAGGCGCTATGATTTATGTTGTTGCGGCTGAGCTGATACCTCAGGGGGCAGGGGAAAAGCATCCTGATGTAGCTGTAGCAGGCTTTGCCTTTGGATTTACTCTGATGATGATTCTTGACACGGTAATGTCATAAAAATTAGTCCGGTTTCAGTTCTGACTGATTCCGGACTTTCATACTAATATAGAAGAAAGGGACAGGTCTATGCCTGTCCCAGTGAAGATTATTCGTTTTTGCTTTGTTGTATTTCTGTATTGTTTGGTAGAACTAAGCGACAATTACGACAGATCAGATACCATTTTTCAGCTCATTAAGGCACGACTCGCAGACAGTCTGACTCTTGTAATTTACAACATTTTCTGCAGCGCCACAGAATACGCAAGCGGGACGATACTTCTTGATGATAACGCTGTCACCATCAACAAAGAACTCTACGGAGTCAACACCATTGACGAGTGTGAGTGATTTTCTGATGTCTGATGGAAGTACCAGTCTTCCGAGCTTATCAATCTGTCGAACGCATCCGATAGCCCTCATAATAAAACCTCCCTTATATATGCAGGTTTGGAAACACCTGCTACTTATTGTAATCTCATATTACTATGTTTGAGTGATTTTGTCAATACAATTTCTCGAAAAATAGTAACAATTTCGACCTGCTTAATTTGGTCGTTTTAGTACAAAAAATTAAAATAAAGTCTGTAAAGGCTGATTTTATGCGGTTTTTGTCGAATTGTGTCGTATGGATGTGATGAAAGCGGATTGTATAATAGTAACTTTTGGCAATGAGTTTCAGTTTTGGGGAGAATTGTAATGCTTGATCTGATATGGTCTTTTATGATTATAATAAGTCTTGTTTGTGCTTTTGCTACCGGAAGAATGTCGGAGCTCAGTGCAGCGGCGACCCAGGGGGCTGACAAGGGAATAAAGCTTATCCTGTCCATAGCCGGTTCTATGGGGCTCTGGTCGGGCATTATGAAAGTAGCTGAAAAGGCGGGCCTGACGCAAAAACTGGCTCGTTTTCTGTCGCCGGCTCTCGGGAGGCTTATGCCGGAATACAGAGATGATCCGGGAGTTATGGGAGCAGTCAGTGCGAATATCACTGCAAATATACTTGGTCTGGGAAATGCGGCAACGCCTCTGGGAATAGCCGCGGTGAAAAGAATGAAAAAGAGCTGTCCGTCTGCAGCAGCTCCTGACAGGTCAATGATAATGTTTATCGTGATCAATACAGCATCAATACAGCTGATACCCACCACGGCGGCCGCTTTAAGACAAAGCGCAGGAAGCCAGGAACCCTATTGGATACTTCCCTATGTATGGCTGACCTCTGTTGGAGCGCTGGCTGTGGGGATCGGTACAGCTGCTATTCTGGGGGCGGTAAGAAAAAATGGATAATATCGGCACATTTGCTGTTCCTCTCCTTATAGTATCGGTGGTACTTTTTGGAACTATCACAAGGATATCCGTTTTTTCAGCTTTTACCGAGGGCGCAAGAGAGGGACTTTCTTCTCTTGTTTCATTGGCGCCGACTCTGCTTGGGCTTGCTTTTGCTGTAAATATGCTTTCAGCCTCGGGTTTTTTCGAGCTTGCGGCAGGCATCCTGTCTCCTGCCTTGTCTGTTGTGGGATTTCCTCCGGAGCTTCTTCCTTTAGCGCTTGTCAAGCCTGTTTCAGGCAGCGCCTCCACAGCAGTTCTTTCCTCCGTCCTTGAGACTTATGGTCCCGACAGTTTTATCGGCCGCGTAGGCTCGGTAATGGCTGGTTCCACAGAGACTACCTTTTATGCGATTACGGTTTATTTTGGAGCGGCGGAAATGAAAAAGACAGGATACGCCCTGCCGGCAGCCCTTGCGGCTGACCTTTGCGGGATTATCCTGTCTGTATTAGTGGTTTCGGTTTTAAGCTAATGGATGGTCAGTAAATATTATTTGATAAAGAATACAGTCCATCCGCTGCGAGTGCTGTTTCCTACAAAACCTGCGCCGATCCTGTCGAACTTGGAATTGAGGATAGCAGCCGATGAGCTTGCTCTGTACATATAATCGAAGAAGGCAGAGACGCTCTTATAATTTACGCCGATCTGGACATAACCGTCTGCAAAGCTTACATTGTATTTCTTGAGGATCTGCTCGATGCTTCCGTATTTTGAAGAATACATTGAAAGGTTTTTGGTATCATAAAGATCCTGAGCCTTGCATCTTGCTGCGCTGGAGGCTTTGGTGTCTGTCTTGAGAGGTGCGATACCCATATCAACTCTTGTGTCGTTTACGAGTTCTATGATATCCTGCTCATGCTGAGCTGAAGTGGAAAGGCTGCCGCCCTTGACAATGACCTTGCACCAATTCATTTTACCGTTATAGCTCTTTACTGAAACATATGTGATACCGGGCTTCAATGCCTTAAATTTACCTTCCCAGTTTGTCTGAGTCATCTTTACAATGCTTGAATCAACGCTTGCATATGTTCTCTTCATTGATGCTGCGCCGTCGTTAACATATGAGCTTACGGTAGCTGTATCGCCGACATTCATTGTGATAGTTTTCTTATTGGTCTTTATCCAAGAAGGAGCTGACTTTACAGTAATTTTGCAGGAGCTTTCCTTGCCGTTATAAGTTCTGACGGTTACCCACGCAACGCCGGCCTTTACAGCCTGGAATTCGCCTGTCCAGTTTGTCTTTGTCATTTTTACGATACTGGGAGCGCTTGATCTGAAGGTACGCTTTGAAGCAGCAGCTCCGTCGTTAAGGTTGCTGCCCAGTGAGGAGGTCTCGCCTACACCCATTGAGAGGGAGCTTTTTGTGATCTTGACACTTGTGGGAGCCGGTTTTACAGTGATCTTACAGCTGGCTTCCTTACCGTTATGTGTCTTGACGGTTACCCATGCAACGCCGGGTTTTACAGCCTTGAATTCACCTGTCCAGTTTGTCTTTGTCATTCTTATAACACTGGAATCACTGGTTCTGTAGGTTCTCTGTGAGGAAGCAGCACCGTCATTGAGGTAAGAACCGATGGAAGCTGTTTCTCCCACGCCCAGGGTCATAGATGTTTTTGTGACTGATACCTTTGTAGGAGCCGGCTTAACAGTTACTATACAAGCGTCACTCTTATAGTTATATGTGGATGCCATGATAACGCCTGTGCCGGTTTTTAATGTCTTGAATTTAAAATTCCAGCTTGTGGGTATCTGCTGGATGATAGAAGTATCATTTACTCTGTAATTTCTTGTCTGAGAAGCAGCACCGCTATTGACTGAGGAGGAAACCTCTTTGACTTCGCCAACGCCAAGGGTAAGCTTCTCGGGAGAAACTGTGATTTTATCAGGTGCATTCTTGACGGTTACCTTACAAGTAGCTTTTGCACCGCTCTTAGAAACAATGGAAATCGTAGCTTTTCCGGGAGCTATAGCTTTCAGTCCCTGTTTGAAATCGAAGTATGCGATTTTTTTAGAGGTGGATCCTGCATTAAAACTGGTTTCTGCGATAGCCTTGCCTCCGGACAGGGTAAGATTGAAGTTCTCGCCAACGCCAAGAGTGACCTCTGACTTATTCAGCGAAAAAGTTGCAGCTGTAACGCTTGCAGCATTTACAACATCAGCAGGAGCCTGGAATGTGACCGCTCCGCAGGCACCGAGTGTTACCGCAGCAAGTCCCACTGCAGCTGCTTTACGAAATGTCTTTTTCTTGTTCATTAGTATTACCTCCATTTTATATTTATGACACAATTACAATTCTGTCATATTTAACTTAATTATATATCATTTCACTTCAATAATCAACCCCTCACCACCCACCACCACGGAATTCAAGCCTGAGTGTAAAATAATAGTTGGAAATATTATACTGTTTGTCTGTGACAATTAAGCCAGTTTACACAAAGCAGGCGCTCGGGACCGAGGGAGTGGGATATCGGAAGTCAGAATAAACCAGCTGCAAGAAGCAGCCGGTACAGGCTGCGGCAGCGGAGGGTGGGAGTATTGTCTGAGGTACTGCGCGCCGGATGCCGCGCCACGATAGTATATGTATGCACGACAGAGCTAATGGAATGAGCGATAACGCGAACATGGGTGCAGCGTCGACGCTGCCGCTGCTGTTTTTTAAAATATTGATTGAAAAAAAGTAAAAGTTAGAGTATAATAAATATATATGTGCTCCGTCGGAGGATGGAATCCGGCGAGAGTGCGGCAAATCAGGAAAAGGCAGGAGAAAACTTATGAACAATCAGATGACAGAAGCGCTGATACTTCTACTTGCAGGCTTTCTTGTTGTTTTCTGTGTGTTGATATTGCTTATTATCGTTGTGACGATATACAGCAGGATAATTTTTTCAGTACAGAATTCAGCTAAAAAGAAAAAAGAAGTGTTAAAGGAAGAAGTCAGCAGTGATGATCCTACACCGGCTTCAACTCAGACCGCATATATCCCTCGTACAGATGATGACGAGATACCGGGAGAGATAATTGCGGTAATTGCAGCTGCAGTGGATTCAATATATGGCGAAAAGCCTCATAAGCTCCGGGCTGTCAAAAAGTCCCGCTCTTCCAGATCTGCATGGGCAAGGGCAGGTCTCGCTGAAAACACAAGGCCGTTCTGAGCCGCAGATCAATGAAAGGAAGTTAAGAAATGGAAATACTAAACCAACTGTGGCAGATAATCTATCACCTGTTCAATGAATCCGGACTGACGAAGCTTTCCTGGGAAAACTACGTTATGATCGGTATTTCATTTGTTCTGATGTATCTTGCTATAAAAAAGCAGTTTGAACCCCTTCTGCTTTTACCCATAGCCTTTGGTATGTGTCTTGTTAACCTGTTTCCGGGAATTATGGGACTTCCCGCCACAGAGATGCTGACAAAGGCAGAGATGCTTAGCAAAAACCTGGATCCGGCATCATATCCCACAACTGTTGTGGATGGTGTTACATATTACAACCACACAGAATACGGCGGACTTTTCTATTATCTTTATCAGGGAGTAAAGCTGGGAATTTATCCTCCGCTTATATTCCTTGGTATAGGCTGTATGACAGACTTCGGTCCCCTTATTGCAAACCCGAAAAGCTTTATCCTTGGCGCAGCTGCTCAGGTGGGCATTTTCCTTACATTCATTACAGCAACTGCAATCGGCATTTTCCAGCCGGCAGAAGCAGGTTCAATCGCTATCATAGGCGGTGCCGACGGACCTACAGCTATATTTGTAACTACAAAATTAGCGCCTCACCTTCTTGGCCCGATAGCTGTTGCGGCATATTCTTATATGGCGCTTGTTCCGATAATCCAGCCTCCGATAATGAGACTTCTCACAACAAAGAAGGAACGTTCTGTGGTTATGGGTCAGCTTCGTCCTGTATCCAAGCTTGAAAGGATACTCTTTCCTATAATTGTTGTTGTTATCGTTGCTCTTTTACTTCCCGATGCGGCTCCCCTTGTTGGTATGCTTATGCTGGGAAATCTCTTTAAGGAGAGTGGGGTTGTTGAAAGAATAAATAAGACAGCCCAGAATGAGCTGATGAATATCATTACTATATTCCTGGGAGTTACAGTAGGTGCTACCGCAACCGGAAAGGTATTCCTTACCATTCAGACAGCAGGTATTATCGGACTTGGTCTTTTCGCCTTTTGTCTTGCAACAGCCTGTGGCGTTATGTTTGGAAAGCTTATGTATCTTTTTACAAAGGGAAAGGTCAATCCTCTCATCGGTTCAGCAGGCGTTTCTGCAGTTCCTATGGCTGCCCGCATCTCTCAGAAGGTCGGTCAGCAGGAAAACCCCGGAAACTTCCTTCTCATGCACGCAATGGGTCCCAATGTTGCCGGAGTTATCGGTTCTGCAGTAGCAGCCGGCGTTCTTCTCAGCGTGGTTACACCGATGTAACTGAGGCAATACCGGATAATGGCAGTGCTCTCAACAAAATGAATTATCTCCCCTGCCGGAAGGTGGGGGAATTTTTTGCCCGAAAAAAATAAAGGGTGCTGGCGCAATAAGAAAAATTCAGTGACTCAAACAAAAGCCGATGAATTGTTGGATTCACCGGCTTTCTCTATTTTTCGTTTTTCCTCCGTCATTTTCTCACTTCGCATTAAAAATGACTGCTTTCTGTGGGTGGGAGAACACTTGTTATTTGCTGCCTGCGGCAGTTTGGGGATTTCGCACTCTGCCAAAGTGCGACCAGGCGCTATGGTCTCGCCTACCGGGCACCTGCGTCCCATGGACTCCGCAGCCTCCCAAAAGGCTGGCGAAACTTTTTTTAAACTCCGACACATTCTCCCAGGACTTTTCCTATGGGATCCCGGATGACTATATCTGCCTTTGAATCAAAACCAGTTTCTGATTTATTAAGGAGAACGATTTTACTGCCACGGAAATAATTCAGGAAACCGGCTGCAGGATAAACATTGAGGGAAGTTCCGCCTATAATGATTACATCCGCAGAGGCAATCGCTCTCAGCGCTCCGGATACGACATCATCATCGAGGCCTTCTTCATAAAGGACAACATCCGGCTTTATCGTACCACCGCAGGTGCATTTCGGAATATCCCGGCTTTCGGTTATTGCTTCAATACCGTAGAACTTCCGGCACTTCATACAATAATTCCGGAGCACCGAGCCATGTAGCTCATATACAGTCTTTGATCCTGCCATCTGATGCAGTCCGTCTATATTTTGTGTTACAACAGCTCTGAGCTTTCCCTGCTTTTCCAGCTCTGCCAGAGCGAGATGAGCCTTATTAGGCTTTGCGCTTGTGCAGATCATTTTGTCGCGATAAAAATCGTAGAAGTCACGGGTTTTTGTCATGAAAAAGCTGTGGCTGAGTATGGTCTCCGGAGGGAATTTGTATTTTTGGTTATAAAGACCGTCCACACTCCGGAAGTCAGGTATACCGCTTTCTGTGGAAACTCCGGCACCGCCGAAAAATACTATGTTATCACTCTCTTCGATTACTTTCTTCAGATCCTCATACATAATGCATCCTCCTTTGAATTACCAGTTATATTCAATAAAGCATATATTCGCTCCATCCGGAAAGAATCTGTACCATATCTGCGGCTACTTTTTTTGCGCCCTCAAGATCCTGAGAAAGGTAATTTCCGCAGCTGTTTTTTTCCGCTCCGGGAACAGATCCTGAAAAATTTGCGATATAATTCATACTGTCCTGAATCAGAGCGATTGCCTGGGAACTGGTGACGTTGTCTCTTGTCAGAAGATAAAAACCTGTGCGGCATCCCTTTGGACCAGTGTATACAATATCATCGGACAGTGGGGAGTTGCCGGCATAAAAGGAAAAGATAAGGTCAAGGGTATTTATCTCATCATCGGAAAGATAGTCACCGCCGTTTGGCGTTTTCATCAGGATATCATATGTAACGATATCTTTGTCAACTCCTGAAATATACATCCCTTTTTCAAGAGATCCGGTATCTGCAGCGTAATTTTCGGTCTTTTTCAAATTGATCACCTCACAGTATTATCCGGGAAACTTCTGAATATCAGGCTCCGCCGAATGGCCTCTGATCTTTGCAGAATAATGATTATTACTGCATTGTATGATTTCCTTTACTTAAGTAAATTATAACTCAGAATATCAGTGAAATCAACAAATAATTCCTCATACAGCGGCAGCGTCGGGTTAGTGTAAAATAATTCTGAGAGAAGCAGGCGCTCAGTGCCGAGAGAGTGAAATGCTTATTGTCAGAATAAACCAGCCGCGAAAAGCAGCCCGTGAGGGGTGCGGCGGCGGAGGGTGAGAGTGTTGTCCGGGGCAGTGTGCGCCGGATGCCGCGCCACGAGAGTATATGTACGCACGACCGAGCGAGTGCAAACGAGCGATAACGCGAATTGCTCAGTGCGAGCACGCACCGGTTGCCGTTGACAGATCAGGGGGATGGGGGTATAATAGAGTGGTAATAAATAAGTAAGGAGCGTTCTGAAATGAAAAGCTATAATATTACTCTGCTAAAGGGAGACGGTATCGGACCGGAGATCGTTAATGAAGCAGTGAAGGTGCTGGATGCTGCTGCCGGGAAATTCGGATTTGAGGTAAAATATGAGGAAGCGCTTCTGGGCGGCTGTGCGATTGATGCAACAGGAGTTCCCATTCCTCAGGAAACTATTGATAAGTGCAAGAGCAGCGACAGCGTGCTCCTGGGTGCTGTAGGAGGCCCGAAGTGGGATACACAGCCGGGAAATAACCGTCCTGAAGCAGGACTTCTGGGAATCAGAGGAGCTCTTGGTCTTTTTGCCAACCTGAGACCTGCGGTTATTTTCGAGCCCCTGAGAGATTCTTCACCTCTGAGAGCTGATATCATCGGAGACGCTATGGATATAATGATCGTCAGAGAGCTTACAGGCGGCATTTATTTCGGCAAGAGAGGAAACTTTGAAGAGGACGGCGTGGAAGCTGCCTACGATACTGAGAAGTATAATGTCAATGAGATCGAAAGGATCGGAAGAGTTGCCTTTGATATGGCTATGAAGAGAAATAAAAAGCTAACCAGCGTTGATAAGGCAAATGTACTGGATTCCTCAAGGCTCTGGAGAAAGACAATGATAAAGCTTTCGGAGGAATATCCGGAGGTCGAGTTGAACCACCTTTATGTTGATAACTGCGCTATGCAGCTTGTGAGAAACCCGAAGCAGTTTGACGTTATAGTTACTTCCAATATATTCGGAGATATCCTTTCTGATGAAGCTTCAATGATCAGCGGATCTATCGGAATGCTGGCATCTGCAAGCCTTAACAGCACAAAGCTGGGAATGTATGAGCCTATCCACGGCAGCGCACCTGATATCGCAGGACAGGGAATCGCAAATCCCCTGGCTACTATTCTTTCTGTTGCGATGATGCTCCGCTATTCCCTGGATGAGCCGGAGGCAGCAGACGCTATCGAGGCGGCGGTCGCAGAAGTGCTGAAAACTACCCGTACACCTGATATCTATACTGAGGGTACCACAAGGGTATCTACAACAGAAATGGGCGACGCTGTATGCAAGGCTCTTTTGCAGGGTTAAGTGATCCTCCCAGGCTGAAAATTCACGAATAAAAGCATTTCTCTCCCGGAATCATTTTGTGTATCCGGGAGAGTTTTTTTATCTGAAATTTTCCCGTAAATTTTCTTTGTACATTTTGATCTGATTTGCCGGGATTGCTTGTATCTGAAGAGAATTTGTGGTATTATAAAATAAGTATGACCGTATTGTGAGATCATGTGTCAAGACGGATAAAGAAAAGGCAGGTCCTGATTTATGAATAAATATTATGACGTACTCATAGTAGGCGCAGGGGCGGCAGGTCTCTATGCTGCGTTGCAGTTTCCGAAGGAGATAAATATCCTGCTTATATCAAAGAGGGAGCTTTCTCTTTCAAACAGCTCCCTTGCCCAGGGCGGAGTTGCGTGTGTTCTGGATACGATAAATGACGACTATAAGCTGCATATTGAGGATACTCTTACAGCCGGAAAAAATAAGAATAACCCTGAGGCTGTGGAGGTGCTTGTCCGGGAGGGACCCGGAGATGTCCTGAAAATAAAGGAGCTGGGCGTGGATTTTGATCTGGACAGCAAGGGCGAGCTGCAAAAGACGCTGGAAGCCGGTCATTCCCGTCACAGGATAGTGCATCACAAGGATTCTACAGGAAAGGCTATTACAGACGCTCTGATAGCTCAGGTGCTCAGGAGGAAAAATGTAGATGTGTGTGACAATACCCTGCTTTTCAGCCTTGAGAAGGCAGAGGGAGGATTTGTTGCAGGGCTTCTCACTTCCGGCGGAGAAAAGAGCTTTGCTTCGGCTAAATACTGCATTATGGCCTCCGGAGGTATAGGAAGGGTATATCAGTATACCACAAATTCCGCTATCGCTACAGGCGACGGTATAACCTTTGCGTATAAGCTGGGCGCAGATATAAAGCACCTTAGCTGGATACAGTTCCACCCCACAGCCTTTGCAGCTGAAAACGACAGGGAAAGATTCCTTATCAGCGAGGCGGTCAGGGGTGAGGGCGCTTATCTTCTCAACTGCAATGGAGAACGCTTTGTGCATAAGTATGACAAGAGGGGAGAGCTTGCTCCCAGAGATGTGGTATCAAATGCAATAATGCTGGAATCAGCTGCTACAAACAGTGAGAAGTTCTATCTTGATATTACCTATAAGGATCCGGAATTCGTAAAGAATCGTTTCCCGATGATATTTGAAAATTGTCTCAAGGAAAATATTGATATCACAAAGGACAGGATCCCCATTTTCCCGTGTCAGCATTATCTTATGGGAGGCATAGATGTGGATCTTCACGGAAGGACTTCGGTGGACAGACTTTATGCTGCCGGAGAATGCAGTCATACAGGAGTACATGGAGCTAACCGTCTGGCAAGTAATTCTCTTCTGGAAGCACTGGTGTTTTCAAGGAGGGCGGCTCAGGATATTATCGCAAGGCTTGCAGATGACAGTACTCCTGCACCGGAAATACCGGAGGAAAAGCCCCGGACAAAGGGCAAGGAGCTTCCCCATGGCTACCGGACAGAGATCAGACGCCTGATGCAGGAATGTCATTTTGTCATTCCCAGACCGGAGCTGGTTCCCGGAAATCTCAGAAGGGCGCAGGAGATACTAGACGACCTGGAAAACGGAGGATATGAGCTGAGCCGTGATTATGTGGAGGCAAGAAGTCTTGCAACAGTTGCAGTTATTGTTCTGAAGGAGGTTCTGGAGGAAAATGATGCTTAACAGGTTTTATGTGGACGATATCATCCGCACCGCGCTGAAGGAGGATATCAATTATATAGACGTTACCACTGATTTTCTTATCCCTGCCGCGCAGGAGGGAGAGGGCAGGCTTATGTCAAAGGCGGAAGGCATTGTCTGCGGAACAGAAGTGGCAGCCAGGGTCTTTGAGCTGATTGACCCGGATACCAGCGTGGATATACTCATCCCGGACGGAAGCGCTGTGAAATACGGCGATGATATAATGAAGCTCAGGGGAAAGACAGGAGCGCTCCTGAAGGGAGAGCGTACTGCCCTTAACCTGATACAGCATATGAGCGGAATTGCTACGGCAGCAAATAAATATTCCCGCCTCGTGGAGGGAACAAGAGCGACTATTGCGGATACGAGAAAGACGCTGCCCGGGCTTCGTCCACTGCAGAAATATGCAGTTTTCTGCGGAGGAGCAAGAAATCACCGCTATAACCTTTCCGACGCAGCAATGATCAAGGATAACCATATAGACGCTGCCGGCGGCATCACAAAGGCGGTCACGAAACTGAGATCAAAAACCGGGCATATGACAAAGATCGAGGTGGAAACAAGAAGCCTTGACGAGCTCAGAGAGGCACTGGAAGCAGGAGCAGATATCATAATGCTGGATAATATGAGCCCGGAGCTTATGAAACAGGCTGTGGAGATAACTGACGGGAGGGCACTTTTAGAGGCTTCCGGAGGTATCACAGATGAAACACTGAGGGCTGTTGCAGAGACCGGGGTTGATATAATATCTGTTGGCGCTCTTACACACTCTGTAAAGGCTTTTGACATTTCTATGTATATTAATTGAGTTGTAAGATGGATATAGTAAAAAAAGACATATATGAGCATTTGTCCGCATCGGAAAAGCCTGTGATTATTTATGGCATGGGCAATGGTGCGGACAAAATTATGGATGAACTGGAAAAAAGACATATCCCGGTCAGAGGAGTTACAGCCAGTGACGATTTTGTCCGGGGTCAGAGCTTCCGGGGGTTTGAGGTCAGGGGTCTCTCCTGTATACTGAAGGAATATCCGGAGCCTCTTATTCTTACAGCCTTTGGCACAAGTTTGCCGGAGGTTATGGAGCATATCTGCGGGATAGAGGAGAAAACTGAGCTTCTCGCACCGGATGTTCCGGTATATGGGGATAATATCTGGTGTATGGATTTTTTCCGGGAAAACCGTGACGATATAGAAAGGGCGTACTCCCTTTTGGCGGATGAGCAGTCCAGGCGTGTTTTTGAGGGTGTCATAAATTACAAGCTGAGCGGAAAGCTGTCGTATCTCCGGGAGGTGTATTCATCTAAGGAGGAAGTCTTTGAGGATATCCTGAAGCTGGGAAATGAGGAAAGCTACCTTGACCTGGGGGCGTACAGGGGAGATACCATTGATGAATTCCTACGCTATGCCGGCAGCTACAGACACATTACCGCCCTTGAACCGGACAGGAAAACCTTTGCCCGGCTGAAAGCCCATGTAAAGGGTATGGAAAATATAAAGCTCTTCAGGATGGGTATCTGGTCTGAGGATATGGATATGAGCTTTTCCGAAGGATACGGAAGGGGCAGCAGTATCAGAAGCGGCGGCGGAGAGCTTGCCGTGACGAAGATCGATACCCTGTACAGCGTCCGCAGGCTCACGTATCTCAAGGCTGATGTTGAAGGCTGCGAAAGACAGGCTCTTATCGGCGGCGTAAATACCCTGCGCCGCGACAAGCCGAAGCTGAATATTGCAGCATATCACCGCAGCGAGGATATTTTTTCCCTCCCCCTCCTTATCTCATCCATTGCGCCGGATTACCGCATATATATGAGGCAGCACCCCTACATCCCGGCGTGGGATCTGAATATATATGCAAAATGACCTGAGCATTGCTATCCGGAGCTTCGGGGACATTGTTCCTGATATCCGCTTCATAAAATAATAATATAAAGACTTGTTTTCTGACTTATATCAGGCCAGAAAACAGGTCTTTTTTTGTCCCTGAAAAATACTATCAGTAAAATATATGTAAACATTACTTATTGTATTAATACAAATAGTAATAAAATTTATATCTATACTATTTGCAATAAATATTCCCGGAAAAACCCATATCCTGTTTTTCAGACACAACAAAAATGCGGCACAGGTTTTCCTGTGCCGCGGGTAGCAAGCTTATTGCTTATCTGGCTACGACCTGGAGATCCTTTGCTTTGGTAGCTCCGGTCTTGTCCTTAACGATAACTCTGATGTCATAGGTCGCATATGCTGCTGTTGTAAGTGTTGCTGTTGTTGCTGTTGTGTTAGCGGTACCTATGAGGTTGTATGAATTCTTTGTGCTGAGCTTGTAGTAGTAGCTGTAGGTGTAGGGTGCTGTGCCGCCTGTTGCAACACCTGTGATAGTCACCTTTCCGCCTGCGCTAACTGTTGTTGCGCTCACCTTGGAGTTATTTGTAAGAACTGCCTTTGTTGATGTAAGCTTAAAGGTCTTTGTAGCAACGTTACCGTTGGAATCCATTACTTCTACCTTGAGGTCGTATTTGGTAACAGCCTCAGGTGTGAATTTAGCGCTTGTTGCTGAACCGAAGGGAGTGCCGATGGAGATCCACTTTGCATTGGCTTCTCTCTTGTAATAGAAAGCGTAGAAGTATTCAAGTGATCCTCCGGAAGCTGCGCCCTTCATAGTAACGGCTGTTCCCACGTTTGTCTTTGTTGCGCTTACTGTGGAGGTATTCTGGAGTGCTGTGAGCCTCTGAGAAGTTACCTTGAAGTATTTCTTTACGAATCCGCCCTTAGCGTCCTTGACATCTATTCTGATATCAAATTCCGCTGCTCCGGAGGGAGTGAAGGATGCGGATGTATTTGTTGTATAGGATTTGCCTATTGTGATCCAATTGGAGTTTGTAGCTCTCTTGTAACGATAAGCATACTGATAAGGCTTTGTACCGCCTACAGCTGCACCGTACATAACGATGGGGTTGCCTACGAGTACAGTTGTTGCTTTTACTGTAGATTTGTTTGTAAGTACAGTGGGTTCAACTGTAAGGGTGAAGGTCTTTGTCTTGACTGTGCCCTTTGAATCCTTTACATCTACTCTTACGTCATATGTGCCGTCGGCGGAGATAGTGAGCTTATAGCTGGTGGAAGAAACAAAACCGTCTGTGCATCTTGTCCAGCTGCTTCTGTCCTGTGACTTGTAGAAGTAAGCATAGGTGTAGGGCTTTGTACCGCCGGAAGCTGCACCTGTGAGTGTTACTGCAGTGCCGGGGGTTGTCTTTGCTGTGCTGATCTTGGAGTTGTTTACAAGACCTGTGTTTGTTGTGGTTACTGTGAGCTGTCTCTTTGCTGTCTGGTTTGCATTGTCAAGAGCCTTGACGAGAATGTAGTATGTTCCTGTATCCGGAAGTGTTACCTTGACAGATGTTGATGTAACATATCCGTCGGAAGCCTTAGTCCATGAATCGGCAGTGCTGAGCTTGTAGAAATATGCGAATTTATATGGCTTTGTACCGCCGGAAGCTGCGCCTGTTACTGTGACCTGTGAACCAGCAGCAACAGAGCTTGCGCTAACGCTGGAGTTGTTGGTAAGAGTTGAGGGGTTAGAAGAAACAGTGACAGTTGCTGTTGCTGTTTTTCCGTTATTTGATTTAGCCGTAATAGTAGCTGTACCTGCTGCGATACCCTTAACAACGCCGGCGCTTGTAACTGTAGCTATAGAAGTGTTGCTGGAGGACCATGTAACAGTCTTGTTTGTTGCATTGGAGGGAGTTATTGTTGCTGTGAGAGTTGTTGTTGCGCCTACAGCAACTGTTGCAGATGAGGGGCTTACTGAAATGCCTGTAACTGCTGTATCTCCGGTGCCCTGCTTGGTGTAGTTATAGGTAACTGTGATAGTTGCCTCTGTGAATTTGCCGCTTGCATTTGTGGGCTGAGCTGAAAGTGTGTATCCGGAGAAGGTCTTTGCGGTTGTGGTGTAGGTGTTTGTACCGTCTGCCATACCCTTGATGGTCTCAGAGCCCAGGGTGGTTCCGTCTGAGCCTACATACTTGACATTTACCTTACCTGTGGGATATACCTGGCCGCCCTTGATCCAGACCTCGCCCTCGCATTCATAGCCTGTCGCAGCTGTGCCGCCTGAAGGCTCCTGAGGACCGTTGAAGCCGGCATTGAAGATAACAAGAGCCCATTCTGTGTCAGCGTCGCAGGAGAACCAGCCCTCACCGTCATCGGTCATTGCTGCTCCCGGCCATTTGCCGTTGAACTCTGTTGCTGTGCCGGATCTTTCGTCATATGAATACATATTAACGGGAGACCAGCTGTTGGAATTGTAATAGTGAACTCTTACATTGGTGGGCTCAACATATACATACTTGTATGTAACTGTTGTTGTTCCTGCTGTAACTGTACCTGAAGCATTTGCAGGTACTGTGTCTACTTCATAGTCCTTGATGGACTTTGCAGTTGTTGTATAGGTGGTTCCGATCTTGCCGACCTGTGTGTCGGGATCTGCGATCTGCGCTCCTGAGGTATCCTCATACTTTGTAACGATATAAGCGTAATTAGCGCTGTCGAAGGTGTAGTAGAAGGTTACAGAAGCGTCTGTCTCTGAATATGTGCCTGTTGTTGAACCAACTGTATTGGAAAGCCTGTAGCCCTCTGTTGAGAGAGGCTTAGCGGTATAGGAATCGCCGATGATACCCATCATTGTCTCTGTCTTGATGGTCTCGCCTGTATCCTTGTTGATGTGTGTTACCAATACCTTACCCTTTTTGCCCTGAGGCTCCTGCATAAGGATAGTACCGTTTGCGCCTGTATTGAAGGTGACCTTGCCGCCGCTTACCTTGCAGGTGGTTCCGTCATATGCGTTTGTGATCTCCATTCCGTCTGACCATACAGAGGATACATCGATAGTGAGAGAGGCGTTAGCCGGCGCGAAGAGCGTTACTACTACCTTATCGTCGATATCGCCCTTCTGATAGGTACGGGCAAAGGTGTAGCCGCTGCTGCTGTTGTAGGCGGTGAGCTGCTTGTGAGAGCCTGCGCCTATTGCAAAGTGATTGCGTCTGAACTGACCCAGCTTCTGCCAGTGAGAGAGGACTGCAGTGTCAATGTTACTCCAGTTCATAAAGGTCCTGAGCTGATGTCCTGCTCCCGGATCCGCATTTGCCTTTGCGCTGGTATCCTTGGGTCTGTTGGTCTCATCACCGTAATAGATCTGGATAGCTCCGGGGAGCATCAGCAGGAAGGAGCCTGCATATTTTCTGTCACCGTTGATGAGGGTGGTATCGTGAGATGCGAGATAGCTGAGTACGTTGAAGGTGGGATCGCTGTTGATAGCGCCTGCATATCTACTGTAGGTGCTTTCAACTGAGCTTGCTCCGGGGATATTGCTTGAATTTACTGCAGGAGCAAATTCGAAGTTGATCATTGAATCAAAGCCGTTGTCATAGTAGTAGCTTCTTTCCATCTTGTGGCCGAAGCACTCACCTGTCATCCAGAAGTTATCTGTCCATGAAGCTGCCGGATCTGAGGGATTGTTCTGTCTCCACTCCTTGAGAGCAGCTACGCACTTTGTCTTGAGCTGTGCCCATGCGGAAGGCTCTACGTGCTTTGCTGTATCGCAGCGGAAGCCGTCAACACCGTAGTCCTTTACCCACTCGGCAAGCCATGTGGATATATAACCTGTAACAGTATCAGAGCTGCCGTATTTTGACTGTTTTGCAGAGAGTGTACCCTCTTTTGACCACTTTGTCTGGAGTACCTTGGGGAGACTTACCTGAGTGCTGGAGCCTGTCTTGAAGTCGGGAAGACCTGCAAGGCAGCCTTCGATATCGCCGCTGCCCTGGGTATATCCGGGAAGTCCGCAGCGGATCCAGTCGGGACCCCACCAGTTTGACCATGAGGGATTTGCGTTGGCCTCATAGTTTACATAGCCGTGATATGTGGTATTGTTGATATTCTGGTGAGCATAGTAGTAATTCTGCCAGCCGCTCTTGAGCTCGCCGAAATTATACTCATACTGATCCTGGATGGTATTATATCCTGAGTGGTTCATAACGATATCCATTACGATACGGATACCATGGTTATGAGCTGTGTTTACCAGTGTCTTGAATTCTTCCTTTGTACCAAAGTTCTTGTCAGACTCTGTGTAGTCCAGAACATAGTAGCCGTGGTAGGAATAATGAGCAAAGCTGTCGCCGTCGCCTGCAACGCAGTAGCCGTGGATCTGCTCGTAGGGAGCTGAAAGCCATATCGCGTCTACGCCCAGCTCGTCAAAATAGCCTTCGTTGATCTTCTTTGTGATGCCCGCAAAGTCTCCGCCCTGGAATGCGCCTGTTGTGTCGTAGCTTACATTCTGACCGTTGTTCTGACCTCTGCCGTAGCTGTGGTCATTTGAGGTATCTCCGTTATAGAAACGGTCGGTGAGGAGAAAGTACACTGATGCGTTATCCCATGTAAAAGGGGTATCCACAGTTGTGGTAACAGTACCGGCTGCGTTTGCCTTAATGGGTTCTGTAGTTGCCACAGTGGTCGCTACTGTTGCTCCGGCAAATGCTGTACCGGAAAGAACACAAGCGGCTGAAAGCACTCCGCTGAGTACTCTGCGGAAAGGAGTTGGTTTAGTTTTCATCTTATGCCCTCTTTCGTTAATAGATTTTTCAGGTCGTAAAATAACCCTTATGTTGTTTGTCGCCCTTTGATTTTTCAACACACCTCCAATTGACTGCACAGTAACCGCACAATAAACGGTTCTAATATAATATTACAACAATTTGGGCATTAAGTAAATTATTTAAAATATATATTACAATAAAATCGTTGGTTTTTTAATAAGATTGTATGATTGTACAAAGAGGGAGTGTTCTCGTTGTGCAGAATCAATATGACTTTTTGCACAATCAGAGCTAATTATTATTCGTCAAAATAACAATAGCCAATGCTCCGAAAGCCGGGACAGAACAGGGCTTTTTCAGTCGCCGGCATAAAAAACCGCCGTTATCCCCACAGGCTCCGTAGACCGGAAGCCGGGAATAACGGCGGAATCAACGCCTTACATAGCAGCTATGTCTTTTTCCTCCAGAAGCTTGATGCCATTTTCTACCAGGATCTTCTCTGCAGCTTCGTTGTCAGCAACACGGAGAACAACAGAGGCAAATTTCTTTGAAATAGTAATAAAAGCATACATATACTCGATATTGATATTGTATCTTGCGAGGATGCTTACCACCTTTGCCAGGGAGCCCGGCTCGTCCGGGATGGAAACGCCCACAACATTTGTTATAGATACAAAGCAGCCGGAGGATTCCAGAGCCTCTCTTGCCTTTTCAGGATCTGTCACAATAAGACGGAAAATACCGAAATCCTGAGTATCGGCAACGCTCATTGCCCGGATGTCTATTCCGGCCTTTGCGATAGCGTCTGTTATCGTTACCAATTTGCCCTCTTTGTTTTCAACAAAAATAGAAATCTGTTTTACAGCCATTGTTATAGCCTCCTTGTCTTAAATTGTTATACCGTAACGTCTGCGCTTGTCGATAAGGCGTACAGCTTTTCCTTCGGAGCGGGGGATGGTTTTTGGTGCGACCAGGTGTATCTTCGGGTTTATTCCCAGCATAGCCTTCATAGCATCCTGGAGCTTCTTTTCCTTTGCGGTGATGATCTTGGGGGAATCCGGGAAATCCTCGGTGCCCATTTCTACATTAATGTCAAAGGTATCAGAATTATTCACTCTGTCAAGAATGATCTGATAATTGGGAGCATAGCCGTTATTGAGAAGAACTGTTTCGATCTGGCTGGGGAATACATTTACTCCTCTGATAATCATCATATCATCGGAACGTCCCATAGGCTTTGTCATTTTAACAAATGTACGTCCGCAGGAGCATTTTTCTCTCGACAGTACACAGATATCTCTTGTACGGTAGCGAATCATCGGGAAAGCCTCTTTGTCAAGAGCTGTGAATACCAGCTCGCCCTTGCTTCCCAGAGGGAGCACCTCTCCTGTATCGGGGTCGATTATCTCGGCGATGAAGTGATCCTCATTGATGTGCATTCCCGACTGCTCGCTGCATTCATATGCAACTCCGGGACCGCTGAGCTCTGTCAGACCATAGATATCGTAGGCTTTGATTCCCAGAGCCTTTTCGATATCCCGTCTCATTTCCTCTGTCCAGGGCTCAGCGCCGAAGATACCTGCCTTGAGCTTGTTATCCTCCGGAGAATAGCCCTTTTCCTTCAGGTTTTCTCCCAGATAGGAGGCATATGAGGGGGTGCAGCAGAGGAAGGTGGAGCCGAGATCCATCATAAACTGGATCTGCCTGTCTGTATTTCCGCTGGACATAGGAAGGGTAAGACAGCCCACCTTGTGAGAGCCGCCGTGAAGTCCTGAGCCGCCGGTAAAGAGACCGTAGCCGTAGCATACCTGGCAGACATCGTCGCTGCTTCCTCCTGCAGCCACGATAGCCCTTGCGCAGCATTCCTCCCACATATCAATATCATTCTGGGTATAAAAAGCCACAACACGCTTTCCGGTGGTACCTGAGGTGGAATGTATCCGCACACAGTCCTTCAGATCTGTAGCAAGGAGACCATAGGGGTAAGCTTCTCTCAGGTCATCCTTTTTGAGGAAGGGCAGCTTGCAGAGATCCTCAGTGCCCTTTATATCCTCCGGTTTTACGCCTTTTTTATCCATAAGGTCACGGTAGTACTTAACATTATCATACACATATCTTATCTGTTTTACAAGCTTTTCATCCTGCAATTTTTTGATTTCCTCTACCGGCATTGTTTCGGCTTCCGGCTGAAAGTACTTGTTTTCCATTTTTATCAACTCCTGAGATGAAATATATTCCGTTAATTTCCGAGTCCGAGTTCAAATGCTTTTTTGTTTATTTCGATAAATGCAGGTTTTACGCATTTTTCAATAGCAGCTTCCCATTTTTCTCCGGGAATATCAAAGTATTTTGCAAGTCTGCCCATGAGGACGATATTGCAGGCCTTTGCGGAGCCGGCCTCAGAGGCCAGTGACAGAGCGTCGATAGCGTCCACGTGGACTCCCTGCTTCTTCATCTCCTCAAGGACATTTTCCGGATAGACCGCATTGCCGATTATAACAGGCATCGGGTCTATCTGCTGGGTATTGACAATGACTGTGCCGCCCTTTTTCAGGTTCTTTATATATCTTGCGGCTTCGATCTTTTCAAAGCTGACGATGAAATCAGCCTCTCCCTCCTCGATGACCGGGGAATAGACCTTGTCTCCGTATCTTACATATGTGACAACAGAGCCGCCTCTCTGGCTCATTCCGTGAACCTCGCTGACCTTGACGTCGAAGCCTTCATCTACAAGAAGTCTGCCCAGAAGCTTTGATGCAAGGAGAGAGCCCTGACCGCCGACACCGACTATCATTATATTCTTTGCTGCCATATTATTCCACCTCGCTTTCAAAAGCGCCAAAGGGACAAAGTCCGGCACATACTCCGCAGCCTATGCAGAGAGTATTATCCACGACTGCGTGACCGTCTCTGAAGGAGATAGCAGGACAGCCGAATTTCATACATTTCTTGCAGCCTCTGCACTTATCCGGGTTTACGGACAGGGGCTTTTTGGGTTTGACGTATTTAAGGAGTACACAGGGTCTGCGGGAGATGATAACAGAAGGCTCGTTCTTTGCCAGCTCCTCCTTTACCACTCTGTCGCATTCCTCAAGATTATAGGGATCCACTACTCTCACGGAGTTTATTCCCACAGAATGGCAGAGACTCTCCAGATCCACCTTGCCTGCCGGGTCTCCCTTTATATTCAGTCCGGTAGTGGGGTTCTGCTGATGTCCCGTCATTCCGGTTATGGAGTTATCCAGGATTATCATAGTTGAATTTGACTGGTTATAAGCTACATTTATAAGACCTGTTACGCCGGAATGGATAAATGTGGAATCTCCGATAACGCAGACAGTCTTTCCCTCTGTTTCCCCGCCGCCGGATTTATTGAAGCCGTGGAGACCGGAAACTGAAGCGCCCATACAAAGGGTCATATCCAGTGCATTGAGGGGAGGCATTGCGCCCAGGGTATAGCATCCGATATCGCCCAGAACAGTAAGCTTGTTCTTTGCGAGAACATAATACATTCCTCTGTGGGGACATCCTGCGCACATCATCGGAGGTCTGACCGGTATCTGAGAGCTGATGCTTACGCTTTCCTTGTTATCCAGACCAAATACCTGGGCAATGGTTTTCTGGGAAAACTCACCAAGAAGGGAGAATTTCTCCTTGCCTATAACTTTTAATCCGATGTTTTTGCAGTGGGTCTCAATTACCGGATCAAGTTCCTCGATAACATAGACGGTGCCGGCTTTTTCAGCGAAATCCTTTATCAGTTTTACTGGAAGGGGATTGACCATACCTAATTTGAGCACTGAAACGCTGTCTCCGAATACCTCCTTGACATACTGATAGCAGGTGGAGGAGGTGATTATACCGAAATCTCTGGAGCCGTCGCCTTCTTCAATTCTGTTGAGGGGAGTAGTTTCGGCATATTCAGTAAGCTTTCTTGTTCTTTCCTCTACAAAGGGATGTCTTGCAATAGCGTTTGCAGGAGCCATTATATATTTTCCGGGATTCTTGACATATTCCTTTTTGGTTTCTTTTCTTTCTCCGGTTTCCACAATGCTCTGGGAATGAGCCACACGGGTGCACATTTTGATGAATACAGGTGTGTCAAATTCCTCGGAGATCTCATATGCTGTTTTTGCAAAATCAAGAGCTTCCTGGGAATCGGAAGGCTCCAGCATGGGAACCTTTGCTGCCACTGCATAATGACGGGAATCCTGCTCATTCTGTGAGGAATGCATTCCCGGATCGTCTGCAACACAGATTACCATTCCGCCGTTGACGCCGGTATAGGACATTGTGAAAAGAGGATCAGCGGCGACATTCAGGCCGACGTGCTTCATACAGCAGGCGGAGCGGCTGCCGCCCAGTGATGCTCCGAAGGCTGTTTCTGTGGCTACCTTTTCATTAGGTGCCCATTCGCAGTAAACATCGTCGTATTTTGCAAATTCCTCTGTTATTTCTGTGCTTGGGGTACCGGGATAGCTAGAAATTACCGAGCACCCGGCTTCATAAAGACCTCTTGCGAGAGCCTTGTTGCCTATCATTAGTTCTTTCATAATTCAGCCTGCCTTTCTTATTTGTTTCGCAGATCTACTATTCTCTTTGCCTTTCCCTGGAAACGCTCGATGGTTTTCGGGGGAACGAGAGTAACCTTTGTTCTCAGACCGAGAATAGACTGCATTTTGGCTTCAATATGTTTTTTGAGATCGCTGAGTCTCTGATAGTTTTCAAGAAGCTCCACGTTTTCCAGCTCAACCTTTATCTCCAGGCTGTCTCTGAAGTTTTCTCTGGTGATAATGAGCATATAGTGGGGAGCGATATCCTTTATGTTTATAAGTATGTTTTCTATCTGTGTGGGGAATACATTTACTCCCTTGATTATAAGCATATCGTCTGTTCTGCCCATTGTCTTTGCCATTCTTGCGTGGGTTCTTCCGCAGGAGCAGGGCTCGTAGCTTATCTTTGTAATATCCTTTGTTCTGTATCTCAGTACCGGCATACCCCTTCTTGTGAGTGTGGTGATGACCAGTTCTCCCACCTCTCCGGCAGGAAGTCTCTCTCCTGTATCTGTATCGATTATTTCCGGGAGGAAGTGATCCTCAGCAAAGTGCATACCGTTTCTTGCCTCGCAGTCACCGGAAACGCCGGGACCACCCAGCTCTGTCATACCGTAGTTGTCAGAAACACGGATTCCAAAATTGGATTCAATCTGGGATCTCATTGCAGGCGTGCAGGGCTCAGAGCCGAGTATTCCTAACTTGAGCTTGTAATCAGAGAGTGGATAGCCTGCATCCTTGACAGCCTCTGAAAGATAGAGAGCATATGAAGGAGTGGCAACAAGTCCTGTAACGCCGTAGTCGCGCATCATCATCAGCTGTTTTTCTGTATTGCCGGAGGACGCCGGGATGACAGTGGCTCCGATATTTTCAAGCCCGTAGTGCAGGCCGAGAGCGCCGGTGAAAAGACCATAGCCAAAGCTGATCTGGATGATATCATCGGCTGTTACGCCGCCTGCGACAGCTACTCTTGCCACCAGGTCTGCCCAGAGACGGATGTCCTCTTTGGTATATACTCCTACGGTAGGCTTTCCGGTGGTGCCTGAGGAGGCATGGATACGGATTATATCCTTCATTGGTGCAGCCATAAGACCAAAGGGGTAATTATCCCGGAAATCATCCTTTGTGGTAAATGGAATATACTGGATATCTGAAAGAGTCTTGATCTTTGAGCCGTCCCCGACGCCTGACTCTGTAAGACGCTTGTTATAGAGGGGAACATTGTCGTAGCAGTATTTTACTGTTTCCTTCAGTCTTTCCAGCTGGAGAGCCTCTATCTGCTCTCTTGGCATAGTTTCAATTTCCTTTTGAAACATCATTTTTTATCATTTCCTTTTCTTGTTTTTTTTGCCGGAGCTTTTTGCTGCCGGTTTTTGTTTTGTGCTTGCGGGAGTTTTTGCCTGTGTGACTGTCTTTACAGGTGCCGGGGAGGAAGCAGCTTCCTCGTCGTCACCGATAGCTTCGCTTACCGGGACTGTTACCAGCTTTTTGTAGCAGGAGAATATCTTGTCAGTCCTGTCAGTATCCTTTGCCGGGAATAAAAGGGTTATGATCGGAGTCAGGATTATTCCTGTGAGCATAGCCAGCATACCGGCGTTTATGGGAGATCTGAAATATTCAAGCACCGGGTTATCAAATTTGATTCCTGCCAGGTTGAATACAAAGGAAGCAATGGAGATACCCAGACCTGTTACGAAATTGAACCATACAGCACATTTCGGAACTCTCTTCATATAAAGACCATACATAAAGGGAGCAAGGAATGCGCCTGCGAGAGCGCCCCAGGATACGCCCATCATCTGGGAGATGAAAAGTACGGGCGAGCTTGCCTGGATAATAGCGATGACTGCTGAAATAGCGATAAAGAATACAATGAATATTCTCATGAAGAGAACCTTTTTCTTTTCCGAAAGAGACTTTTTAGAGCAGAATACCGGATCGATAAAGTCGATAGTAAGAACTGAGCTGGAGGTGAGAACAAGGCTTGAAAGTGTGCTCATTGAAGCGGAAAGCACAAGTATGACAACTATTCCGATGATGACCGGTGAAAGGTTTTCCAGCATCTGTGGGATAACAGCGTCATAGCCGCCCTCCGGCTTTACGCCGTCTGCGCTCATTTTGCCGAAAAGTCTGCCGAAGCCTCCGAGGAAATAGCATCCGCCGGCAACTATGATGGCAAATACCGTGGATACGATAGTGCCGGTGCTGATGGATTTTTCTGATTTGATGGCGTAGAATTTCTGCACCATCTGGGGAAGTCCCCAGGTTCCCAGAGAGGTGAGTATTACAACACCTATAAGAGAAAGAATGTCGGGGCCGAAAAATGAGGTGTATGCTCCTCTGAACTGAGTGCCGGCAGGGGTGAGAGCTGTCTGCTTTGAAAGAAGTGCGATAGTCTCATTCAGCCCGCCGTTAACTCTCATAACAGCGGCAATGACTGCAATGATACCGCCCAGCATTATTATTCCCTGAATGAAATCGTTTATTGCTGTAGCCATATATCCGCCGAGAACTACATACACACCCGTCAGGACTGCCATTCCGATAACACAGTATGTGTAGGGAATGCCAAAGGCCATTTCAAAAAGCCTTGAAAGACCATTGTAAAGAGAAGCGGTATAGGGGATGAGAAAAACAAAGATGATGACGGAAGAGGCTATTTTCAGAGCCTTTGAGTTATATCTCTTTGCAAAGAAGTCGGGCATGGTGGCTGAATCCAGATGCTGGGTCATTATCCTTGTGCGCCTTCCCAGAATATTCCACGCAAGAAGGGAGCCGATAAAGGCATTTCCAAGGCCGATCCAGGTGGATGCAAGACCAAAGCGCCAGCCAAACTGACCGGCATATCCGACGAAGATTACCGCAGAAAAGTAGGATGTGCCAAAGGCGAAGGCGGTGAGCCAGGGTCCTACAGAACGGTTGCCCAGAACAAAGCCGCTGACGTTTGTGGCCTGCTTGCGGCAGTAGATGCCTACTCCTATCATTATTCCGAAGAAAATGACCAGGAAAAGGACTTTGATGAACATATCCATATTTTTTTGATTCCTCCGTTTTTTCTTGAATAGAAATATTATTTCAATAACATATGTTATATTCTGAGAGGTGCGCCGGGTCTCCGTATGGATATCGGGGGCACCGGAAACAAAACATACATTATTATAGACTGTTTATGAGGTGAGATTTACAATATGGTAATTGATTTCCATACACACGTTTATCCCGAAAAAATAGCGGACAAGGCTATGAAGGCTCTTCTTGAAGCTGCGCCCCAGGTGCGGGCATACCGCAGGGGAGATCTCTCCGGACTTCTGGATAGTATGGAGTTATCCGGAACCGACCTCAGCGTTGTACTTCCGGTAGCGACCAGAAAGGGGCAGTTCGATTCCATTACGAAGTATGCCTCAGAGATCAACAAAAAATATGAAAACCTTGTCTCCTTCGGCGGGATACATCCTGACGATGAGGACAAAGAGGAAAAGCTTGGATACCTGAAGAAAACAGGATTTTGCGGGATAAAGATACATCCCGACTACACCGGGACTTTTATTGATGACGAACGATATATTGAGATCATCTCCATCTGCGCCCGTCTGGGACTGATGGTAGTTACCCATTCCGGAGTTGATCCTGCCTTTGACGTAGTACACTGTCCCCCGGAAAAGGGAAGAAAGGTAATGGACAGGGTCGCCGCAGCAACCGGAGTAAGTGAACCATTTATGATATTTGCCCATTTAGGAGGGATGCTTTCCTACGAGGATGTTATGAAGTACCTTGCAGGGAGCTGCTGCTACATTGATATAAGCTGCAGCTTTGCTTCTCTGAGCAGCTACTGCGAGACCAGCGACGATCAGGTCGTGGAGCTGATAAAGGCTCACGGCGCTCACCGGATATTATTTGCCACAGACAGCCCGTGGAATGACCAGAAGGAATACATCCGGCACTTCAGGGGTATCCGTGGTCTCAGCGACAGAGAAAAGGATATGATCCTTTATGAGAATGCGCAGCATATCCTGAAATCGGGAGGCGCAATTTAAAAGACTTTTTTATTATATCACTTTAAATGGTTAAAGTCAATCAAAACCTCTCCGCACACAGCCCAAATTTTATGCATATTATTTATGCATTTTGCGATATGGCTTATTTCCGGCGGCTGAAACGAATATGTCTTTTTTCTGATATGCCCACATACGCTCCGAAAAAAATATTTTACTTTTCTGTATCCTTTTTTTCGTACCCGGATTATAATAGTAGAAAAAGCTTAAGGAGCGGATGAGCATGAAAATAAGAATTTGTTTCGGCATTTTGATAGCAGCAGGTATTATCAGCGCGGCAGCGTTTTCCGGATGTACTCCGGAGTCGCCTCCTCTGCCGGCAAGATCAGGGGACGAAAGCAGTGTTTCCCTGAACTCCGGGACTGAGAGCAGCGACACCTCCTCCAAGGCTGAGAGCGGCGTTAAAGACACCGAAAACGGCGGCTCTGCAAAAAAAGACAGCGAGTCCTCCCTTGATGCCTCGCAGAAGATATGGGACGAAAAGAAGGGCGAGCTTATCGAGGTCTCTGTGCGCTTCAAGGATGAGGATGGATACGTATATTATAACGCTGATGAAAAGGACATCCTGAAAAAGCTGACCTCTGCCCTGAAAAAGCTGGAGCCGGGAGACCCGGAGAAGGCCTCAGGCAAAAAGGTGGTCTTATTCTATACCGCAGATAATGATTCGGGAATGCTGGATTTTGAGGACGGCAGCCTTATGGGTAACGGAGAAAAGACCGCCCTGAATAATTACGGCGATCTGGAAAAGATATTTGAGGAAATAAAGAAAAATGCTCCGGAGCACAAGAAAAAATATTCGGATTATACTAATAAGCTTTCATATACAGGCAACAGGATAAAGGAGTTGACCTGCAGCTTTGAATATCAGAAGGCTGACAACAAGAAAAAGCTGGAAATGGCGGAAAAGCATCTGCGTCAGCTGGAAAGCGAGGGGCTTGTGAAGAAGGGCAGCATCTGTGTCAACGAGGATTCAGTGACCTTTACATATGATTGCGGCAAGGACGGTACAGCGCTCGGAGGCATTTCGGTCAGGGATTTCGAATCTGAGACAGACCTTGTTGTGAACTGAAAATAAAAATATAGTATAGGCCGTGTTTCGCATAATACGAAGCACGGCTTTTCTGATACAAAAGGCAGACCCCCGAAAGGAGATCTGCCGGAATAACTAATATATATTTTATGAAAGGCCCCAGAGGCTTCTGTAGCCGGTCACGAAGTTTGCGCCGAAGCATATCTCATAGAAGCCGTCGATATCGGTGTATTCCGTCTTTTCAAGGTCGCTCTTGATGGAGGCCTTGTTGACTACTCTTACCGGAACGGACTGTATATCCGGGAGCTTTTTGCCTCCCAGTACCCTGAGTGAGTAATCCACCATTGAATAGGCTATCCATTCATAGCTCTGGGCGACCAGCATATCTATCTTTCCGTTTTCAGCAGCAGTAAAGGCTGAGGTGCCGCCGCCGGTGGCGATGATATGGATCTTCTTTCCGGACTGCTCGACAGCGCTGATAGCGTCGTTTATCATTGTTTCGTCAAGCACTACGATATAATTGAGATTGGGATCCTTGTCGATGGCCTGCTTTATCTTTGTAGAAAGACCGTTTCCTGTTTCGATGGCAGAGCCGCTGAGGACTGTGCAGTAGCCCTGAGTGATATACTTTTTGAATTCATCTGCAAAGCCCTCGTATATCGAGGTGGAAAGGGTGGAATCCGAATTATTGAGAGCAAGGGCGTTGACCTTGCCTTTTTTTCTTGTTATCGTCCAGTCTGCCATAAGCTTACCGCAGAGCTGGTAATCTATCGGGATAGTATAATCAACATAATGATCCTTTGTATCCTTGCCCACATATCCGGCTGAAAGTACCTTGATACCGTTTGCCTGAGTTGTCTCGATCTGTGTTGCAACGGAATCCTTGTTGATATCTCCGTACATTACGGCAATATTGCTCTTTTTCTCTACTGCCTTTGAAAGAGCGGAATTATATGAAGCAGGCGTACCGTCTGACTTATCTGAATAGACGTTCTTGAAGCCTGCGGATTTAGTCGCCGTAACGAACTGCTTTGTCACGAGCTGAGTAAATACATCGTTTGAATTATCAGGAACGAAGGAAATGCTCTTGTTCTTGGAAATAGACGCGGCGTCTATTTTTTCGCTCTTTACATTGAAATCCGGAATGTTATTGTACTTGGAAATAAAGTTATTGAGCTGAGCCAGCTTTTCGCTGGAAATATCCGGCTTTGATTCTGTTGCGCTGATATCAGAGACAGTATTCTCTGAGGTCTGGGAAGCGTCCGCAGAAGATTCAGAGTTTGATTCCTGAGAGGTCTCTCCTCCGGACTGTTCATTGGATTCGCTGCAGCCTGAAAATGCGAAAACTCCTGCCAGCATTGACAGCGCAAGTAAAAGTGCCGTATACTTCTTCATTTATATCCCCCATAATCTTTTTTCTTATTATTTTTCTTATTACAATAGTCCAGCAATAATTATACAATTATTGCTATATAACTGTCAACAAGCATTTTTGCCGGATTTGATTTTTCTATTGACAAAAATTTTGTGTGATAGTATCCCATCTCCGGGGATAATACTTATATCCGATAAGATGCATTAATCAGATTTTAGCGGTATATTTCGCAGAACGAGGCAGAGGACGCCAGACAAGGACGATAACGAAGTAATGCGGAATTCAATGCCAATAAAGTATTCTATCGAATATCAGTATATAATCCTGTTCCGGGAGAAGAATAATATAAGGAAGGGATGACAGAATGGAAATAAGGACAGATCTTGCCCTTGAGGCAGGAGGACAGGAAAATATCAGGGGAGTTTCCTGGGAAACTGTGAGCAGGGATGGATTCACTGTCCACAGGATGAGGGTCGCAACAAAGGAAGCAGCTGAAAGACTCCGTAAGCCGGTAGGGAAATATATAACTCTCAGGGAGATACCGGATAATTACAGAGAGGATAAAATAAGGAGCTTTGCAGATATAGCAGCAGAAGAGATTGCTTCCATGCTGCCGGAGGATGGCTGCGTTCTTGTGGCAGGAGTGGGAAATCCGGATATAACTGCGGATTCCCTGGGACCTCTCAGTGCCGGAAAGGTCATCGCTACAAGGCATCTGCGCAGCACACCGGCTGCAGCCCGGTGCTTTGAGGGATTCCGCAGTACAGCGGTTATCGCTCCCGGTGTTCTGGGACAGACGGGAATAGATATTCTGGAAATGATCAGAGGCATCTCCCCGGAAATTTCCCCCGCTGCCGTAATAGCTGTTGACGCTCTGGCTGCCAGGGATATATCTCATCTTGGGAAAACACTGCAGATAAGCGACAGCGGAATGATACCGGGTTCTGGTATCGGAAACAGAAGGATGGAGCTGAGCCGGAAAACTCTGGGAATACCGGTCATAGGAATAGGAGTTCCCACTGTTGTAGACGCCGCCACTTTTTCCTATGACCTTACCGGAAGGGATATTTCGGGGCGCATCGGAGAGGGTATGACCGTTACCCCGGGAAATATAGATATATTGGTAAAGGATTCCTCCGCTATTATCGGAACAGCAATAAACCTTGCGCTGCACAGGGTATCAGACCGGGATATGATAATATCCCTGATGTCATAAAACAGACGGGTCGGGAATATATATTTATCGTGGGGCATTTCTCCGGTCATATGATTCGCATAATGAATGCTGTCCGGGAAAGGCTTCATCTGTAAGGGATCATTCCGGGAGAGAATAACAAAAGAGAGGGAGTGGGGTATGCTTCCTGCTAAGGTTAAAGGAATCGGATTTCTCAGGAGGATCGGAGCTTCTGCTCTGGGGGCTGTGCTTGTTGCGCTGGGAATATGCTGTACTGCCGGCAGATCGGGAGAGCTTTCTTTTCTGGGGGATATTCCTGCTCTGACAGCCAGGGGGACAATGCCGGGACTGTACCGGGAGACCTCCTCCGCCGATAAAGGGGAAGAAAATGGAAACGGAGAAGAGAAAAGCATCAGCCGTGAAGCCTCATCTTCCGGAAACAGGGACGCCGGAAAAAAAGAGGAGGCAAAAAAAGAAGAAACGAGCCGGAAAGGTTTTGTATCCATGGAGCCCACAGATGAGGAAAAGGAAAAATATATATCAGACCACCGGGGCGAGGACAGTTATCCTGTATATGAGTTTACATCCACGATGGGAAATCAGGCAGGCGCCGGAGTGCAGATAAAAAATACATCCTCCTATGACCCGGATATAGAAAAGGAGCTGGAGCTGCCTCTGGGCTTCAAAACGGAAAAAACAGACAAGCCCCAGGTACTTATTTATCATACACATACTACAGAAGCATTTCTTACCTATGATACCGGTTATTATTTTGAAAGCTATACTGCCAGATCAAAGGACAGCAGGAAAAATGTCTGCGCTGTGGGTGAGGAGATAGTCAGAAGTCTTGAAAACCGGGGTATAAAGGCTGTCCACGATACTACCATCCACGATTCCCCCAGTTATTCCGGAGCCTATTACCGCAGTGCTGATACAGTCCGGGAATATCTCAGGAAATATCCCTCGATAAAGGTGGTTATCGATATCCACAGGGATGGTATCGGAAATGAGGAGCAGAGGTCAAAGCCTGTGTTTGAATATAAGGGGAAAAAGGCTGCGCAGCTTATGATACTTGCAGGATATAACAGTAGCGGAGATCCGGAATTTGAACATTGGGAATATAATTTCCGCTTTGCACTGAGGCTGCAGAAAAAAGCCAATGCCCTTTATCCGGATATGGCAAGGCCTGTGAACTTCGGGGATTTTGTCTATAACTCAGATATAAATACCGGCTCGCTGCTTGTGGAGATAGGCGCGGATTCAAATACCCTGGAGGAGGTAAGGTATACAGGATATCTTTTTGGCAATGTTTTATATGAGACCCTGAAGGAAAACGCTTAGGGCGGTATTTGTGCGGTGTTGCCTAAAAAAATCCGCAGCGGAAAGCTTTATCCGCTGCGGAGAAACTATTTACTGATCTGCAAGATTTGCGCCTGACGAAGCTGCGCTGCTCTCAAGCCCCGGCTGTTCAACCAGCTTGAAGGATTTCATTGCTTCATCGTCAAACTGAACCGGATATTTTTTCTTGAATTCCTCGAACTTTTTATTGAGATCTTCCTGACGGAGAGATGAGTCAACGGTGATTTTCCAGACCGTCATTCCCTCGCCTACATAATACATATCATGATATCCGTAGGTGGTCTTGACTATTCCTACATCGCCGACCTTGCGGTTTTTGTCAAACAGCCAGTCATTGAAGGTATCTACCATCTGCCCCTCCTGAACGTTCTCGTAGAGGCCGCCCTTGTCCTTTGAGCCGGGATCCTGGCTGTATTTTTTTGCAAGCTCTCCGAAGAATTCCTGGGTTGCCTTGCCGTCCTTCCACTCCTGAAGGATATCCTTTGCCTTCTTTTCAGCCTTGGCATTTGCTTCTGTCTTTGCCTTGTCATCGGCGTTGCTGTCCACATCGGGAGTTATCAGGATGTGGCGGACATTCTTTGTGGGGGATTCATCCCTGTAAGCAGGCTTCGTACACATTATAACCACATAGGAATTACTTGTTTCCAATACTGTGGTCTCGTTTTCCTTGCGTCCCTCGCCGAATACCCATTTGGAAATATCAGAGCTATCGCTGTAGGGGGTTTTTGGATGCTTTGTGTAGTTTATCGTATCATCTACAGCGTGATTGAAATCTTCTTCTGTGACAGATGACTCGCTGGATTCCTTCTGAACGGAAACAAGTGAAGGATTTGATTTAAGATATTTTCTCAGATATTCTTCAAATTCTTTCTGATTTTTTGAATTTGCAAGACCATCTGCATATTCCTTGGCTTTCTTTTTTGTTTCCTCATCCTCGACTGTGGATGTGCCGTCCTCGTTCACCTTTGTGCACGGGAAATCATATGAAAGATAATCCGCGATAAGATATTTGGTCTTATCCTTGTTGAAATGATCCTCATACTGCTTGTCGTCATATTTAAAGCCGTCATATATCGAATTGCTGTACTTCTGAGCCAGAAGAGTGGTTTTCTGGACGTTTTCAATATCGTCCTTTGTGACGCCCTTTCCGTAGATGCTCTCGATATATTCTTCAGTGGACATACTTCTTTCCTTTGCAGTGGATTCCACCGCTGAGAAGCCGTCTGAGATGGTTTTTAACTCCTCGTCTGAGAGGGAAACGCCGGCGGCCTTTGCGGCCTCAGCAAAAACAAGGATTCTTTCAATGTAGCTTTTTGTGTTATTGACGAAATAATCGTGCCAGGTGATATTTTCGCTTTCATTATAATACTGCTCATCGAGAGACTTTGAAGAGTCAAACATTGAGGTTCCGTTATTGCTTACAAAGCTCTGATAAACATAAGTGTACAAATACTGCATTACCTGATATGAGATTTTGTAGTTTTCTGAAACAGCAACGGTGTCGCCTCCGAATTTTGTCTCAGGAACAGAGGTCTGCTCGGAAACGGCTGTGCTCTGTGTTTTTGAATTTTCTTTCTTTTTGTTGTCGTCGTTGCAGCCGGCAAGCGGCAGGGCAGCCAGCATTGTGCCGGCTATAACAGCGGCAACAAATTTTTTTGTTGCTTTTCTGAATTTAGGCATAAAGTGTTCTCCTTCCGTTTTTCCGCAGAATCGTCCGTCTGACATTTTTGCGGACATAGGACTTTTTCATCCGTCAGAAGCGGATAATATAAAACAAATTAAAAAAATCCAAATTAATAATATCAAATACATGGGATTATTTCAACACTTATTTTAAAAAAATTCCAAAACTCCTTGACTTTTTTTGCTGATATACTAAAATTAAGGAAAACTATATTTCCAGTACAGGAGCTTTTTTATGGATAAGATCGTCAGCTTTAAAAGATATATCTGCGGTTATGAGGATATTGATTTTTCCTCAATGTACAGGCTATGCAAAAAGGGCGCGCGGCGGATGCCTGTGAATGTATTTCTTACAGAGCATAAAAAACAGGGTACAGTCCTTATCAATACAGGCTGCAGCAGGCTTCTGAAGCATAACCGGGCAGCCTTTGCAAAACTTCTGACAAAACACAGGCTCAGTTTTTCAAATGATGACGATATCACAAAACGTCTGATTGATGAAAAAATGGATCCGGTGTGTGTGCGTAAGGTACTTCTGACTCATACAGATCCGGAATGCTGTGGAGGACTCCCCTTGCTTCCCAGGTATGAGCTTATCTCAACGCCCAGGGTGCTTTCTCTTCTTGCAACCGGAGATCCCGGTTCGGGAATAATGAAATCCACTCTTCCTCCTGCGTCTGTGCCCAGAAGGGCTCCGGGGATATTTCAGGGAAAGACCTTCTTGAAGAATTATTTCAAATGGGTTTTTGATGTTTTCGGGGACGGGAGCATCCTTGCGGTGGATATCAGCGGACACTCCCAGGCTATGGCAGGATTTTATTTTCCTGAAAAGAAGATTTTTGTTTTAGGGGACGCTTCCATAGACATCACAGCTCTGGAGGAAAATCTGATCCCGTCAGAGAAGCTTCTTTCAAGACAGGCATATCCGGACGACTATCTTTCTGTGCTGATTACTCTGAAAAAGCTGCACAGGGAACACCCGGAGATAAGAATGATTTTTTCCCATAGCGAAGAAATAAATAATTAAAGAAAAGAACGGCAAAGGATTATTTAATGGACAACTTCTTAAGGCAACACCGCTGGGCGACCGCCTGACGGCTTTGCACGCCATCTTTCGGCAAATTTTCCGTCATTTTCGCCAAAATCTCCTTGAAATACGTCAGTATTCCTGCGTCGATTTTGTCAATCTGACAAAAAATTATGCTCGAAATCTGACGCGCAATCTCTGTGCGGTGTTGCCTTAAATTGAAAGCGGAAAATGGAAAATTTTGGTTGTTGCTTCTACTTAACATAGTAAGTTTTTGCGAAAACATAGTTTTATCGGCTTTCAATTAATATGTACATAAAAACAGGCGCTAACTATCAGGGGAATGGAATACAAGAAGTCAGAATAAACCAGCCGCACTTAGCAGCCCGTAAGGGGTGCGGCGGCGAGGA